>NZ_JBJIAI010000028.1:0-56328 GCF_045311035.1 Mycobacterium sp. SMC-13
TCTACTACGCTACGAGCACAGCCCAATCAGAGGCTGCGCACCAATAAACCGGTGTGCATCAAACTCGGGGCGGTTCAGTGAAATCGCGTATCACTCTTGGCTTTTACCCATGAGTTCCGGGTTCGAGCCCCGGGCGACCCACCCATGCGCCGTTAGCTGAGCTGGGATAGCACCAGATTCTTAATCTGGGGACGGGGGATCGAAACCCTCACGGCGTACCGAAAAATGTTTCAATGCCGTTGAGGTGTAACAGGTTTGCACATCAGTCTTCCAAACTGACAGAACGGGTTCGAGCCCCGTCAACGGCTCCGATGCGGCTGTGGCCGAGAGGCTAGGCAGCGGTCTGCAAAGCCGCCAACGCGGGTTCAAATCCCGCCGGCCGCTCCATACGGATGTAGCTCAACTGGTAGAGCAGCGGTCTCCAAAACCGCCGGCTGCAGGTTCAAGTCCTGTCATCCGTGCCAGGCATCGCGACGGCGATGCCGAAACCCTGCACAAGCGACTCCGGAGTGCACACCGGACCGCAAGCAAGTCGCCCGCCAACCGCGGGTGGACAGGGCGCACAGCGGGCACGCAGCGTCAGGCAGGACCAAACGGGATGTAGCTCAACTTGGGAGAGCACCCGCTTCGGGAGCGGGTTGTTGTCGGTTCAAATCCGGCCTTCCCGACGACCATTCGCCCCTGTAGCTCAGTGGGAGAGCGCCTGCCTTACAAGCAGGATGCCGGGAGTTCAATTCTCTCCAGGGGCACGCCCAAAAACCTTGCACGGTAGGGCAGTTCGGTCAGCCCGCCGGGCTCATAACCCGAGAGGTCGCAGGTTCGAATCCTGCCCGTGCAACCACATTTCGTCCGCGACAACAACCAGAGAGGAGGCACGCGGCATGAGACAGCTCCGCCAACGCAACCACCGCCGGCAGACCGTCGCGGTGTACAACGCCGACTACCGCGTGCTGACCCACGTGACCTGGCAGGAGGCCATCCGACTGCTGCTGCGGGGCTCGGTCTACGTGATCGAACGCCACAGCCCGGCCGTACACATACACAGCCCCTCGACCAGCATCGAGCTGCCCATCTCGGTCGCCCTGCGTGAATACGTCCACGTCCCGCACCGGCCCACCAACCGAGTCACCCGCGAGGGAGTACTGCAGCGCGACGGCTACACCTGCGCCTACTGCGGCGGCTACGGCGACACCCTCGACCACGTGCTCCCCGAATCCCGGGGCGGCCAGAACACCTGGCTGAACCTGGTCGCCGCCTGCGGACCGTGCAACGGCCACAAGGACAACCGCACCCCGGCCGAGGCCGGCATGCGGCTGCTCTGGGAGCCCTACGAGCCCCGCGAGCGGGACCGCTACCGCGTTCCCGCGATGGCCTGAACCAACCCCACCGCCAGCGGGGCGGACGACCCTCATCACCTCGTCCGCCCCGCCCAACCCCACCATTGCCCCGTAGCTCAACTGGCAGAGCAGCTCCCCGTTAAGGAGTAGGTTGCAGGTTCGACTCCTGCCGGGGTAGCCACGCGTGCGCGGCGACGCGGGAGTGTCGCGGCTGGCCGTAACCCAGTTGCCCTCAGGCTCAGGGGGTTCGAATCCCTCCGCACGCACCAATGCCCGCTGGTGTAACCGGCAGCACAGCTGACTCTGGCTCAGCTAGTTCAGGTTCGAATCCTGGGTGGGCAACGCAACACTGACCCGTGGTGTAACCGGCAGCACCGCTGATTTTGGTTCAGCTAGTTCAGGTTCGAATCCTGGCGGGTCAACCACCGGTTGGGGTTCACCCCGTTTGGTAGACATCGGTTAAGCGGCCTGGTTGGCCGTTGTGGCGAGCTGTCGCTCGAAGGTTATCGGACTGATCATGCCCAGGCTGCTGTGTCGACGTGACCGGTTGTAGGTGTTCTCGATCCAGTTGCTGACCGCCAGGATCGCCTCGCGGCGGGTGTCAAACGTATACCGTTGGTAAAACTCGGTTTTCAGGGTTGACCAGAACGATTCCTGTTGCGCGTTGTCGTAGCAGATGCCGGTGCGCCCGACCGATAACCGGACCCCGACCTCGGTGGCGACGCCGGCCAGCTGCGCCGAGGTGTACTGGCAGCCACGGTCGGCATGAAAGATCACCCGGTCCTCGACAGGCCCATCTGAGACCAATGAAGGGGTGCGGAACAGCGCCGCCCGCCGCAACGCCTGCTCGACCACATCGGTGTGCAGACTGTCAGAGAACGCGTATCCCAGGACCCGGCGTGAGCAGCCGTCACGGACCGCACACAGGTACAGCCAGCCTTCTGCGGTGGCCAGGTAGGTGATGTCGGAAGTCCATACCTTGTTTAGCTCGCCACGATCGAACCGGCGTGCCACCAGATCCGGAACAGTGCATGGCCCGTCACCGCTAATGGTCGTCGGCGGCGTCCACGGTCGCGGACTGATACCGCGAATCCCATTCTGGCGCATCAATTTTGCGACCGTCTTGCGGGAAACGACTTCGCCGGCGGCCCGTAGATCGGCAGTGATCCGCGGTGCACCGTTGACCTGGTCGCAGGCATCATGGGCGACCCGGATCTTGACCACCAGATCGGCATGGCGCGCCGCCCGGCCACTGAGCAGCCCGCCGGCGCGGGCCAGCAGCGCGGTGACCCACTTGTAGTAGCCCGACCGCGATACCCCCAGCAACGTGCACATCCGGGCGATGGTCGGCATCCCTGCAGTGGCCTTCTGCGCGTGGATCAATTCGAACGCCTCGGCGGGTTCGAGTTCTCCGCAGCGAAGAAGGCCGCGGCTTTTTTCAGGAACTCCCGATCCATCCGCAACTCGGCCACCTCACGACGTAGCCGCTCCAATTCGGCCCGCTCATCAGCATCGATCGCCGTGGGCGGGTCAGTCATCTGCGCCCGTTCGATCGCGACCCACCGGCCCAGTAGCTGTTCACCCACGCCGATCTCCCGGGCCACCTCAGCGATCGTGCGCCCGGTATCGATCACCAGATGCGCCGCCTCCCGCCGATAGGCCGGGGTATACGACTTCCTCTTCGCACCCATCAGGTGCCATCCTTCCCTGCCCAGCCACAGCCGAGCGTTCAGGATGTCCACCAAACGGGGTCAACCCCACGGTCCGTTGGTGTAGTCGGCAGCACACCTGGTTCTCAACCAGACGGCAGGAGTTCAACCCTCCTACGGACCACCCCCGCGCCGTTGTAGCTCAAAGGGGAGAGCACCCGAGTGAAGCCCGGGAGGTAGCACGTTCGATCCGTGCCAACGGCACCAACCACCTACGCCCCGTTCGGATATGGGTTAGTCTCCCGCTCTTTCACAGCGGGGCAGCGGGTTCGAGTCCCGCACGGGGCACTCGTGCCTGGTAGCTCACCTGGTGAGAGCGCCGCTCTGATAAGGCGGAGGTAGAGGGTTCAAGTCCCTTCCAGGCAACCACATTTGGCCCTGTAGAGCAGTCGGAAGCTCGCCACCTTGTCACGGTGGAGGTCGCGGGTTCAAGCCCCGTCAGGGTCGCCACGGGGTACTAGCTCATCTGGCAGAGCGCCTGCCTTGCACGCAGGATGGCGGGGTTCAAGTCCTCGGTACTCCACCAAGCCAACGATCGGGAAGTGTGGCAGAACGGTAATGCAGCGGCTTGCTAAGCCGTCGGCGCGGCACCACCGCGCTTAGGGGTTCGAGCCCCCTCACTTCCGCTGTGGCGGTAGCTCAAATGGCAGAGCACCGGGCTGTGATCCCGGCCGTTGCGGGTTCAAACCCCGCCCGTCACCCCAACCGTGTCAACGCCCTTGTAGCGCAACGGATAGAGCACTGGTTTCCGGAACCAGAAGGTGCAGGTTCGAATCCTGCCAAGGGCACAACCAACGCCGAATGCCCCTGTAGCTCAACGGAAAGAGCGCCAGTTTACGAAGCTGAGGATGGGAGTTCGATTCTCTCCAGGGGTACCACATGATTCACCACTGCCGGATTAGCTCAACAGGCAGAGCGCCTATCTCGTAAATAGGAATTGTGCGGGTTCGAGTCCTGCATTCGGCTCCCCAACATGCCACCACTGTCAGGGAGGGCAGCGCCACGGCGTGCAAAGCGGCTTCGAAACCCGTGCCAGGTCTAACAGCCTGATGGTTCAATTCCATTGTCCTCCGCCACCTTCCACCGCCTCCGTAGCTCAAACGGACAGAGCGGCGAGCTTCTACCTCGCGACCGGTGCGGGTTCGAGTCCCGCCGGAGGCTCAATTCGGCAGTACCGCTACGCGCCCCATCCGTCCGCCTTCCACGCAGCCTCGGTGTAGTTGATGGCGCGCCGGCCAATAGCTAAGCCTTCGCGCCGGATCTGGTCGGCGACCTCTTCGTCGGCCGACTCCACGTCCAGCGATTTACGTGCCAGCAAGTCACTCGCGTCGATCAAGGCCTCGCCGATCTGACGCAGCTGCGTCGCATTCAGCGGAACAACTTCAGACGCAGGGCCGTCATAGCTGTTCGTGTCAACGATCCGTAGCGTGGGAATCTGCTGACGGACACGGAACGCAATCATGCGCTGCCAACCGGCCGGCCAATCGCCACTCTGACCGGTGTCCTCGATCACCATCACCGGCGACCCGCTCGGCGGGAAGGCTCTCATCGCCTCTACATGGGCTTCGACTTGCCGCTGGGCATCCGCCTCGAGCATCGCAATTGCCTCGGCAGCGAACGGCTTGATCTCGTTCTGCCCGGACTCCCACCGTTGCACAGTTCGGGTTTGGACATCGACGTAGTCGGCCAGCCATTCGGCCGTCACGCCTAGCCCCTCTCGGATCGCTCGGACTTCGGCTGCGGTCATTGCACCCATGCGTATGACTCTCCCTCCAAGGGGCGGGATGTGGCCTCATGCCTGTTCCCGCATCACATCGATCATGTCGTAAATTACGACACTGGGCAAGACGCGATTCTCATCAGGCTCCGACGCCAGTCGCCTATCGGTCAACCCGCTCATCGAGCCGCGACCGACTGCGCGGAGTCATCCATGGCAGCGAGCCCGGCGATTCGTTGACCGAGCACCTCGATCCCACTGGAATAGCGCACCCGTCCATTGCGCTGGCCAGCTGACTGGTGGTGGCTAGCGTCCGCGCGCCTTGAAGTACACGACCACCGGGTCCGGCCAGGCCTGGTCATCCGGCTCGCAGCTGAACAACACCGGCACCCGGACCGGGGACTCCCCGGTCAGCCCAGCAGCGACGTCACGCGCAGCATCCCGCCGCAAGCTGCAGGTCAAGATGTAACCGGGGAAGTGAAGTCCCACCCACGCTGTTCCCTCGCCCGGGCCCGGGCGAGCCTCCAACGGATGTGCATTCCAGAACTGATCCGCCCGCATGCTCACGCGAATCCCGTTCACTGACAGGAGATTATCGACACGCCACCACTGGTCACTGACGAGTTTCTCGGCGAGCTCGGCGACATCAGCCTCAGCGATCACCACCGTCAGCGGGTCGGACGGGTGCCACGTGAGCGCGGCCGGCAGTGCCTCGCGATCGGCCACCTGGCGTGCTCCCTGTCAGTACGGGCGGTGTTCGTCGATGTACGCCGCCGCCTGGTTGGTCGCCCCGCTCGGCCAGGCGTGGATGGTCTTGCGATCGGCCTCGGCGGCCTCGGCCATCAGACGAGTTGTCATCTCCTCATCGGACAGGAAGTTGATGCAGTCCGGCGGTGTGTTCATCGGATTGTTGTGGCGTGGAATCCCGCTGCTTTAGCTGCGGGAGGAAACGCCACCTCTCCTTTCAATGACGTGTCGGTGGGTGTGGTTATCGTTCGGGAGTGTCGCGTTACCGGTTGTTGCCCACTGCTGAGCAGGTGGTGGCGTTGGCCGAGCATTGTCGGCAGGCCCGGTTCGTGTGGAATCTGGCGGTGGAGCAACAGGGGTATTGGCGGCCGGGCCGCAAAGCGCCTGGCTACAACGAACAAGCTGCGCAGCTGACCGAGGCTCGCGCCGCCTTCGCGTGGTTGGCGGCCGGGTCGCAGACCGTGCAACAGCAAGCGCTGCGGGATTTCGCTCAGGCGATGCGGAACTTCTTTGCAGGTACTCACCGGCGCCCGACGTGGCGCAAAGCCGGTGTGCATGAGGGATTCCGGCAGGTGGCGGTCAGACCGCATCATGTTGTGCGGCTCAACCGCCGCTACGGGCAGGTCCAGGTGCCCAAGGTTGGTTGGGTGCGGTTCCGGCTGAGCCGCCCGGTCCCCGAGGGGGTGAAGTCCTACCGGATCACCCGGGATCGGGCCGGCCGCTGGCACATCGCGTTCGCCCACGTGCCCGACCCGATCACCGGCCCACAAGACGGCAGCGTGGTCGGTATCGATCGGGGTGTGGCCGTGTCGGCGGCCCTGTCCACCGGCGAGCTCCTGCATGCTCCGGGCTTGACCGGTGGTGAGGCCATGCGGTTGAAAGTGTTGCAACGCAGGCTTGCCCGCGCGCAACGGGGCTCGAACCGGCGCGCGAGAACGAAGCTGGCGATCGCTAGGCTGCGGGCCCGCGAGACTGACCGTCGCAAAGATTGGGTGGAAAAGGCCAGCACCACTATCGCCCGCCGCTTCGAGACGATCCGGATCGAGGCCCTCGACGTGCGGGCCATGACCCGCAGCGCCAAAGGAACGGTCGACCGGCCGGGAAGCAATGTTGCGCAGAAGCGTGGGTTGAACCGGTCGATCAGCCGCAGCGGCTGGGGCCTGCTGGCGGCCAGGCTGCAGCACAAAGGATTTGGCCGGGTTGAGCAGGTCCCTGCCGCGTACACGTCGCAACGATGCTCCGCGTGCGGGCATATCGCATCCGAGAACCGCAAGAGCCAAGCGGTTTTCGCGTGCGTGGCCTGCACGGCGGGCCCGTGCAACGCCGACGTGAACGCTGCACGCAATATCGCCGCCGGACGGGCGGTGACCGCACGGGGAGACCTCGGCAACAGCCGGTCTGTGAACCGTGAACCTCAACTCGATTCTCCTGCTGCATAGGTAGTGGATGTTGGGTTGGAATCTCCCGGCCTTCAGCCAGGAGAGGACGTCAAAGCCGCCGTGTGCTGTGTGCTGTGTCCAGGTACACACCGAATGTATCACTGATGTGACACATAAGTGATACATTGGGTGGATGAGCGAATCCGTCGGCATCCGCGAGCTGCGCACCAACACCGCAGACATCATCAGCGCCGCCGAAGCCGGCCAGGAATTCCACGTCACCGTCCGCGGGAAAGACACCGGCGTCGTCATCACCAAACAGCCCGCAACACCGCCGGCCGAACGCCGCCGCGGCATCACCCTCGCTCAAATCAAGCAGGCCGGCCTCTACGCCCGGCCCACGTCACCGGGCTATCAGGAGGCCATGCTGGAGATGGTCGAGCGCGGCCGCGACGCCGCCGGCCGCATCGGGGACCTCGACCGGTGAGAATCCACCTCGACACCAACCTGCTGATCCAAACGCCACGCTGGGAGCTCCTACCCGGCGGCGATCACGAATTCCTCGTCTCCGCGATCGCGTTCGCCGAATTCAGCGAAGGCACAGCACATTCCGACCCCGCCATCGCCGCGGACGCCGCCATCGAGCTCATCCAGCACCGATCGCACTACGGCGACGGACTGCCGTTCACCCAACGCGAAGCCGACATCTACCGCGAGCTCTGCAGCGTCGTTGCTGCCGCCGGCCGAACCCCCGGCGGCAAGCGCCGCGTCGACCTCATGATCGCCGCGATCGCCATCGGCGACGGAGCGGCCCTCGCCACACGCAACACCACCGACTTCGACGGCCTACAGCCCCTGCTCAACGTCATCACCCTGTGAGACACATGAAGCGGCACACAAGCATCGCCTAAAGAAAGGCCATGGCACGCAAGCAAACCCCCACCCAATGCCCATTGTGGGAAAATGGGCTACGGTGGATTTATGTCCGATCTCAACCTCGTGGAAACCGACGCCCGCAGCCGCGCCGTCCTTCCAGGCCGCCCCAACGAACGCTTCGTCTTGCGCGAAAACCCCGACGGCAGCCTGCTTCTGCAGCCAGCCCGCATCGTCACCGAAGCCCAGCACGAATACGACACCGACCCTGAGTTGCGCGACCTTCTCGCCCGCGCGACAGCATCACCGACCGTCCGCCGGACACGAGTCCGCCGAACGTGAGCGCCGAGGGCGACTACTCCGCGGTCGCCGATGCCCAGCTCGACGAACTCGAACGCGGCTCCGACAGTGCGCTGTACAACGCCATCCTGGACACCATCGAGCTCATCTTCCGGCTACCCTCGCAGGCACAGGCCCTGTCGACCGCCATCACCACGACCGACGGCATCCGAATGCGGCTGCCCGTCATCGGACACCCCCCGTACAAGGTCTTCTGGTCCACCGAAGGCCCCCGCATCGAAGCCGTCTTCCCACACCCCTGAACCACCAGGACACATGCCATGGGCCAGCTGAACGTCAACCCTGCCGACCTCCTCCGCGTCGCCGCCGACTACGCCGAGCTGCACGCCCGCGCCGCCACCATCAGCCCCCAGGCCGCCGTCGAGGTCCAGCGCATCAGCGCCACCCACGGCCCAATGGGCTATCCCGTCGCCGTCGGCATCGTCACCAACCTGGCCCGCCAACAAGCCGCCCTCGACGCCAAATCCGCTCAATTCGGCCAGCACAGCCAACGCTTCACCGAGCACGCCGCCGCCTACCGCAACCAGGACCGCGACGCGGCGAAGACCTACGTCGCGCCGGCTGACCTCCTCGACTACACCGAAGGCAAGCTGCCCCCGCTGCCGGTCGGCCGCGTCATCTGTAAACCCATGCTCGGCGGCTTCCGCTGCTCAGAATTCCTGCCTGGCGGCATGGTTTACCACTGGCTCAGCCCCGCCGACCTCTCCGGTTACTGGCCCGATTTCCCCGACTAACGGAGTCCACCATGTCCAACCCCGACGACACCGACGCTGAGCTCACGGCCCTGTACGAGCAGTACGCCACCCACATCCGACCGCTCATCACCGAGACCGACGACCACACATGGCGTGCCCAATACCCCGGCGTCCACTGGCATGTGACTGCCGACAGCGAACAGGCCGCCGCGGACGCGATCTCCACGGAGGCGCTCCGCCGCCTCGACGCCGGCGAACCTGACGCCGAACCACCCCACGATCTGCTCATTCGACACCTCACACACCCGATTCCCGGCGTCTACGCCTTGGACCGAGAGTTGTTCCTACACCTGCGCATTCACGCGGGACACGCAGAAACCCAGAAGGCATTCGAGGAAGCCGAGCGCCGCCGCGCCGCCGGCAAGTCGTACACGATGGCCGACTACCTCGCCGAGCACCCCGAGAACACGCAATCCTGACGCTTCACCTTTTCACGCCGGCGTCGTGCCTGCGCCCGCAGTGATTGGCCATCGTGTCCGACCTCTGCCATAACCTCAGACCTGCAACAAAATTCGGTGGACAGCCACCGCACCCTAGAAATGAACCCGCGAGTCAGGAGACCTACGGTGGACGCCACCGCAGCAACGAACACCGCCACCACACCCACCGGCGTGGTCATGTTCGACGTCGACTCCACACTCGTCCAAGGCGAAGTCATCGACATGCTCGCCGCCAAAGCCGGCACCGAAACCACCGTCCGGAGCATCACCGACGCCGCAATGCGCGGCGACATCGACTTCACCCAATCGCTCACGCAGCGCGTCGCTACCCTCGCCGGACTCGACGCCCGCGCACTGAACGACGTCGCCGACACCCTGCAACTGACACCGGGCGCTCGCACCACCATCCGAACCCTGCGCCGGCACGGCTACCACTGCGGCGTCGTCACCGGCGGCTTCACCCAAGTCATCGAAAACCTCACCCGCGAACTCGAACTCGACTACGTGCAGGCCAACAACCTCGAAATCGTCGACGGCAAGCTCACCGGCAGAGTCACCGGCCCCATCATCGACCGGGCCGCCAAAGCGACAGCACTGCTCGAGTTCGCCGCACAAGCCGGCGTACCCATCACCCAAACCGTCGCGGTCGGCGACGGCGCCAACGACATCGACATGCTCACCACCGCCGGGCTGGGCATCGCATTCAACGCCAAACCCGCTCTCCAGGCTGTCGCAGACGCCACCGTATCGTCGCCAGACCTCGACGCCATCCTGTTCGCGATGGGCCTCACCCACACGCACGCGCACGCGTTCGCGGCATCATCCTGAGCGTTGTTACGAGGCGCTGCCCTCGCTCACGAAAGCATCCAGATCGAGGCTGATTTCAACACCATCGCGCTCGACGACAATCCGCGAATGCTCTGCGCCAGTCGCCGCGAGGTACTCCCGCAACGTCGACAGCAACAAGTCCTGGCGCCGCTCAATCCGCGACACCGTCCCCTGGTCCGTGCTCAACGCGGCCGCCAACTGCTGCTGCGTCAGATTCCCGGCCTTGCGGATATCGGCCAACCCCCGCGCATAGACCTGGTTGACGCGTTCGCGCTCCTGCGCGAAGCGGCGAACATCGTCCGCGATCAGCGGACTCTCAACCAGCTCGTCGATCCGGTCATTCATCCTCCGGAACGTCTTATCGCTCATGGTCATCCTCCTGAGTTTCATTGAGCCACCGTCGAATTGCCACATCAGCACGAGACCCGACACTGTTGTAAAACACATCACCCATTCGGGCTTTGTCGGCTGCGAATAGCGCGACGACCACCGTCGAACCACCCGGTGGGAACCAGCAGATCAGGCGGAACGCGATCTCGGGATCGAACGGGTGCGCGGTGCGCCACACCAGGTACTCCTTCGACTGCCGAACCCGCTTGAGATCGGGCTTGTCCTCCACCGGCGGCTTCTCTAGCCCGCGAAGTTGGTTCAGCGCGTCCGCGGCGCGGGCAAGCAGGCGCCTGGAGTGCTCGTCACCCGCCTTGGCCTTGGCTTCGGTGCGGTCCAGCCAGTTGAAGAACTCCTCTGGTCCGTCAACATCCACCTAGCAAGTATGGCGCTCAAACCATATGGTGTCAACGCCATATCGGGGAGCGGAGACTTCATGGGACTTCGTAGCAACCCAGCTGATAGATCAGCGCTTCATCGATCGCCACGGGCGCATCTGCGTACGCCGCTAGAGCTCGCGCTGCTTCGAGGTTCGGAATATCGAAATCAAAGGGTTCAACAGGAATAGCGTCATCGACGTTGAGAATTGCGCGAATCGCGGCCACCGTTAGACGGGGCAGATGTGTCTCCTGCACAAGCCGCTCCGTCGTGCGATCAAAACCCTCAAGCCACCACGAAAGCACTACGGCTCAACCTTCCTCCCGGGTCGCCCCTGCGACTGCTCCACCTTGGGATAAGCCATCGTGTCGCACCCAGCGTTTAGGGTCCACACCATGACCACTGACGTCGAGCTCCGCGCGTACCGGTTCGCGCTCGACGTCACCCCTGCCCAACTCACGATGTTGCGTCAGCACGCCGGCGCCGCCCGCTGGGCCTACAACCACGCGCTCGCCGCTAAGTTCGCGGCACTCGACGAACGCAAAGCGGTGATCGCGGGGTTGGTGGAGCAGGGTGTGGACCCGAAAACCGCTGCGGCCCAGGCCCCGAAGGTCCCGACGAAACCGGCGATCCAGAAAGCGTTGAACGCCACCAAGGGTGACGACCGGTCCGGCGTCGAAGGAGAGTGCCCGTGGTGGCACACTGTCTCCACCTACGCCTTCCAATCGGCCATGATCGACGCTGACAACGCGTGGAAGAACTGGCTGGCGTCACTCACCGGTGGCCGCGCCGGCCGCAAGCTCGGCGCACCGCGCTTCAAATCCAAACACCGCTCCCGCGATTCGTTCCGCATCCACCACGACGTCAACAACCCAACCATTCGCCCTGACGACGGGTACCGGCGAATCACCGTGCCCCGCCTCGGATCACTGCGGGTCCACGACTCCACCAAACGCCTCAAACGCGCCCTCGACCGTGGCGTCGTCATCCAGTCCGTCACCATCAGCCGCGGCGGACATCGCTGGTACGCCAGCATCCTCACCAAAGCACCCGCCACCCCCGCCTTCCCGACCAAGCGTCAGCGCCAGGCCGGCACCGTCGGCGTCGACGTGGGCGTGCATCACCTCGCCGCCCTATCCACCGGCGAGGTCATCGACAACCCCCGCCACCTGGCGGCCGGCCACAAACGACTCACCAAGGCCCAGCGCGCACTGTCCCGCACCGAGAAAGGCTCTGGCCGGCGCCGGCGAGCTGCCGCCCGCGTCGGCCGCCGCCATCACGAAATCGCCCAGCGCCGCGCCACCACGCTGCACACCCTCACCAAACAGCTCGCCACACGCTGGGCCACCGTCGCTATCGAGGACCTCAACGTCGCCGGCATGACCCGCTCCGCACGCGGCACCGTCGACAACCCCGGTACCAACGTGCGCGCCAAAGCCGGACTTAGCCGCGCCATCCTCGACGCCTCACCCGGCGAGTTGCGCCGCCAGCTCACCTACAAGACCCACTGGTATGGCTCCACCCTCGCAGTGCGACCGGTGGTTCCCCTCCAGCCAGACGTGCTGCCAATGCGGAGCGAGAACCAAGCTCCCGCTCAAACAGCGCGTGTTCACCTGCCTAACGTGCGGCTACGGCCCGATCGACCGAGACGTGCACGCAGCGGTGAACATCGCCGCCCATGCGGTTGCCGTCGCCTCCGACACCGGGGAGACGCAAAACGCCCGTCGAGGCACCGAGGCAGCCCCCACATCTGTGGGACGCCGCCGAGGTGCCGATGAAACGGGAAGACCACGCCAAGAAACTGGTGTGGCCACCCCAGCCGAGCAATCGACTGGTCACCTAAAACACGCCGATCAGCACGCATTGCCGCTGGTCAGCTAGTGCGCGCCCCACGCGCGCACAGGCGAGTCGCTAGTGAAGCTCCTCCGGGGCACGCAGAGCTGGCGGGTGGCGCGCCGCACGCGCCCGCAGGTGAGTCGGCAGCTACTCGGTTCTGTATCACCGAGAGCGTCATTTATCCCGGTAACCAGTGGTCAATGTCCGAGGTTCCTGGGACAATGGCAGCATGGGGGCGAAATCGAAACTGGACATCGAGACTGACGTACTGCACGCCGCGGCCGGCAAGGCCTCGGCGACGCTGGCTGCTAGCGCGCCAAAGCCGATCCCGCCTCCACCGCCTACCGCCGTCTCGCAGCTCGACGCCGCCCTGGTCCTGGTCTCCACCAGCTCCGAAGCCCTCGGCACCAAGGTCGACACCAACGACATCACGTGGGCGACCCGCCAGTCCGAGCGGCTGACCGCGGGCCCGCCGGCCCTGCAGCAGCAGGACGTCCAGGGCGCCGCCGATATCCAGCGCTCCGCGCAGTTCCCGATGCCGGGTGTCCACCCGACGATCGGCCCGCACGACACCACGAAGGTTTTCACGACCTAGCGTCGACCACACCCGACAGGACCTGAGGAGAGCACATGTCGATCGCGCCGCCACCGGCCTACCCGACGTGGCCCCCGCAGCAGTACCCGCCGTACCCGGCACCCACCAAGCGCCGGCTGTGGCCCGCTGCCGCCGCGGCCGCGGGTGCCGGCGCGCTCGTCGCCGGAGTCATCACCACCGCCATCACCCTGTCGGTCACCTCCCCGGCGAACCCGAAGAACGCGGCCCCCGCAGTGGAGACCGTGACGGTGACGGCCGCCCCGCCGGCACCCCCGGCGCCGCTGCCGGCAGCTCAGGCTGACGCGCAGACCTGCCACGCCTGGGGCACCACCGACACGATGTTCACTGCGGCTGCGGTCGCCCAGAGCGTCATCCCGCAGGGCATGACGATCACCAGCCCTGAGGTACAGACCAACCCGACGTGGAAGGCCGGCGTAATGCGGGCCAGCGAGATCTACGGCCAGGCTGCGAATTCCTTGGAGTCGCAGATTGCTCCTGGCACCAGCCCGATGCTGGCCGGGGTTGCACAGACCACCGTAGGGTCCTTGCGCACGCTGAGTGAGTCGTACAAAGCGTTCGCACCCGAGAACGGGCGTGCGGTTTCGGTGTATCAGGCGAGCCAAAAGGCGATGGACTGGCTGTGCCGATGACTCACAACACTTTTGGTGTGGATACGGCATTCCCGCCGCCACCGCCGCCTCAGATGCCGGGGTATCCGCCGCTGCCGCCCGGCCCTCCGGCTGGCGGTAGTCGGCGGTGGCCAGTGCTCGTCGGTGCTGCAATCGTCGGCGCGGTTGTCTCCGCCGTAGCGGCATTCGCGATTACGACACAGGCTCGGGACACCACGGTGCAGGGGCTACCTGCACCGACGACGGTCACTGTCGCGGCCCCGACTCCGGCGCCACCAGTTCCGCTGTCTGCCGAGCAGGCTGACCGCCAGACCTGCGGTCCGAGGGAAGATGCATCTCGCTTGATCTCCGCGGCGTCAGAGGCACAGGGAGTGATCCCGCAGGGGATGACCATTTTGGACCCCGCCGTGCGATCAAATCCGGCATGGACAGCTGGAGTGCTTCGGGCCGGCAGTCTCTATACCCAAGCCGGCGACGTTCTCAAGGTGGCTCCAGGGACGACGCCTGCTCTTGCACAAGCCGTTACCACCGCGGCTAGTGCACTGCATGCGCTCGGCACTGCGTACACCAGCTTCAATGCCGCAAGCGGCAATGCGCATGACATCGCTAAGGCGGCGTCCAATGCGGTGGACGACATGTGCCAGCGCTTGGCGCCGTAATGAAAGGGGCTGTGGGCCTTGGGGTTTGGTGAGGTCTCGATGCCGATGACTGAGCACTCGGCGGAGATTCTGGCGGGGGCGTGGCCATCTCAGAGTGTGATGGCTTGGTCGGGTTATTCGATGGCGTGGTCGCAAGCTGCCAACGCACTGTTCACTCAGCTTGATGTCCAGATGGACATCAAGACGTCGATGGTCGGAATGGATGGCTACCTGATCGACACGCTGCAGCAGCTGGCGCGCGGGCGAGAGACGACGCTGCAGAACCGCATCGAGGCGTACCGGCACATCTCGAAGAAGGCGCATCTGGCCGCGAGCGAATTGCAGTCCACCAAAACTGAATTGGCGGACATCGTCAATACGACCGAGGAGAACATCAAGCAGCTGCGAGAGCTTGGTGAGGCGCAGAAGGCCGCGATGCCCACGGCCGCGCCGGCGATCGATGCCTTCGTGAAGGCCTGCGAGCAAGCCGCCGTGGCGGCCGCGAAAGCGCAGGCGCACGCACGAGACCTGCAGGGGGCCACCACCGTTACCGCGCTGTCGAACGACATCGCTCAATGGTCTGAGCCTTACATCAATAGCAAGATGCCAGACGGGGCAGGAGCGCCAGCAATGGGGGCACCTGCAGCGCCGGCAGCGCCCCAGTTCAGTCCGCCCGCCAAGGGCATGGAGCGGGGCGGCAATAACGTGCAGCCCGTCAAGATGTTCAACGACTCGCCGCTTGATCGCCAACCACAGGCAGAGCAGTCGTCGAATCAAACACCGCAGCAGCACAGCGAGAAGACTGTTCAGCAGACGGGTCTGCGTTCTGATGATGCGGCGAAAGAGGCTGCGACGCAGGCGAAGCCGTCGAATCCGTCGCCTGCGTCTTCGGCTCCGTCTTCGCCGGCGAGCACTGGTGGAAGCTCCGGCTCGGGTAGTAATCCGGCGTCGGGGATTTCGCACATGATGCGGCCGGCGTCGTCGGGCAGCTCGTCGCCGGCCTCGTCGTCGTCGCCGGCGTCGTCGAGCGCCGGTAGTGGTGCGAGTCCGGCGAATGCGGCGCAGTCGAGTCAGCTGGGTAATGCGAAGCCGACACCGAATGCTGCCGGGGCGGTTCCGGGTGGTGCGAACGCCGCGGCCGCGTCCGGTGCGGGTGCGGCTGGTCGCGGGTCCGGGCTGGCCGGTCTTGGGTCTGGGATCGCGGAGTCGTCCGCGCGGCTGGCGTCCGGGGCGGTGAACACGGCGTCGAACGTCGCGTCGGGTGCGGCGAATGTGGGCTCCAACGTTGCCCAGAACGCGATTTCGCATGCGGCCGGTCAGGTTGCGCCGGCGTCGTCTCCGGCTGGCACGACGATGCCGGCAGCGGCCACCCCGGGTGGTGGCGGGCCGATGATGATGGCCG
Organism: Mycobacterium sp. SMC-13; assembly: GCF_045311035.1. Classification (NCBI taxonomy): domain Bacteria; kingdom Bacillati; phylum Actinomycetota; class Actinomycetes; order Mycobacteriales; family Mycobacteriaceae; genus Mycobacterium; species Mycobacterium sp. SMC-13. The sequence goes on from NZ_JBJIAI010000028.1 coordinate 16,011, forward strand.
GCGGTGGCGGCCCGGTCGGCGGCGGCGGTTCGTCGACGGTGACCCCGGTGACGAGTACTCCAAGTGGCGGTACGCCGTCGGTGAATGGCGGTCCCGGGTCGACGCCGGCGGCCGCGCAGACACCTACCTCGAGTATTGGTGGCGCGACGCCACAGTCGGCGGCGGGTTCGCAGTTCGCCCCGGTCCCGATTGATCAGCCTCGCGGAGTGCGGGGCATCGGGGCTGACGGCGCCAGCGGCGACGCGCTGTTCAGTCAGGCGATGACGGCCGGGCAGGACGTGGTGTCGGCGATGGTTGCGCAGACGATCGGCACCGGGTACATCTCGATCCACTACGCGGTGGCGTTGGTGTACGAGCGGGGCGGCATGGTGTCGGCGTGGATGGCCACCAGCGAGGGCGCGTCGTATATCCCGATGGGCGTGCGGGTACCGCGTGATGTGCAGATGTCGATCAACGACCCGATCGTCGGGCACCAGTTGTGGGAGGCCTCTGCGGCGTCCGGTGGTGCGAACCCGCTTGAGGTTGTTGTGCGGCAGGCGCAGGCTCGCGAGATGGCGGCCCCGGGTGGCCGGGTGCTGGCGATCGCGTCGTCGCTGCCGATCCATCAGGTGATGGACTGGGCCAGCGAGGTGGGTGCGCGGCCGGTGTCCGTGGATCCGAAGTCGGTGGCGCCGGTCACCGCTGCGGATATGGCGATGGCGCACCGCTGCGCTGTGGCGATGCCGTGGGAATGGCGGCAGGCCAACGCATTTGATGCCAATGATCGGATGCGGGTCGCGCAGCGGCATATGCACATGGCGGCTAGCGCGGGGCATCTGTCCAGCGGTGCCGCCGAAGAGATCATGGATTTGTTTGAGCTGGGCCAGCCGATCGACGAGAAGCTGTGGCGTGACGTCGAGCGGGCACGGTTCATGTCGTTGATCGAGTACGAGATGGCGGTCAAGTCTGCAGGCCAGGGTGGCGCGGAGCCTGCTCGGGCGTTGGCGTCGGCTCGGGCTGCGGAGGTGGTGCTGTGCCTGCGGAATCACTCGACCGCTGAGGGGTGCGCGGACCTGCTGTACTCGACGCGGTTGGCGGGTGCGCCGTTGGAGCCTGCGGCGGCGGTAGCTTAGTTCCGTTCAGCGGCGACCGCTGTGCCGCATGTTTACGCGGCAACGTGCGGCATAGATGGCTGTATCGTCGTTTTTGGTGTTAACCTTCGGTATGGGCTGGCCCGCGCATCGCTATGAGACCGTTCCTTGGGTTCCGCGCGGCCGGCAGGGCAGCCGGGAGGACCGCACCCTGCGGGAATTTGAGGTCGCCGTGCCGCCGGCCATCGCGGGGTTGGGCTACGAGGTGGTCGGGGAGGTCGCGCGGGCGCATGAGTCCGCGCTGATCGAGGTTGCGCGCCTGGAGGCGGGGTGGGGCCAGTTTCTTGTCCCTGTGCGTGAATTCTTGCTGCGCAGTGAGTCGGTGGCGTCGTCGCGGATCGAGCGGGTCGATGCGGGGTGGCGAGCGTTTGGTAAGGCTGTCGCTGGTGGTCGGGCCAGTGAGGCCGCGAAGTCGCAGCTGGCCGCGGTGGATGCGTTGCACGAGTTGGTCGGGGCGGCCGATACCGGCCCGCTCGTGTTGCCGGCGATTCTGCACGCGCATCAGCAGTTGATGGCACCGGATCCGTATGCCGACGAGCCTGGCTGTCTGCGCAGTGTGCAGAACTGGATTGGGGGCAGCGACTTTTCGCCGCTGGGCGCCAGTTTCGTGCCGCCACCGGCCGATCGGGTGCCGGAGTTGATGGCGGACCTGCTTGCGTTCGCTGATCGGGTGGACTTGCCGATCGTGGCGCAGGCGGCGATCGTGCACGCCCAGTTCGAGTCCATTCACCCGTTCGTCGACGGCAACGGGCGCATCGGGCGGGCGTTGTTGTCGGCGGTGTTGCGTCGGCGGGGTCTGACGCAGACGGTGACGGTGCCGTTGGCGTCGGTCATGCTCGCCGATACCGAGACGTATTTCGCTCGGCTGGGTGACTATCGGCGTGGTGATGTTGATGCGCTGGTCGGGTATGTGGCGTCGGCTGCGCTGCATGCCAGTGCGGCGGCTCAGGAGTCTGCTCGGCGGTTGGCTGAGCTGCCGGCGCGGTGGCGGGAGGCGGTGCGGCCGCGGGCGGGGTCGGCTGATGAGTTGCTGATCGATGCGCTGTTGCAGACACCGATTTTCGACGCTGAGACAGCTCAAACCCTCACGGGCACAACCGATACCAGCACTTACCGGGCGTTGGGGCGGTTGGCGGATGCTGGTGTCGTCGAGGTGTTGTCGGAGGGGTCGCGGAATCGTATTTGGGCCGCTACTGATGTGCTGGCCGAACTTGATGTGCTCACCGATGCGATCGGGCGGCGGGTGAGTCGACGGTGGAGGTGAGCCCGAGGCGTGTGATTCCTCCGAAGCCGATGTTGGCGATGCTCGGGGAGTTGCCGGCCGGTCCCGGGTACTCGACTGAAATCAAGTGGGATGGCTTCAGGCTCAGTGTTTCTGCTGATCAGGCGGGTGTGGATGTGTACACCCGCGGCGGCGCGAATGCGTCGTCGACGTTCCCGGAGCTGGCGGGGATTCGCGATGCGCTCGGGGGCCGGCAGGCGGTTCTCGATGGTGAACTGGTCGCGCTCGACGGGTTGGGGCGGCCGTCGTTCAGCCGATTGCAGCAGCGGTGGCCGATGCGGCGCCGGCCCGCGGCTGCGTTGCTCCGCCAGGTGCCGGTGCGTTTCTACGCCTTCGATGTGGTTGGCCTTGATGGTGGGGACTTGACTGGGCTGGCGTATTCGCGGCGGCGGGAGGTGCTCGAGGAGCTCGGCGCCGCGGCGGCGGGATCGTCGGTGTTCGTTGTGCCGTCGGCGTGGACGGATGTTGATCCGCGTGAGGTGCTCGCGACGGCTGAGGAGCATGGCCTGGAGGGTGTGGTCGCCAAGCGCCTGGATTCGCTGTATGTGCCGGGGCGATCGCGGGCGTGGATCAAGAGGCCGATTCGGCGGACGTGCGAGCTGGTGATCGTGGGGTGGTCTGGTGGTCGCCAGGTCGGCTCGCTGTTGCTGGCCGGCCACGATGCGGCCGGGCAGTTGGTGGTCGTCAGTGAGGTCGGGACCGGTTTCAGTGGCGCGGAGCGGCGACGTCTGTATCGGCTGCTGGTCGAGGTTCCTCGGTCCTCACCGGCGGCGGCCGCCGCGCCAGAGGATGGCCCGTGGCGGTGGGTGGAGCCGGTGTATGTGGGTGAGGTTGCCTACCGTGAGTACACGGGGCGGGGTTTGCGGCATGGGACGTGGAAAGGGTTGCGGCAGCGGGCAATTGACGGGATTTCTGTGCCGCCGCTCGATGACTAGATTCTAGAATCTTACGAAGTGGGGCAGGTCGGTGCAGCCTTGGCAATGACCTTCGACGAGGGAACATCGATCGGCAGCCCGTACGCCCGTAGCACCGCCGTGAAACGTCCGAGGTACTCGCAGTGGTAGGCGGTGTTGGCAGGCATCCATTTCGCGGGTTCTTTGTCACTCTTTCCCTGGTTGCTTTTTCCTTCTACGGCAAGCAGATTGGCGGGATCGTTGGCGAACCGAGTCCGAATCTCGGGAGTCCATTCACGGGCGCCCATATCCCAGGCATAGGCCAGGGGGACGATGTGGTCGATCTGCACTGCCGCGCCGACCTGGTTACCGCGGGTGAAGGCGATGTCCATCCCGGTGTATGGGTCGTGCAACGTTCCGGTAGCTACGGCCTTGGGGCACCTGGAGATTGAGGTGTAGGTCTTGTTGATGAGGTCTCGGTCGAGTATGTCGTTGCGCGTGTCGCAGCCGTTGTGCCCTCCGGGGGCGTCCTGGTCGTCAGTCCAAGCATCGCCGAAGGCTGCGCGGCGGTAATCGCCCAGGCTCTTGCGCTTTGGCACCTGCGGGAGGTCGGCGAGCAGACCAGATGCAGCAGCCGGGATTTGCGGCGGGGTGGATATCGGTTGGGGCGCAGTATTGCTCACGCCGGCGTTAGGGGCGGTATGAGTCGGGGCGTGCGCAGTCACGGTCGTACTAACCATGTGCGGTGGGTTGGTCGGGCTGCAGCCGGTCAGCATCGCCACCGCGGCCAGGGCGGCGAGCGATCCGCAGCGCAGACCGACGCGGACCGCAGGCACGGTGGGATCGTGCTGGTGGCGCTTCGGCGAAGTCATGAGCGGCACGGTAGCGGCGGGGTCCGACACGGCGTGCACGGTGCATTGTCCAGTGGTCATGGTCGGTCTATCGAGTCAGGGTGCTGCGGACCTCAGTGAGGATCTGGGTCAGCCCGGGTTCGTCTTCTAGGGGCAAGGCGACGACATGTCCGGCGGCGCCGCGGCGCCGCATCCGCGCTTGGGGCGCCTGCAGCAGGGCTTCCGCGGGGTCGACGGTGGCCCACGGGATCGACGTGACCCAGGCACGCGGGAAGCGGCCGGCGTAAATCCATTCAAGGTAGGACGCTGGGTCGGCGGCTCCGGGGTCGCGGCGCAGCACCACGACGCGCAGTTCGGCCACGCTGGGGGCGACCGCCAACCCTTCTCGGACAGTGGCCAATACGGTGGAACCCAGGGCTTGGACGTAGAAGTCGTTGCGGGCGGACTGAGTGCGTTTGCGTAAGGTCGGCCGGCCGGCGGGGGTGGTGTCGGGCTGCTTTTCGGGAACTAGATCGACCGGGCCGTAGATGATCAGCACGGTGGCGTATCGGATTCCGGCGGGCGTGGACAGGTCCTTGCCGACGTCGATGCACGCGGCAGGGGACTGGTTGTCCTCGAACGCGTCCTCCAGCGCTTCGTGGACGGTGGTTTCGTCGTGCGCGAGCAGTTTGTCCCACCACTGGATGGCGGCGAGTTGGTGCTCGAGGTGTGCGCGGCGTTGTTGTTCCCATTGGGCGTCGGCGTCGTGCTGGCCGGCTTCGCGCGCCCATCGCTGGGCATCGCGTCGTTTCGCCCGATCGAAAATGGAAAGGCCTGCGAGGGCTTGCTGTTCGCGGGCGGCGATGAACGGGGCTGGGTCTGGCGGGGCCGGTTGGGGTAGCTGGGGCCGTGTTGCGGGGGTGAATTCCTGCAGGTGCAAGGTGAGTAGGGACCGCTCCAGGGCCATCACCGATCGGATCGACTCCTCGCGTTCGGCGGCGGCTGCTTGCCGCTGGAGTTCGGCGAGGCTGGCGCGCGTGGGCCCGCTTCCGCGCGGCGCCGCCGGGCGTGCTTGGGCTGTCGACCCGAGCGTGTTGTAGACGGTGAAAGGGCCGACGCCGCTTGAGATTGCGGTCCGGCCGCCACCGATGTGGATGCGGGCTGCGCGGGGGCCAACGCTGGTGCGGACGCCGCGGTTGGATACCCGGATCCGAACGCCCGGGGCCAGTTTGAAGCTCATGCCGAAGCCCATGGGGGTTCTCCTTCGGGAAGATGGATGCCGGGGGTCACCACGGCGATTGCTCGCCGGCCGGGTCGCGCCCGGACGCGAGCGTGATGATGTCGGCGAGCCGTCGGCCGGTTGCCATCGTGTCGGGGACGAACCGCCAGGGGGTTCCGGTCCATGGGTCGGCGACTGCCGCATCGTCGGCGTCCAGCGGGATGCGGTGGCTGTAGTCGGCGATCTCGCGTAGCAGCGGTTGTGGGGATGATGCGCTGTCGCGGTGGTCTCCGATGAGGACGAGGGCGTGGCCGGTTCCGCTGTTGAGTAGCTGCACTATGGCCGAGCAGGCTTCTGGCGGGAATCCGTAGCCGGGGTCGGTGATCACCGTGATGCCAGTGACACGGGCGGGCGGTGCTGAATCCTTTTGCAGGGCAGTGAGATCGGACTGGCAGACCAAAGCGTGTAGGCGTTCGGCCACGTCGGTGTGAGAGGTCACGGCGGGCCGGGGCATGCAGGGCGACAGCTGTTTGGTCAGTGGTGCCAGCGTGGCCGCCAGGTCGATGACATCCACACTGGTCTGCGGGGCGGCGGCCAGCAGGCGCGCCAGCAGGGCGGAGGCGACCGGTGTGGCGGCCGCGGCGTTCTGGGTGTCGATCCACAGGGGGCGGCGGAGCGGCAGGGGTAGGCACAGCGGGATCGACAGCGGACCGGCGGCGGGAACGCTGAGGGTGCCCAGCCGAATACCATGGCAGGGCCGCGGCCGCTGCTGCCAGGTAGTTGCGGTGAAGGGTGCGAGGGCGGCCGGTAGTTCATGGTCGAGGGCGGCTAGCTCGGCGATGAGGTGTGCGGCGTCGCGCTGATAGTCGGCTGTGGCGGTGGCGATCACCTCGTCGTAGCGGCGCTGCGCTTCGGTCAGAGCCTGCTGGCCGGCGACGGTGTTGCGGTTGGCCGGGTCGGCGATCGCGGCCGTCATCTCGGTGTCGCGGCGGTTCTCGGCGAAGCCGTACGCCGTGTTCAAGGCAGCGGTGCTGCGGGCCGCGTCCTCGTAGATCATGGTGATCCGCTCCAGCGGGTCCTGGTCGCCGAGTGGGATGATCTGCGCCGCGTTTGGCAAGACATCCGCGGCGGGGACGGGCGCGACCGGTGGACGGTGCGGTTCTGGGATGCGGTGTGCGCGTGCCATTTCCGCCAGGCCACTGGCGTAGCCCTGACCGACGGCGCGCATCTTCCAGCGGGGTCCGCGGCGGTAGAGCTCGATACAGATGACCGCCGGGTGGACGTCCACGGCGGGGACCACGAACACGGTGGTGTGGCCGTCGGCGTCGGCGAGGGTGCAGGTCAGTGCCCCGCTGTGGGGCTGTGGGGTCAGGGCCAGGCACAGCACCCGCGCCACCGCCGCCGGGAGCGCGTCGAGCCGCACGGACAATCGGCCGGGGTCGGCGCTGATCCCCGGGCAATGCGATGGGCGGCGCGCGTCGACGTAGCCGGCGCCGGGCAGGTCCAGGGCGCGGCGCTGGTCGTCGAGGGCCAGCGCCGCCACTTCCGCCTGAGTCGGCTGCACCGTGAATACCAGTGCAGCCGAGTTGAGTTCGGCGTTCTGTCCGGCGGTGAGCCGCTGTTCGGACATTGGTCAGAGGAACCGGGGGAGCTGCGGGAGAGCTTCGCCGGCGTGCTTGGCGGTCATGGGCTCGCCGATGGCCTGCATCTTCCATTCTTGTCCGACGCGCATGAACTTGGCCATCACCATGCCGGTGCAGCGTAGGCCGGCGCCTTGGAGTGTGTAGCGGGCCAGTTCGGCGCCGGTGGTGGAGTCGACGAGTCGGCAGAATGCGTTCGACAGCTGGTCGAAGGTGTGTCCGCGGTAGGAGGTGACGATGAAGATCACCGTGGTGACGTAGGCCGGGATGCGGGTGAGATCGACGTTGATGACCTCGTCGTCGCCGTCGCCTTCACCGGTGAGGTTGTCGCCCTGGTGCCGGATGGACCCGTCTTTGGAGGCGAGTTGGCCGAAGTAGCAGGTGTCGACGGGCTGGTGTTCGGCGAATAGCACCGCGGAGGCGTCCAGGTCGACGTCGGGCGTTCGGTTGCCGAACAGGCCTTTCTTGATGGGGTCCCAGCCCAGGCCCATCCGGATTTGGGTGAGTGCGACACCGCCGTCTTTGCGTAGCGAAACCCGTTGTCCCTTTGTGAGGTTCACGGTCCGGCCTTTGACCAGGCTGACTTCTCCGGAGTTGGGTGCCGGTGGGGGTGTTACGGGGTGTGGTGCCGGTGGGGGTGCTACGGGGTGTGGTGCCGGCGGTGGGGGTGGTGGCGGTGTGGCCGGCCGGGGCGGGGCCGGCGGCGGGGGTGGGGGTGTCACCGGGGGCACGACGGGGGGCGGGGCGTCATCGACGCTGACCCCGTGGTCGGTGACAAGGGCGGCGAATCCGCCGGCATAGCCCTGGCCGACGGCGCGGACTTTCCAGGCGCTGTCTCGGCGGTAGATTTCGGCCGCGATGACGATGGATTCGGTGGACAGGCCGTCGATTCGGTACTCGTACAGCAGGTTCCCGGCGGTGTCGCTGATGCGGGCGATCGGCGGGGCTGACTGTCCGAAGGTCGTGTTCGGGTTGTCGAGGGTGATCACCGCGCGGACCCTGGCGATGTCGGCGGGCACCGCCGCCAGGGTGACGGCCAGGCTGGCGGGCTGACCGGGTGCGCCGGGCTGCAGCCGGACCCCGGGGCCGGTGGGCTGGTTGAAGAAGACGAAGTCTGCGTCGGTCCGGACTTTGCCGTCGGCGGTGACCAGCAGGGCTGACAGGTCGGCCGGGGCGTACAGCTCAACAGAAATGACCAGGTCGCTGGCATTGAGCGGTCCGTTCTGGCCTTTGCTCAGGTGCGTTGTCAACGGTAGTCCTTTCTCTCACCCGGGTGGGCGATACTGTGCTGAACGGGCTGGGGTGTGGCTGTGGGTATCTGGGCGGCGAACCAGGTGAGAATGTCCTCGGCGGCGCGCGCGCCGGTGACGTCGCTGACCGTGAGGTGGGGGCGCTGCCAGTCGAGGGAGTGCAATTCCCCGTGGGCCGGGCGGATCGCCGCCGCGGCGAGCTCGAGCATCGCGGCATCGAGGGCGCCGTCACCGGCAGCGAGAATCGGGGATTGGGGTGGCAGGTCGCCTGCGTCGATGAGTCGGTGATGCAGGGCGGCAACGGCTTTGGCTTTGCATAAGGACTGTGGGACGGTGTATATCTTGCGGCCCTGCTGGGACACGGTCCATCCGCGCGGTGTGCACCATTGTTGCCACTGGGTGAGGAAGTCGGGGGGAAGAGTGGCCTCGTCGACGACGAGATAGCAGAACAGGTTCTCTGCGGTGCGCAGGTTGTGCACCCAGGTGTCATCGATGCGGGTCCGCAATTCGGCGAGGATATGTGGCAGCGGTGGGCCGCCGGCGCGGATTTGGGCGGCGACGGTGCGGGTCCACTGCGGATCGGGTGCGCCGTCGATTAGGAGGGTGCCGCCGTTGCTGGTGATGGCGTAGCGGTAGGGCGCGCCGGGCAGGGTGAGGCGCGTGTATTGCGCGGTGGTGCGGGTGGTGGTGGGGACAATGAGATGGTGGGAGCTCAACTGCCGCAATAGGTCTGCTGCTGTGGGGGTCATGTAGGAAATCGGTTCGTTGCGGTAGATCTCGACGCACTGGTTTGTCGGCGGCGGGGTGTCGAAGAACCGGCGCGAGTAGATCAGGGTGCGATCGAGGTCGCTGGCGATGAGCGCGGTCATGGGGTCACATCTTTGATCAGCCCGACGCAGGCGTAGGCCAGGTCGGGGTCGTGGGTAACCGGGACGCCGCGGTCGGCGGCGAGCAGGCGGATGTGCCGGTGCTCGGGGGCGTGCGGGTCTCGCACGATGACGCGCCAGGGTAGGCGGCGCAGCAGAACCCGGGTGGTTTCCCCGATGCCGGGTTTGACGAAATTGGTTGTGGCGATGTCGTAGTCGTGGCGGATGCGTTCTACGGTTGCCATGCCGGCCCAGGTGGGGGTGCGGTCGGCGGCCGCTATCGCCGTCGCCCGAGCCCGTGCTGTGTCGGCGATGTCGTCGAAGCGGGCGCTGACGGTGTCGAGGAAGATTCCGGAGTGGTCGTCGGTGATGAGGTCGCGGTAGAACTTGGCGCCGTGGAAGTCATCGGGTTCAAGTAGGCGGCGGTTGAGTACGGTGCGTGATATGAGCCCGGAGACAGTGGAGTTCAGGCACGCGGAGGCGATGAGGAAATCGTCGCGGGTGCCGTAGGTGCGCACGCAGTGGCCGGGATCGGCCAGCACGGCGAGGTCGGGGTTGAAGTGGATGCCGGTGTCGGCGGCGTAGTTTTCCAGCGCGGCGGTGAGCTCGCGGGTGATGGCGCCTTTGCCGGTCCAGCCGTCGACGAACACCACGTTCGTCGGGTCGTGGTGGGCATGGAGGTAATCGAGTGCTGCGGTGTCGATTCCGCGGTCTCGCACGATCGATACGGCGTAGTGGGGCAGCCGTAGCCTGTGGTGGTGGGCGGCCCAGCGGCGCATCAGGATGCCGATCGGAGTGCCGGCGCGGGCGAGGGACACCAGGGTGATGTCTGTGCCGCGTTCGGCGAGGACGAGTTCGGTGACCGTGCCCACGGCGGTGGCCAGCCTGGCTGCGGTGTCGGTGAGTACCTCGTGGAATAGGGTCCGGTAGGCCGGGTCTGGTTGGTATTCGATGGGCAATGATTCGGCGTAATGGGCGCGGCCGGACTGGATTTCGCGTTCGCGTGTGGCGGCGTCGGCTTCCAAGGTGGCCGCCGACAGGTCGGTCAGCAGCCAGCTGACTTCGTCGGCGGCGTAGCTACCGAAGTCGGGGCCGGTCAGGGGCGTGTTCACGAGTGTCCCCGTGATGCTGCCAAGGCGTCGTATCCGGGTCCGTCGACGACGGCGACGAGAACGTCGTAGCCGGCCGCGGTCAGGACTTCGGTCAGGCCCGTTGCTCCGGCGGCTGCTGCGGTGTCCATCACGACGACGGCCTGGGTGCGTTCTGCGGTGGGGCCAGTAGGCCAGCCGTTGTACAAGTAGCGGGAGCCGGTTTCACCGGATTCGCCTGCAGGGAACTCGAATCCGGTGCGGAGCGGGTAGCCCGGATCGTCGACGACGTAGGCCGGGGATCGCGTGCTGGATTGGAACCGGGTTGTGAATCCGTAGGCGGTGAGGTGGTCGGCGATCCGCAGCGGCAGGTACATCAGCTCCTCGTGGCCGATGACCAGCACTGGGCGGTCAGGGTCCAGGAGGCCTGCGAGGCGGGCTGTGGCGGCGGCGACGGCAGTGTCGAACACCGGCCTGTTCGACCGCAGGAATCCGTGTCGGCCGCCGTCGGGAACGTCCGCCGGCCAGGGCAGGTCCACCGTGCGTGCGGCGCCTGGGCCGCCGGGGTGAACGGGGTTGAGCCGGGGAGCGGGTAGCGCGCACACCTGCTGGGTGAGGGTGCTGGGGATGCTCACCTGGCCGTCGGCGAGGCTGACGAAGTCGATGGCCGTCTGCAGTGCCCGGGCGGTGTCGTTGACGTGCTGGCGGTGGGTGTCGGTGCGGACATCGACCAGTGACGCCACGATGTATCGGGGGCGGGGTTGTCGGTGGTGCAGGGCCTCGATGGTCGCCAAAGCGGTATTGCCGGTGGAGATTTCGTCGTCGACGATCACCAGTGGGCGTAGGTGGCCGAAGATGGCGGGCCCGGCGGGTTGCAGGAGATGGTCGGTGGCGTGCGAGTGGCCCTCTTGAAATTCTGCGTAGATGTGTGCGGTTGGAGCGGGCCGGCGGGTGCTGTGGAGATAGACGTTCGCGTCGAGGTGGTCGGCGACGCAGTGGCCTAGGCCGGTGGCGGTCTCGGCCATCCCGAGAACGTCGACGTCGCCGGGCTGCAGGGCTTCGACGGCGGCACCGAGTCGGCGGCCGGCGTCGCGAACGATGGTCGGGGGCACGGCGATGTGCTTGCCCAACACCGTGGATACCAGGAGGTGGGCGCGGCGGGGATTGCGTCGCAGCCCCGGCTGGACCAGTCCGCTCAGCCGGTGATTGCCGCGTGTGCCGGTACCGTCGTGCAGCCGGAGCCCGAATTGCGCGGTGGCCCAGGCGTGGGGAGAGGTGGTCACGTGTTGGCCAGCCCGGTCAGGAAATCGACGAAGGTGACGCCGCGGTTGGCGACACCAAATACCCGGGCTCGGCGCAGCACCTGTTGGGCCCAGATGCGGTGCGGCCCTGCTTCGTTCATCTTGTTGCGGTATTCGGATCGGCGCACCCCGCCGGATTCGGCGGCAAGGACGTCGAGGGCGTCGCGGTATTCCTCGTGGCTGACCACCGACAGCGCGTGCACGGCGGGTGCGTGTGTGGGGTGAATGATGGTTTTGCCGATCAGGCCGTTGGTCCGGTCGAGGCTTATCTCGCGCAGGAGGCCGTCGAGGTCTCGGCGGACCAGGCCGTCGCGGAAGCCCGCGGCGTCGTGCTCTCGGAAGGGAGTGGTGCGTAGCAGGGTGCGGAAGAGGCGTTCGTGGTCGGCGAAGTACTCCCATACGGGGGCGGTGACGATGAAGCCGGTGCCGTCGGCGCGGCCGAGTTGGTTGACGATATCGGCGATGACGGCGGCGATGACGTGGACGTCGTAGATCGTGTGGTCGCGGTTGCGGCGGATGCCGAACGTGCCGCACAGGTCGGTGGCCCCGATCCGGACGGCGAGAACCGAGTCGCTGTGGCGGGCAAGGACTTCGGAAATGCCGCGTAATTCGTCGACGCGGGATTCGTGGTAGACGATTCGTGGGGATTCCAGTACCGGCATGCAGTAGAGCGGCCGGCCCAGTGTGGTTGCTGCGGTGGCGGTTTGGGTGAGGAAGTGTTCTCCTGTTGCGGCCTCGAATTTCGGTATGACGAATCCGCGCAGGACCTCGGCGCCGGCGCCGAGGTTGGTGGTGATCTGTTCGATGCAGTCGCGGGTGCGTACGCGGACGAAGATCATGGCCCGCAGCGCCTGTGGTGCGGTGGCCAGGGTGTCGAGGGTGGCTATGACGTTGGCTCGGGCGGTGGTGGTGGCGTGTTCGTCGATGGCGTCTTCGAGGTCGAGGACCATTGAGCAGATGCCCTCTGCCGCCCGCCGGGTCACCGTGGTGGCCAGATCGGCGCGGTCGGCGGGAATGTAGAGGGTGGCTCCGAGTGCGGTGGCCAGCACGTCGCGGTCCGCGTCGGTGAAGAGTTCTTCCGGGTTGCGGAAGAACAGTCGGTGGCGGTCGGCTTCGTTGAGGTGGTGGAAGTGGTGTACGGCGGCTTGTTGACCGATAGCCCCAGCGGCGGTCATTGCGCTGACGCCTGATGTCGAATGCGGGCGACGATGGTGCTCACGTACTGCGTAACCTCTTCCAGGGCAAGATGATATTTCCAATAGTCGGGGTGGCGGCCGGTGAGGGCCGCGACGATACGGTCGATGCGGGGCACCTGCGCGTCGAGGACGGTGCCCCATTCGGCGACCGCGCCGCGGTCGACGGCGAGGCGCTGGGCGTCGCGGACTTGAAAGCGGGCGGCGCGTTCTGGTTTGGTGGGGTCGGCGCGCAGGGCGCGCAGGGTAGCGAGGCGGTCGGTTATCGCATCAATGAGCGCGGCGGCAGCGGCTAACTGGTCTCGCGCTTGTCCGGCCAAGGCGGCGGCGTCTTCAGGTCGGTGTTCGGTGAGAGCCGTTGCTGCCTGGTCGAGGAGCGCTTCGGCGGCGGCGATGTGGGTTCGGCCCTGTCGCTCGTTGTCGCACAAGTCCGCCGATGAGTCAGCGTGAAATTCTTTGAGCAACGACGAGAAGGTGGCCGGGGCGGTGTCTGCGCGGTGGCGGGTGGCTGCAAGGCGGGTCTGCACGGAAGCGAATGTGCGGTGGGCCTTTTCGTCGATCTGCGGGGCGGTGTCCACAGCGGCGTCCAGGCCGGTGACCGCGGCACGCAATCGTTCGGCGGCGCTGCGGGTGGCGGTGATGTCGCCGCGGACGAGGGCCGACTGAGTCTCATCACGGCACGATTCGACGAGTTCGTGGGCTGACTGCACCGAGCGGTATGCGGCGAGCTGCGGGTCCAGGGCAGCCCATCGCTGCAGCGTCGCGTTCGCCAGTGCCACGGACGCTTCGGCTTCGGCGGTCGCTGCGGCCGCGGCACCGACAGCCGAGTCCAGGACGCGCCGGTGTCGGTCATAGAAGGTGTCGAGGCCCGCGCGGGCGTTGTCGATGGCGCGCTGGACATCGGCTAACGAGGGGGTGGGGCCGGTGGCGGATTCGGGTGAAGCGATGGCCAAATATTGTGTGGTTGCGGCGTAGGCGCGGTCTCGTGCGGTGACCCATTCGGCTGTGAGCGAACTGTGGGCGTGCCCTGCGATGGCGATTTCGACCGCGTGCTGAGCGACGTCCAGTCGTCCCTCCATGTCGAGGAATGTGCTGGTTAGTTCAGCGGGAAGGTTGGGGCGGGTGTCGTCTCGCATGCTGCGTGACCGCCTCCCCCAGCGGTTGGACACACAGCGAGATTACAGCTAGACACCCAGGGTTTCTACAGTTAACGTGATGTCAATATTTGCTGAAACGTCTCTCGGGGGCCCCAATGTTGCGACATGGGGATGACGCGCGCGCATCTTCCGCCGGCGAGCTGTTCCGGCAAGTAGCGGCTTGTTAGCCGAATCTCAAACTCACAGTTTCAGGAAGGTAATCGCATGGGCGTCAGTCTGACCAAGGGCGGAAATGTTTCGCTGACCAAGGAGGCTCCGAACCTCACTGCGGTGGCGGTGGGTCTGGGCTGGGACATCCGTACCACCACCGGGGCGGATTTCGATCTGGATGCCAGTGCCATTGCCACGGGGCCGGATAAGAAGGTGCTCAGCGACAAGCATTTCGTTTTCTTCAACAACTTGAAGTCCCCGGAAGGCTCGATCGAGCACACCGGTGACAACCTGACCGGCGAGGGTGAGGGGGATGACGAGGTCATCAACGTTGATCTCGCGGCCACCCCGCCGAGCATCACCAACATCTTCTTCCCGGTGTCGATTTACGACGCCGATGGGCGCTCGCAGAGTTTCGGCCAGGTGCAGAACGCGTTCATCCGTGTCGTCGACCGCTCCAACGGCAAGGAGCTTGCGCGCTACGACCTGTCCGAGGACGCCTCCACTGAGACCGCGATGGTGTTCGGTGAGCTGTACCGCAACGGCGCTGAGTGGAAGTTCCGCGCCATCGGCCAGGGCTACGCGTCCGGGCTGGCCGGCATTGCGCGCGATTACGGCGTCAACGTCTAGCGATGGCGCGATCGACGTCCGCCGGTGCTGCCGGCGGACGTCGCTGTCGTCGAATTGAATGGGGGGAGTAGTCATATGGTGGGACGCGTCTTCGGCATCTCATTTCTGGTCAGCGCGGTGGCGTTGGTCGTCGCGTTCATCTACGGGGGGCCGCAGGCGTTGATCCTGGCGGCGGTACTGGGCATCTTCGAGGTGTCCCTGTCATTCGACAACGCCGTCATCAACGCCACGGTGCTGCAACGGATGAACGCGTTCTGGCAGAAGATGTTCCTGACCGTCGGCATCCTGATTGCGGTCTTCGGGATGCGGCTGGTCTTTCCGCTGGCCGTCGTGTGGATCACCGCCGGCCTCGATCCGGTGCGCGCCATCCACATCGCCCTGAACCCGCCGAACGACGGCGCCGCATACTTCCCGGATGGCTCGCCGAGCTATGAGACGGCGCTAACGGCTGCACACCCGCAGATCGCCGCGTTCGGCGGCATGTTTCTGATGATGCTGTTCCTCAATTTCATTTTCAGCGAACGCGAAATCACTTGGCTCAGTTGGCTTGAGCGCCCACTAGGCCGTGCCGGCAAACTTGATCAGCTCGCCGTGGTGGTGGCGCTGGCTGCATTGGTGGCCTCCGCGGAGTTCTTGGTCGACGAGGCGCACGTGCCGACGGTGCTGTTCGCCGGCGTGCTCGGGCTCGGCAGTTACATCCTCATCGACGGGCTCGGCGCGATGTTCGATGTCGATGAAGACGGCGACGAGGCCGCGCCGGGAGGCCCGTCGGAACTGGCTAAGACTTCCGGCAAAGCGGCTTTCTTTTTGTTCCTGTACCTGGAGGTGCTCGACGCGTCGTTCTCGTTCGACGGCGTCATCGGGGCCTTCGCCATTACCAGCGATCCGATCATCATCGCGCTGGGTCTTGGCTTCATCGGCGCGATGTTTGTCCGGTCGATCACGATCTTTCTGGTCCGTAAGGGCACGCTGTCGGATTACGTGTACCTCGAGCATGGCGCCCATTGGGCGATCGGCGCGCTGGCGGTGATCCTGTTGATCTCGTTGGGAGTACACGTCAACGAAATCCTCACCGGCCTCATTGGGGTCGTTCTGATCGCGGCCGCGTTCATCTCCAGCATCATTCGTAACCGGCGCGCCACCGCGTCCGGTTCCGATAGCACCCCCACCGTCCTGACGAATTGAGACAACCATGGGAATCGACTACAACAAGCGGCCCGCAGCCAATCCCGCACCAGCGCCGGCGGGATCGGCGGCGTCCCCGGGGGTGAACCTGTCGAAGATCAGCCTGACCAAGGCTGCGCCCCAGGTGAACCTCACCAAACCCGGTGAGTCCCAAGGAGTCATGCGGGTCAACCTGAACTGGTCGGGCGGCAAGAGCGGCTTTTTCGGCCGCAAATCGGCCGTCGATTTGGACCTGGGTTGCCTCTACGAGCTCGCCGACGGCAGCAAGGGCGTGATCCAGGCGTTGGGCAACAGCTTCGGCGCCCGGGACCGGCCGCCCTATATCGCCCTCGACGGAGACGACCGCAGCGGCGCGGCCGCCGGGGGTGAGAACATGCACATCAATCTCGCTCAGCCCCAACAGTTCCGGCGGATTCTCATCTTCGCGATGATCTACGAGGGGGCTGCGAATTGGGCAGCCGTCGATGGGGTGGTCACCCTGTACCCGACGTCGGGGCCGCCGATTGAGGTGCGGCTTGACTCACCGGTCAACGGCGCCCGCATATGCGCTGTCGCCCAGGTGTACTACGCCAATGGCGGCCTGCATGTGCAGCGGGAAGTCAACTACATCAACGGATCCCAGAGCGAACTCGACCGCGCCTACAGCTGGGGAATGCGATGGCAGGCGGGCCGCAAGTAGCGGGACACCCGCAGCGGAACGCTCGGGCCTGCACGACACGGCGTCGCTTGCAGCGCCCTTTACGTCGCGCATGTGGTCGGCAGCCCCCTCAACGTTCAAGCACCCCGGGAAAGGTACTGATGGCGCAGCTCTATCAAACGTCGAGCAAAGTCATTGAAGCGCACGTGAACAACACGTCGATTCGCGCGCTGAGCGGCTCGATGATCGCCTATGAGGGCAACATCTCGTTCAAGTCGGCGGGCTTTGGCGGCGGCTCCGGCCTGATGGCCGGGCTCAAGCAGCGTGCCACCGGCGAAGCGCTGTCGCTGATGGAATGTCAAGGCGTTGGGCGGGTCCTGCTGGCTGTTAACGCTCAGCACGTCACCATCATCGACATCAACAACGAGCAGCTCAAGGTGGAATCGCGTCAACTGCTGGCGATGGCCGGCAATCTGCAGACCAACGTGACGTTCGCGGGTCTACGGGGGGCAACTTCCGGTCAGGGCCTGTTCACCACCGTGGTGTCCGGACAGGGCCAGGTCGCCTTGCTCTCGGCCGGCGGACCGCTGATCCATCTGGAGGTGTCACCCCAGTATCCGCTTGTCGTGGACCCGGACGCTTTCGTCTGCGCGAAAGGCAATCTGCAGCAGTCGTTCGTGACCGACGTGTCGTGGCGTACGGCGGTCGGCCAAGGAAGCGGGGAAGCGTTCTCGCTGCGCTGGGAGGGTTCGGGCCTGGTGTCGATTCAGCCGGCCGAGCGATAGGAGTCACGACGATGTTCACGAAAGTCAACTCAAAGGTCGTGAAGGTCAACGTCGGTCAGGTCGGTGGCGTCGTCGCCCGGGCCGGGGCGATGCTGTTCTACACCGGCCAGGTGGCGTTCGCGCCGCACCAGATTCCCGGCGCGGGCCAGTTCGGCGGCATGGGCGGCATCGTTCGGCTCGCCGGGCGCATGATGCAGGGCGAGCACGAACGCACCATGCTCGCCCAAGGCAACGGCGAAGTGCACTACGGCTATGCCGGCCTTGACGTCCACACCGTAGACATCGCAGCCGGGGCCGTTCTGCGGGTGGAGGCTTCGCGGCTGCTGGCCAACACAGCGGGGCTGCAAAGTTCGGTGGTGTCGGTGGCCAGCAGCGGTGGGTCCGGCGGCGGGGGCGTGATGGGGATGCTGCGCGGCGCTGCATCCGGGGCGCTGACCGGGCAGGGCATGTTCACCACGCAGCTGTCGGGGCAGGGCAGCGCTGTCCTGCTCGCCCACGGCGGGGTGATCGAGATGCAGGTCGGCGGCCCGTCGCCGGTGGTGGTCGATCCGCAGGCGTTCGTCGCCGCGTACGGCAACGTGCAGACCGAGCTCAAGTCCGCGCTGAGTTGGCGTGATGCCGTCGGCCGCGGGGCTGGTGAGGCCATGCAATTGCATTGTGTCGGACAGGGAATCGTATTCGTGCAGGCCTCGGAGGAGAAGCTGTGAGCCAGGTGCTCAACCCGGTGACGTTGCCGAACGACGACAACGTGCCGGACAATCACTACGCGTTCTGTATCAACCTGACGTCGCCGTGGTTCATCCGCAAGGGTGCGATGATCGCGTACTACGGCCAGATCGACTTCCGGGCACTCACCCACGGACTGCACGGTGGCCTACTGCACATGGTGGCCCAACAGTTCTCGGCACCAATGTATTTCGGCGACTACACAGTCGCTGAGGGGCAGGGCAAGCTGATCATCGGCGATCGCGGGTACGACATCAACTCCTACGATCTCGACGACGGCAACCTCACGATCCGCGCCGCCAACCTCTTGGCCTTCGAGCCTGGGCTGTCGATGAACCAGTCGATCGTGCCGGGGTTTGTGACCCTGCTGGGCACCGGCAAGTTCCTGGCGTCCTCGAACGGGCCGGTGATGTTCGTCGAACCACCGGCGCGCGTAGATCCCGAAGCCCTGGTCGGCTGGGCCGACTGCCCGGCACCGAGCCACCACTACGACCACGGTTGGGTGACCAACATGATTGCAGCGGGCGCGGCACGATTCGGTGTCAATACCGGTGAGGAACGACAGTTCGACTTCACCGGCGCCGGAACCATTCTCGTGCAATCGAGCGAGAAAGTTCTCAGCGACTCGGCGGTGGTCCGCACCATCGAAAATCAGCTCCATGGATTGACGATGACCGGACTGCAACACCTCAACGGAGTCATCAACTCTCAATTGGCTAGCCAACAACACCGCTGAACTTCGTCGCATCGAGGCCGTACCCGCCCTGTGCAGATGCGCTCGTCGCGCGGGCGATGGTTCCGGCGCCACGAATCGTGGGTGCGCTTCATTCGTGGGTCGGTCGGTCCGCCGACCACCAATGATGCTGGCAGGCATGGACAATCAAGAATCGGGGGAGTGTGTTATGGCGAACATCGCGAAAGGTTCCAAGACCGATCTGGCGGGGAGCACCTACACCGTTGCAGTGACCGGGCCCTCTGCAGCGTCGGTCGATCTGATGGCGATCGCCGTTGATGCCGACCATCGGGTCCCCTCCGACGACGACTTCGTGTTCTTCAACAATCCCCGTCGCCCCGGAATCACGTTGACCGGTGCACAGACAATCCAGGTGGCTCTCAACGCCATCCCCGACAATGTGCACCGTGTGGTGATCGCGGCGAGTACTGAAGCCCAAGGCCTGCGGTTCGGTGATATCGGCGCGATCGCGGCCGAGATCACCGGCCCGCAGGAGACGATGCAGTTTCTGCCGGCAGGGCTGAGCACCGAGACCGTCCTGCAACTGGTCGCAATGTACCGACGCAATGGGCGATGGCGGCTGGACGCCATTGGACAGGGTTACGACGGCGGGCTGGCGGAATTCGCTCGGGCTTTTGGTATCTCGGTGGATGAACCTGAGTCAGCGGCGGGCCCAGCGCCGACGGCACCGGCCACGCCGATCGTGCCCGCGCCTCCTGCCCCGGCACAAGCGCCGATAAACATGAACAAAGTAGCGGTGGTGCTCACCAAGGACTCGGCGAACAAGACCGCGAAGATCGACCTGCGAAAAAGCCATGGCGACCCAAATTGGGTGCTCACCGTCGGTCTGGAATGGGACGGGCGTAACGCGCAGTACGACTCCCATGGCCGCGTAATGCGTTATGGAGAAGGCGATCTCGATGTGTACTTCTTCTGCCGCAATGAGGTCACCAATGAATACGTCGTGGTCAGCGGCGACCAGGGACACCACGGAAACCTCAACCAGTGGCCGTTCGTCCATCACTACGGCGACAGTATGGGACCAGGCGCCGGCAATCGGCCGGCCGTCGAGCAAGTTCGCGTGCTACCCCAGGAAAACGGCGACCTGCTGGTCAACATCTACCAGAGCGTCGACAATGGCTCCGGTGCGATCAACGAATTCGGCCGACCACGGTGCGCGATCCGCTATGGGCGTGCCGGCGCAGATGGACTGCCCGGCCACGACGCCGACGAAATCCTCGTCTACGTCGGCAACAACAAGAACTCCTACTGGGCCACAGTCGCTCACATCGACGTCCAAGACGGGATTCTGACCGTCGACGGAACCACCCGCTACAGCGCGGCCTCGAGCGAGCACATGCCCGGCCTGGACGCGGCCGGCAACTGGGTCCGCGCTCCCAAAGGCGGGCCCGTCGGACAAAGCAAACAACACAGCCACGGACAGGGCCTGAACCGGTATTCAGGCCAGTGCCAGCCGGCGCCGAAGAAATCGAAACAGAAGTAGGACCATCGAACGCCTCGGGGCCAGCGTTACTGACGCCTGCACGCCGCTCGTGCCGGCCGACGATTCGGCGGCGGCCAGTGTCCGGTCGCATCCGCCCATCAGGCGGGTGAGGTCGCCCATCGCGAGGACACGGGGCGGGGATTTCGGAACGGAACGTGGAAAGGTTTGCGGCAGCGGTCAATTGGCGGAATTCTCCTGCCGCCGCTCGATGACTAGATTCTAGAATCTGGTCACTGTCGGCGTTCAGCTGTCCGCGGTAAGTTCGCGGATCTGCTCGGGTGTCAGTGTCAGCCCGGAGGGCAGGGTGACGTTTCCGCCGAACGTAGCGGTGCGCATCATCTCCAGGAAGGCAAGGTCGTTGGGGTCGGTGATGTCCGGGGCGCCGTTGGTGTTGTCGGTCATGGCGGGGCGGTGTCCTTTCGGGCGGATAGCGGTTTCAGGGCTCTCGTTGTCGGTGGTGCGGTCGGCGTTCGGCGACGAAGAACACCGCCACCTCGAACATTTCCGCTCCGGGTTCGCCAGATGTGCAGTAGGACAGCATCACTGGCACTTGTACGGCGCTTGTGCCGTCGAGAGAGTCGGCGATCTGGCGAGCCAGTGCGCCGTAGCATCCGCCCATCAGTTGGTGGTGCGGTGTGCGTGCCTCGATGAGCACTTCACCGTCGTCGATTGTGGGTTTGAACAGGGCTGGCTGTAGCCCGATCTCGATGCCGTGGATGTCGGTCAGGTCGACATCGTCGGCGTCGATCTCGCCGCGTAGCACTGACGCCAAGTACTTCACGTCGCTCGCGGCGATGACGACCTCAAGACTGTCAATCATCGGACTGGCCGTGGTTGTCGTGTTCGCTTCCGTATTCGGCGTAGCCGGCCACCGTGCTCACGACGGTGGCGGCGGTGTCCTCGTCGAGCATCGGAATAGCCTCTTCGGGCCGGGCGGCGTCGAGGGCGCCGATGCTCGCCACCAGCGGCACCGGATCGTTGGGGCCGGCGGTGACGTCGGCGGCGGCCAGGCCGTCGACGAACAGGGTGAACATGTCGATCTCGGGGAACTCGAAATTGCGGCGGAGAACCCACCAGACACCGGACTGATGGGCTGCGTACGGGAAGTGCTTGTGCCCGGTGCGGTGCCATGCCGGCCGGGCCGACGTGTCGATCGCGCCGGCGGGGTCGGGGGCGTCGTGGTTTTCGGTCATGATCCGCTCGCTGTTCGGTTCACCATCGCGTTGGAAGGGGATCGGTGAACCTCTGATAGTTGCCGTTCGATTTGAATTGTTCTGCGGCGCTGTGTGGTTCGCCGCGCCACCGTACATACGGAACGACTTCGGCTGCGGGTCTGGCGCCATCGGTCAGGTGCCCGGTCGGCACCTCTTCGGTCATGCGGGCTGGCTGCAGGTACGGGTGGGCCACGCGGGCGCCGAACACGATCAGGTTGTGGGTTCCGGGGAGTGCGGCCGAGGGCACGATCATCGCCGGGGCGCCGGACTGTTGGACGCTGGTGGCCAGTTGTTGGGTGGGGGCGTAGTCCTCGCCGACGAGCTCGTCGGGGGTGATGCCGTGGTCGGTGCAGTTGGCGAAGTCGATCGACACGACGTTGGGGACGTCGACGATCGCGGTCCACAGGTTGAGCAGCAGGTGGTCGGGGTCGCCGTCGGGGCCGATCTGGTGGCGCAGCATCTCAGCGGCCGGGCCCAGCGGGTGCAGGCACAGGTACTGGACGGTGTCCTGGTGGGCGCGGTGGAAGCGCCCAGGACGGGAGCTGGGAAACGCCCACCAGGGGGTGTCGTAGGCGGCGTGCCGGAAGACCTGCAGCTTCACGTCGTCATGGCGCGCGCTGCGGTGGCCGCGGCGAGGACATCGGGGTAGGTGGTCGGGTCGCCGAGCATGTCGATCGGGGCGCGGCCGAGCATGGGATGTTCGCGGGTGAACCACGCCAGGACTCCGGGGCCGGTGAAGGTGTGGCGCAGCTGGTTGGTGATCTGCGCGACGATCCGGACGCGGGCAGCGTCCAGGCCGGCGGGCTGTGTGCCGCCGGGGGCGAGCCAGCGCTGCAGCTGGCGGACCGATACGCCGAACAACTCGGCGGCGGCGGTCTGCGGTGCATCGAGAATGGCCATCGTGGCGTCGAGTACTTCGTGGATGGGGACGTCGTCGCTGTACGGGCGGCGGTCGACGATGTCGCGCAGAGCTTGACGGACTTGCTCGAGCGCGATGCGGACGTCCCGGCGGGCGTCGTCGGGGTTGTCGTGGCGCAGGGCTTTTTCGGCGCGGAAGGCTGCCAGCCAGAGGGTGTTGGTCAGGTAAGCATCGGCGTCGATCGGCTGTGGTGTGAGTCGGTTATCGAGGCTGTCGATGAGTTCTGCGACCTCGGCTGGCACCTCCGGGGAGGCCGCGAGGAGCTGGGTTGCGGCGTTGACCTGGGCCAGTAGTGGCGCCAAGCCCACTTCTGTCGTAGTCATGTCGTCATCGTAGCGCCATATTCACGACAGAGGGTGGTATCCGAGGTCGCTGGGTGTCGGTGATGCCGACGTCGTTGGCGTCGATCTCGCCGCGCAACTGACTCGATCGAGCCGCTGGTGGGCTGAACTAGTGCCGAACAACCGCCGGCCGCCATGTGAGAATCGGGGGATGGGGAGTGTCGGGGGACGTAGCCCGGTCGGCAGAGTGCTGGGGCTGGTGTTCGGGTTGGCAATGTTGGCGCTACTGGCGTCGGTGATGTTCGGCTCGGTGAACGATCCGAGCGTATTGATCCGGTCCGGTGAGGTCGTGACTCCGGCCGACGGCCGATACGTCGTCTACCTCGAAAAGGGACAGTCGAACATTCGTTGCACCGCAACGACGTCCGACGGCCAGACTCAGTCGCTGACGCCGTTCACTGGCTCGCACCCCGAGAGGAGATTCGGCCCGCGCAAACGCATCTGGCGATCGGGCGGAAAGGAGTACCGGGCTGTCGGCGAGTTGCCGCTCGACCGCGGTCCGGTGACTGTGCGGTGCCCAGGAGCGAATCAGATGTGGGTGAGCGCACCGAAAGGCTGGTCCTGGCAGTACATCGTCCTGGTTCCGGCGTTGGTGGTCTGCGTCGTCATCATGGGGGTGGCGCTGTGGCGCCGCCACAGCAGGCCGAACGGCGGCGGGCAGGGGCCGACATACCCCATGCTGCCGCAGCAGGGGTACCCCGGCTATCCGCCGCAGAGTTACCCCGGCTATCCGCCGCAGAGTTACCCCGGCTATCCGCCGCAGAGTCACCAGAGCTACCCACCGCCCGGATATCCCAACCAGAGCTACCCACCGAATCTGAACTACCCGCGGTAGGCCGCCGGCACGCTCCCGCCCGTCCAGCCCCGCGGGCTGCGCAACAGGGCGGGCGGTCGAAACTCTTTGTGGTACTTGCTGTTAACGCGCGCGTGTTGCCTTAGATTCAAAGCTGCTTAGACTCAGTGGGCATGACGGACTCGACGGGGATGACCAATCTTGAGCAGGCCGGGATGATCCTTCATGCGCTCAAAAATCTGCTGCGGGAGCGTCAAGTGGTGCACGGCCGTGGTGGGTATCCGAGCGACAGCGATTGGGTGACCATCGACCGGGCGATCGCAGCAACCGGCTTCACGGTCGATGAGCCGGTCGCGCGGGCCGGGTCGGACGGGTGGCAGTCGACACTAGAAAGTGCGTTGCGCCGATCGGCGTAGGGGCCCTGGTGGTCGGCGAATGCAGAGCCGAACTGTGCTCGATGTGGGGCGGCGATGACTGTCTGTGCGAGGTGTTCGGGATCGATCCCGACAATCCACCGCGCAACGGCACCTTCACGGTGAGCGTCACCGACAACAGCTGGGGTCCGGATTGAATGCCGTGCTGTAGCCAGTCCATGCCGCACCTTTTCCCAACACAAGCCGCTGAAAACCGCTGTACCGCACGTTGTATCAACAACATGCGACATAGACTCCCCGGGCGGTGGAGAAACAATCAGCGCGGCCGCGCGAACTCTCGTTGCGCAGTGCAACCGGATACGGCCGTGGTCGGCGGAGGTATCGCCGGCGGCGAGCTGGTTCATCGCCCGACGTCACTTCTGCTGATGGCGGGGCGATCGGGCTGTCGGCGATCGGAGGCGCATCGGTTGTTGATGGCGGCGTGGCTGTTCGCGCCGGCGTGAGCGATCGGGAAGAGTGTTTGGGATGACCGCCGCCACCCCGACTGACGTCGTGATGCTGATCGGACCGAGACTGCGGTACTCCAGCACCGGCGAATCCCAGTTCGACGCGATGATGACGTGGCGCGCTGATCTGGAGCTGAGCTATCTCGACGAGGACGGCAACGAGGGCGACACCGCTGATGTGGTCGGCGGCTATGCCGAGTTCCTGATCATCAACGTCGCGCAGCACCCGATCGCTGATCTGCTGGACTCGTTATCGCAGGACACCGCGCATTTCGCGAGCCTGTTCGAGGGCGAGGACGTCGCCCTGGCGGTGCAGGAGCAGTTCGACGATGTGCCCTTCAACCGGGTCTTGATCGTCACGATGGTGGAGGTAGCCGAACCGCTGCGCGGAAACGGATTGGGGCCGTGGATCGTGGCCGAGTTGGTCGAGCGGATGGCCAGCCCTCTCGACACGCTGGTCCTGCTGCACCCGGCGCCGGCAGGACCGCAGCCCAGCAAGGCTGCCGAGCTCGCCGCGGCGCGGGCGTTGTCCCAGTATTGGCAGCAGTTCGCGTTCGCCCCGATCAAGGATCGGCCCGAGTTTCTTGGTGCGGCAACGGCGTACGCTCATTTGTCGCGGGCCCGGGATGCGCTGCGCGCCCTTGAGGCGGTCATGTTTCCAGTGCCGGGTTCGCTGATCGGCGTGGAGCGGCCGGCGGAGCCTCGGCACACCGTCATGTCGGATGTTCCGGAGCCGGTGGGGCTGCGGCTGGTCCGCGACTAGATTCCTGGCTGCCGGAGCGATTGGCCATGGTGTCGCCGTGGTGGGGGATGATGCTGGCATGAACGGAAATCCGGAGCATCCTGCGGCGGAGCAGGCGTTCACCACATTCCGGCTGCCGGCACGGCCCCGTCAGTTGGCGCTGATTGTCGCGGCGTGCGTGGTTGTGCTGCTCGCGTTGTCGGAAGCCTCCACTGCGGCAGGGGTATTCACTGCCGGCAGTCCCGGCCCGATGCGGACCGCTGTCGTCATCAGTGTCGGGTACCTGGCCATCCGGGGTGTGCTCGCTGGACTGAGCCATTGGCATCGGCGCGGCCTCGGACCTGACATCGAGCGGATCGATTCGTAGCGTTTTCTGCAGCAACAGTGATGCTCGGTGGTTTCCAAGGTTGCTTGTAGCCTGCTGATATTCGGCGCGGGGAGCGCTGCAGTTATGGGGGAGTTGGTAGCGCATGAGTGGGCCGGACGCGGGCTGGGACCCGCAGCAGGGGTGGGGCAACAACCCGGGGAACACCCCGGCTCCTGGTGGAGGGCAGCCGGGTGTTCCTGCGCTGCCCGGGTATGGGGCGGGGCCGCAGGCGCCGCCGGCGCCGGGTTACGGCCATTTTCCGGGAGCGCCGCAGCAGTCACTGCAGGGTGCGCAGTGGGGTCCGTTCACGCCGCCGCGGCCGCGGCGGTCTCGTCGCAAGCTGGTGATCGGCGCGATCGCGGGTGTGGCGGTGCTGGCAGTGGCCGGCGGGGTTGTCGCGTATGTCGCCTGGCCCTCGAACTCCAACGCCACCGGTCCGTCAGGGCCGGCTGAGGCCCCGGTGCCCACGACCGCGTTGTCGCCGTCGACGGTGCGGCTGGTGCCGGGGTCGGTGCTGCCCACCGATCAGCAGGTGCAGCAGGCGACCCTGCTGGGGCTGAGCAAGCACGGGGACATCGACACCCGGGTGTATCCGGATAGCAAGGTCGATCCGGCGAGCTGCTCGATTGCGGGGTCCCCGGACAATGTGTCGGTGGTGGGCCAGGCGGTGTCGATGGCGGGCCTGGTGTACGCCGACCAGCCGGGCGATGATTACCGGTACTCGGCCTATGTGTCGGCGGCAGTGTTCGACACCGACGCGGGGGCGGCCGCGGGGTGGTCGAAAGTGGCCGATGCGCTGAAAGCGTGCACCACGGCGTACACGTTCCCCGATGCCTCGAAGCCGGGCGATCCTCCGCCCAGGCCGTGGACCATCTCGGAGGTGAAAACGCAGGACAAGCAGGTCACCTGGCTCAACACGCAGCAGCCCGATGCGACGCACACAACGCCATGGAAGTGCGGTCGCGCCGTGCGGGCGGCGGCCAACCTGTTGGTGACGGCGGTGTTGTGCAGTCAGAATCCGTCGGCGGGGCCGTCCAAGCTCATCGACGCGGTGATCACCAACGTCAACGCGAAGTGAATATGTCTGGGAATCAATGGGTCCCGCCGCAGCAGCCGCCCACGGGCCAGTATCCGGCGCAGTATCCGGGTGGTCCGCCGTGGCAGCCGGGGCTGGGGCCGGGGCGGTATCGGGGGCCGCTGATCATCGGCGGTGCGCTGATCGTGGCCGCGGCGATCGTGGCGACGGCGTTGGTGGCGACCAGGGACCCCGGTGGTGCATCCACTGCGCCGGCGGCCGCCGGCGGCAGCTCGGCGTCCTCGTCGACGTCGGCGCAAGTCACGACCAGCGCGGCGGCGGCGGGGCCGGTGTACCAGGTGGTGCCGCAGAGCACCCTGCCGTCGGCCGGCGACGTGTCGCGCCTGACCGGCATCACTTTCTCCAACCTCGGCGACCCCGTCGTGTCGCCGGGCCCCGACGCCCACACCACCCCGGCGTCGTGCGCGTTCGCCTCCGACTCGACCTCACAAACCACCTGGAAATCGGCGCGCGCCATGGCCGGGATGCGGTTCGTCGAGGGCACGGTCGACAGCTACAACTCGTCGGCCGGAGTCGGGCTGGCGGTGTTCACTGGGGCGGCCGATGCGGCGTCGTCGCTGTCGGTGGTGGCGGACTCGGTGCGCGGGTGTACGACGTTCACGGTGCCGGATTGGAACCCGAAGAATGCGCCGTCGACGTGGACGGTCGGCGATGTTGAGCGGGGTGATGACCGCATCACGTGGAGCACGACGGTCGGCAATGGGTGGGTGTGCCGGCGTTCCTATCGGGTCGTGGCCAATGTGGCCGCCAGTGCGGTGGTGTGCAGCGACAAGGCGCGCCCGGGCAGCCCGGTCGCGATGACGGAATTCGTGCTCGCCAAGGCCACCAAGGGGTGAGTTTTTGATGACTGGGCCTGGGTATCAACACAATTCGACGTATCCGCCGCCGTGGCCACCGGGGCATGGATACGGGCCGCCGGGGCCGCGGCGCTCGGTGCGGGGGCCGGTGATCATCGCCGTGGCCATCATCGCCACGGCGCTCATCGTGGCCGGTGTGCTGGTCGCCACCCGAAATTCGGGCGGGTCGTCAGCGACCGGGCCGGCCGCGAGCTCCACATCGTCGACGTCGTCAACGCCGACGCTCGTGCAGGTCGTTCCGGCCACGTTGCTGCCCACCGTCGATCAGGTGCGCCAAGCCACGTTGATCGACGTGAAGTACACCGGTGCCGTGAGCACCAAGGTGGTTGCCGATGCGCCGACGACGCCCGCCCAGTGTGCCCTGGCGAACGACGCGACTACCCAATCCGCTTGGGCGGCAGCGATTTCTGTCGCTTTTCAGCAGTTCGGTGACGGACCGAACTACGACAAGTCGATCAACTTCGGCGCAGCGTCGGTGGCCATCTTCGATACCCCGGCGGCCGCGGCCGACAGCCTGGCCAAGGTCAGTGACTCGGTTCATGGCTGCACCGGCTTCACCGTGAACCCTCGTGGCGGCACGCTGACATGGGCGGTGGGTGACATCGCGTCCCAGGATGACCGGATCACATGGACCGACACCCAGACGGGTGTGCGTGACCAGTGGAAGTGCTCGAAGTCGTACCGGCTGCTGGCCAACGCGGTGGCTTTCAGCACTGTGTGTACGTCTAATCCCGGTGACGGCCCGACGAAACTGACGGACCAGATCGCCGCCAACGCCACCAAACATCAATAGCGAGTGGAGTATTCGTGACCGGAAACGACAGCTTCGGCCCGTATCCCACCGGCGGGGGCCAGCCGCCGGCCGGAATGCCGGGGCCGCCTCAGTGGGCGCCACCTGGTGGTGGCCCGTGGGGGCCAGGGGCGCCGCCGCCGGCGCGGCGGCGGGGCAGCCGAGGGCTGCTGATCGCCGGGGCCGTGGCGGTCGTGATCGTCGCGATCGTGGTCGCCATCGTGGTGGTCACCCGCCAGTCGGCCACTGTGTCGAGTATCCGGACCTCGGAGTTCAAGACCGCCGTCCCGAGCTCGCTTCCCTCCAACGCGGCGCCGGCCAGGCCGTTCTACATGCTCGCTGACCCGGCCGATGCGCTGCCGACCGCCGATGAGGTCAAGACGGCCACGCTGATGGAGCTCACCCCGAACGGCACCCCGCGGACGACGTCGGGGCCCGACCATCCCACGAACCCGCCGGCGTGCTCGCTGGCGGCGTCGTCGACGACGCAGACGATGTGGGGCGGCGCGAGTCAGCTTGCCGGGCAGCAGTTCACGGACCCACACGGCAGCAGCACCATGGCGTGGGCCGGGCTGGCGTTCTGGCCTACGAGCGAGGCGGCGCAGGCGTCGCTGGACCGGCTGGCCGCCGCGGTTGCGGGGTGCGGGGCATTCACGCTGCTGGGTGTGGCGCCGAACCCGGACACCAAGTGGACGACCAGCGACATTCGCCGTGGTGATCACCGGATCGGGTTCACGACCACCCTCGCGGCCGAGGACAACGGCGGCACGCCGTGGAAATGCGTGCAGGACTACCACGTTGAGGACAACGTGTCGGTGACGGCGAGGATGTGCTCGCCGAACCCGTCCAGCGCGGCGGCAGCGCTTTCTGATGTGGTGATGGGCAAGGCCACCAAACACTAGAAGCTCCGAGCTGGCTGGGCGTCCGATTGTCGATATGGTTTCGTGCGCGTCGAGGTATTCACCCGGGAACAGCACGAGACAACGCCTTGTACGCCGGCTGGGAAATACTCCGTTCGGCCGACAGCTTTTTGCGCCGCGACCAGGGTCGGATCGCTAGTCTTAGCGCCGTAGCGGGACGGCCAGGCGGTGTTGGCATCCTTCGGCGAGAGTAGGCGGGCGGGGGCAATCATGGCTAGTCATCGCACTTCTCAAGGTTCCGGACGCGGGGTGGGTCGTCACCGCTCCAGGCGCCCACGACGCCAGCCGTATGGATGGCTCGGGGTTGGCGCGATCACCGTAGGTATGGGTGCGGCGATGGCATCAGGCGCAGCCGTCGCCCATGCTGACGGGGCGTCGGCGACGGCCGCACCTCACACCAGTTCGACCTCGACCGGTTCACCATCTCCGAGCAGCCCTTCGACAACCGGCCCGAGTTCGACAACCGCTCGGGCCGCCACCAACTCATCGACCAGGTCGACGACACCCTCAACGACGACCGCTGTGCCGGACGTGGTGTCAGTGCGTACCCCGAAACCTAAGTCGACGGCGAGCATTCACAAAAACGCATCTGCGACCGCCATCCAGGCTCCCAAGTTGCCTGAGGCGTCGACGGTTACGAATTCCCCGTCGAGCGTTCACACTGCGGCGGCCCCAGTTTCACCACCACGCGCTGATGTGAGACCGCCGGCGCAAAGCGTCAAGACTGTCCCGATAGCCACGGCTGCTGTTGTGACGCCACAGTCATCCCCACCGGCGGCCGGCAAAGCTGTTACAGCCAATGTCTCTACCCCATCGGCATCGTCCGCGCCGGCCGTCGTGTCCGCGGTATCAGTTCAACCGGGCACAGGCGTTCCGCCGGCGCCTACCGAGGCTGTGGCACTACTGGCCACTGTGACTGCTGGCGCTACGCGCCAAACACCCACCGCCACAACGGCATTGGCCGTAACCACCAGCGGTCAAACGGCAAGCGGGACTGGTGCGGCACCCGTATCGGCGACGACCGCGGCAGCTGCCCCGACTGTCACCACCACCATTCCCGTCGGTCAAGGCGCGTATGGGGTGGCGGTCAGCCCCAACGGCAGCACTGCCTACGTCACCAACGTCGGCGGCGGGACGGTGTCGGTGATCGATACCTCCACCAACGACGTCACGGCTACCATCCCGGTCGGCTACGGCGCGTACGCGGTGGCGGTCAGCCCCAGCGGCAGCACCGCCTATGTGACTAACACACACAGCGGCACGGTGTCGGTGATCAGCACCGCCACCAACACCGTGACCACCACCATCCCCGTCGGCAACGGCCCGCAGAATGTGGCGTTCAGCCCCAACGGCGCGACCGCCTACGTGGCCAACACCTACGACGGCACGGTCTCGGTGATCAATACCTCCACCAACGCCGTCACCACCACCATCCCCGTGGGCCAAGCCCCCTTCGGCGTGGCGTTCAGCCCCGATGGCAGCACCGCCTACGTGACTAACACAAACAGCGACACGGTGTCGGTGATCAGCACTGCCACCAACGCCGTCACCACCACCATCCCCGCCGCCGGGGCATACGGGGTGGCGGTCAGCCCCAGCGGCACCACGGCGTATGTCACCAACGTGAACGGCGGCACGGTGTCGGTGATCAGCACCGCCACCAACACGGTGACCACCACCATCGCGGTCGGCCAAGGCCCGTGGAATGAGGTCGCCGTCAGCCCCGATGGCGCCACCGCCTACGTGACCAACTACGGCAGCAACACGGTGTCGGTGATCAATACCGCCACCAACACCGTGACCACCACCATCGCGGTCGGCCAAGGCCCACAGAATGTGGCGTTCAGCCCCAACGGCACCACCGCCTACGTCGTGAACCGCGGCAGCGGCGGCAACGGCACGGTGTCGGTGATCAGCACCGGTTACACCGGAACAGGCACCGGCACGGGTTCGGGAACGGGAACCGGCACGGGTTCGGGAACGGGAACCGGCACGGGTTCGGGAACGGGAACCGGCACGGGTTCGGGAACGGGTGGAACGTCCTCCGGCAACGATATTGCCCACGCCTGGATCGATTCGCTCGGCACCATCGCGGACGACCTGCATCTCGGGGTGATCGGCCCAGCACTGCACCTGGCCAACATCTACGACGACCTCTACCGAGGCGACTACCGCGGCGCACTGTTCGATACATCAGAACTGATCGCAGGAGGCCTTGAAAGCAGCCATATCCCGGTCGTCTCGGCCTTCGGAGTCCTGATCGACGTATGGGCGCAGGCCATACAACAAGCCGCCAAAACAGCCCCGTCCGACCCATCAGTGGTCTTCTTCTACGTCATCCAGCATCCGATCAGCGCCTTCGGGGGAGCCGTCAGCGCGGTCTTCGACGTCGCCGGCAACACGATCGGCCACATGGTCGGCCTTCCCCAACCTTTGATTGACGGCCTCGTACAACCTGCGGTGCAGGGGATCAACGACGGCTCCGACACCCTTCAGAACCTCGCCGACACCGCTGTCAACGGCGCCGAACAGGTCGTTCAGAACGTCGTCAACACAGCGGGGAACGCATTTAACAACATCGCTCACGGACGGCCGCCCTGGCAGAACTGACGACGCCACGTGGACGGTGACCTCCCAGATTCACGGTCAAGTCCGCGTCCGCTGCCGAACCGAATCGCGACATCGCCACGCCCGCAAGCACACTCGTCTATGTGCGCTACGGACGGTGAGC
The DNA here is from genome assembly GCF_045311035.1 of Mycobacterium sp. SMC-13. Taxonomy (NCBI): domain Bacteria; kingdom Bacillati; phylum Actinomycetota; class Actinomycetes; order Mycobacteriales; family Mycobacteriaceae; genus Mycobacterium; species Mycobacterium sp. SMC-13. The sequence continues at coordinate 47,860 of NZ_JBJIAI010000028.1, forward strand.
CGTTCTCGGGACAGTTTCTGTTTTGGGGTGCAGCGAAACCATGACGGCGGCTGCGACGATCTGGGTCATGAACGCGGAAAGGGTTGTTGCGCCGTTCCGGGAATCGGTGCGCGGGTTGCTCTCTCGGGTAGATCTTGCTGAGGTCGATCGTGTCCTGCTGAGTGCTATCGGAGGCAAGGTGGACCGGCTGGTCGTCGGGTATGCGGCGGTGGATGATCCGGCTGCGGTGATCGCGTTGGCTCAGGAAATGGACCGATTACACAGTGAGGTCGCCACCATCACCGCTGGGTACCGGCGCAGCTGACCAAGAGAAGCCACTGGCGTCGTCGAGTTCTCGGGTGCTGTCGGGTGGTGCGGTGGCTGTGAATGCTGGCTCGTGTCGCTGGGGCGTGGGACCCTGCAGTAGAGACCAGGAGGGGGATTCTGTGGCCGACCCGGACATGGTGAAGCTGTCGGACGCCGCGCAGGCCTGTGGCATCCCGGCGGACATCCTGAAACTGATGGCCGGCGACGGGCTGCTGCCGCAGGCAGTCCGCGGCCGGGCCGGGCACATCTACTTCCCGGCAGCGGATGTTCCGACATGGACCGAGTGCGTGAGAGTGCTTGAGGAGCAACGCGATCGGCATCTGCGCAATATGAGCTCGTCGCTGCGTCGGTTGGAGACCGAACTCGAAGCGGTCCGCAACGACATCACCGAGGCCCGGGAAAACCCGCGCCAGGCGCTGGGGGTGGACATGATGAGTTTCGGGCACTGGATGCACGATCGGGTGGCGTCGGCGATGGCCGGCCGGCCGGTGGTGACCAGCATCCTCGAGAAGTTCACCACCGAGCGGATGTCGATGCAGCTGTACCACGATGCCTACCTTGATGCGGTGGCCTCGCATGGCCGGCCGTTGCCTGGCGACCTCACCGAAGCCCCGGCGGTGACGCCGTGAGAATCCGGATTGAGTTTTCCCGGCCGTACCGGGCGATGCGGTGCACGTTCTGCGACGCGACCCTGCACCAGGGGCGCCGTGGGTGGCCTAGTTGGGTCAGCGAGCTCGTCGGTCGGTACCGGTTCTGGCGGCACGCGCGCACCGCCGAGCATCGACACAATCGGCCCACCGGCGAGCTGGCGCCGGCGCCGGTGCTCGACCCGGAGGCCTTCGCGGCGGCGTGTGAACGGCGTGTGGGAGGAGGTGGCCTGTGGTGAAGAAAAAGGCGAAGAAGAGTCCGCGGCGGTGGATGCAGTACTGGCACGGGCTGGGTCGATGCCCAGACCCGCTGGCGGTGCAGGAGATCGAAACTGCGGAGATGCTTGGCTTGCCGATCAGGCCCGGGGTGCCGCCGGAGTGCCGCGAATACGTGTATGCGAGCCCGTCGTGGGAGGTGGCTGCGGCGTTCAGTGTGCTCAGTGGTGGGCGGGCAGTGTGCGAGGTCAAGCCCGGTGCATTGCAGGTCGAGGCCGATACGGATTTTCCGACGCTCGGTGTGCGATTCCACGGGCCGGTGAAGGTCGCGTCGGTGAAGGTGCTCGGCGATGCTGAATTGCCGTGTGCGCGCCAGGTCATCGAGACATTGGCGTGCGATTATCTGTGGACCGACAGCAGTCCGCAGTACGGGCGGGACGGGTATTTGCGGACGCCACCCAAGGCTCGGGAGCGCGGCTATGTTGACGAGGATTTCCGTTGGCTGGGCCGCTGGTTTCCGTTCCAGTTTCTCTATCAACAAGCTGATGGGACCCAGCTTGTTTTCGACGAGGACGCCCGGACGTACGTGATGTTTCCGCCTGGCCATCCCGACTTGAAAGGTCGGCGGCGCGTGCCGTTAGGAACGCTCGAACACACGTGGCGCAGGCCCGGTGTCTTTCCTCATCAGCGCGACTTGATGCGGGTGGCCGGTGAGCGACTGGAGGCAAACGATCCCACCGTGGGGCCTGTGCCGGCGCCGTGGGATTGGTAGCCGAAACACGTTCCGGGGGTTGAGGCGACATTGACGGGTGATCGGTGATTCCTGTTGTGGTACTTGACGAATAACACACTGCCGGTTGCGTGGCGTGCTCGTGTGGGTCGCCTACCGTGAGCGCCGTGCAGATGCCTGACGACGAGGACGACGGGTGGAGTGTGCCGCCACCTCCGCTGGTGACTCCTCGCTTGGTGCAGCGGCGCCGGCGTGCCTGGCCCCGGCCGTCGGTGAGGTTGGTGGGGGCGGTCGCCGCGGTCGCCCTGGTGATCGCCGGCGTGGTGGGGTTCGTGGTGCTGCGGTCCGGTTCGCCGTCACGTGACCGGGCGCCGGAGGCAGCGGGTCCGACTGTGGATGCAGCCGCGGCCGCGGCCCTGCGGCAGGTGCTGCCACGCGGGTACAGCGACCAGAACTGCCACCCGGCGCCCGGGCCGGTGGCCTGGGCGACCGCGACCGTGGCGTGCGACCGAGTTGACGACGTGACGGCATCGTTCGCGCTGATCCCCGACCAGCGGGCCCTGGGAGCGTCGATCGGGACGGTGACCGCCGGCGGCGGAGTGGTGCTGTGCCCGGGCCGGATACAGTCGCCGGGGCCATGGCGCCGCGGCGGTCTCACTCAACCGGTGCGCGGCACCCTGGTGTGCGCTACCCCAGCCGGCGGGCCGGTGCTGGCGTGGACCGACACCGACAAGCACCTGCTGGCCATCGTGCACGGCAAGACGTTGGAGCAGCTCTACAGCTGGTGGGTCACCAAAGCCTGAGATGCTGCCGCCGGAGTGAGTGCAGGCGCTGTGCGCCGCAGTCGAAGGGCAGCCGCCGCGCGCTGCCGACGTTGCCCCACGTATCGCTGTGATCGACCGACTTGTGGTCAGGCGGGTTTGTGTCGGATAACCCATCCGTGTGCAGACAGCAGCGCCGAGACGATCGCCCGAATCTGTTCGGTGTCGATCAGCGTGAAGTCTGGCCACCAGTCCAGCGTCCGGCCTGCTCCGCCGGACAGGCCGACACATCCATCGCACGTGATCACCCTGAATGTTGCGTCCTCGTACCAGATTTCGGTGCTGTATTCGTTGGGTGCTCGACCTGAAATCTCGACCCGCAGGGGTGTGGTGCAGATGGTGGCAGCGGCGGCGGCGCCGGCGAGGCTTTCGATTTCGGCTCGGAGCCGCGCCAGCGCGTCGGCCGCTGTGGCTTCATGGAGCGTCATCGCCCGGGGTTCTCCTTGTGCCAGTTGCTGGTTGGCGGGTGTGGCGGTCAGGTGCGGGATGGTGCGGTCCGGGTGCGGGCGGCCAGCAGCGACAGTTCTGCGAGTTGGGCTAGCAGTCCGTCGAGGACGTCGCGGGGGAGTGCGGTGGCGTCCAGGTCCAGGGTGACGTTGACGGTTCCGGCAGGCCCGAAGTCGAAGACGATGTCGCCGGCGGACCTGGTGTCGCCGGCGAGGAGATTGAGGGCGGCGGCCAGCGGGGCGGGGTCCCAGGTGTGGGGCAGGTCGGGCTGGTTCATCGGGTCGCGGGTGGGGTGTGGCGGGCGAGAAGTTCGGCGCCGGCGGGGGTGATCTCGACGACGGCGCGCCAACCGGGGTCGGTGGGTTCGAGGTGCTCGGGGAGGATGTAGGTGGTTTTCTCGCCGGTGATGCTTGTGCGCTCAACGGTTTTGGCGGGCACCGTGGTGGTGGGAAGTAGGTCGTGGCGGACGGTGATCCAGCCGCGCTCCTCCAGGGATTGCCAGGTGGCGTGTTCGGCGCCGTAGATGTCGTGGCCGTCGACGAGGAAGGTCTTGAGTGCGGTGTGGCGGCCGCGGGCGGCGGCGTGACGGTCCCTGGCTGGGTATTCGCTGCCGTATTGGGCGCGGCCGGCGGCGGCGATCGCCAGCGCCTTGAGTTGGGCGTTGGTGGGGTGCCGGCGAACGGTGGCGGTGGTCATGAGGCGGTCTCCGGGGCATGTGGGTTGTGGGCTTGGCGGAAGTCGACGCCGAGGCTGCGTTTGTCGTGGGCGGCACCCTTGGCGCAGGTTGCCATGTGCCCGGACCAGATGAGCTCGCCGGCGACGATCACTTCGCGGTACACGAAGCAGCGGTGCTCGCAGTAGCGGCAGTACGCTCCGGCCATCGATCGCGTCCCTTCGTGGGCTCGGGGGTGTGCTCTGGGTCCGATCATGCCCGTTGGGTCGGACACGATGGGTCATCATGCGTTGGGCGATGCCGGGTTGCCGGCGTGAGCAGTTGCTTGAGCTCGACCACGGCGACCACCACAAAGACATTGCTCGTGGTGTCGTCGTTGTGGGTGACAATCAGGCTTGCGCAACTGGTGGGAGGCAAGCGTGGCGGAACTGAACGTCAATCCGGTCGACCTGTTGGGGGTCGCTGACGCCTACACACAGTTGGCCGCCAGCGCGGCGCTCATCTCGCCGCAGGCCGTCTCGGAGGTGCAGCAGATCGCCGGAACACATGGCGTGATGGGCTATCCGGTCGCTGTCGGCGTAGTCGCGGGCTTGGCGAAAGCTGAGGGGCCACTGCAGGGAAAGATCGACGATTTCACCACCTACGCGCAACGGTTCACCGAACACGCCGATGTGTACACCACCACCGACGCTGATGGCGCCGGCGCATACGACGCGCTGAACTTCGGTGACGGTGATGCCCCAAAGGACCCCGACGGCCACATTCAAGCGGCCGATTTCGACAAGAACCATGCACCAGTCCCATTGCGGCCGTTCGACGAAATCAAGGAAATTCCGCGCTGGACCGACAAAGAGCTCTACCCGCACGACCCCTCCGCCGCGGACATCCACCAGGACGGCCTCGGAGACTGCTACCTCGCCGCGACGATGGGCGCTGTCGCACACGCCAACCCGCAGTGGATCAAAGACCGCATCCACTACAACGAACAGACCACCAACTTCGACGTCACCCTCTGGAATGGCCATGAATGGCAAAAGATTTCAGTGACGCAACAAGACATTCAGACCAACATCGACCACCACGGCGCGAGCTGGCTCGACAACGGCGCACCGCGCGCCCCTGTGTGGCCCAGCGTGCTCGAGGACGCCTACGCCAAGATGAACCACCCCAACGACAACCTCGGCCACGCCCTCGATCAGGGCATCGGCCAAGGGGGTAATGCCCCTGACGCGATGCAAGCACTGACCGGAAACCGCGGGATAGAGATCGACCCCGAACAAGTCTGGTGGACAAGGGAACACCTCGATCAAAGCATCAGCCAAGCCTTGACCAATCACCAACCGGTGACGGTCTCGACGACCACCGATGCGACCCTTCCACTCGTCGCCCCGCACTCCTACATCGTCGAAGGCATCACCGGCTCCGGCAGCGATGCCCAGCTGACCCTGCGCAACCCATGGGAATCCAACCCTGGCGACCCGAAAAACCCCATGGTCACCGTCAGATTGGGTGACGTTATCGGCTCGGGGCTCACCGGGAAACTGGACGGATTCGGCCACCATCCTTTATCCAGAGTGAACATTGGAGAACTGGGCAAATGAACCGCTCGACAAAGCTCCGGGTGACGGCGGCAGCAACATTCGCCGTCATCGGAGCCGCAGCCTATCTCGTCACCCAGTACGCGGCCGCGCAGAAACCGGCCTCGCTGAACACCTTGCCCACCTACCCGTTTGTCGGCTCGGCCTACTCGATCGACGACATCGCGCCGACCGACCGCACTCGCGCCGAGGCGCAGCTACGCCGAGCTGCCGGCAGTGTCGTAGACGGATACCAGCCCGTTGCCGAGCGGTTCATGGCGGTCAAGGGAGACTTCATCTGGGATGCGGTCCGCACCAGCGTTGGCGGCTACCTGGCCCGTGCCGGCTTCGATGTCCAGGACGCCGGCCAGCACCCCGGCCCCGGCGAAGACACTGCGTTCATCGTGTGGGAGCGAACCAACCGCCTGCAGCGCTTGGCCAACCCCGGCAAGGTCGTCGCGATTGGGCTGCACAGCCCGCAGCGTGGCGCGGCAGGCGATCAGAACGTGCACGTGTACGCCTACTTTGAACTCAGTCCGAGAAGCTGAGCGGGGTCAATCGAGTGCGGGTCGGTCTGTGCGCCTCAGCTCGTGGTTGTGAGTTTCCTCGTGATTTGTCGTAGGTGGAGGGGATGATCGGGGGCGTGAGCGTGCCAGACAGTGAGCAGGAGCTGCGCCGGCTTGAGGCCGAGTTACGGGCGGTGACCAAGACGCGGATGGACCTGGAGCGGGGGTTGGCGAACCCGGACGCGTTGCGGGCTGCGGCCAGCCGAGCGCATCGGGATCGTGACGCCGTGACTAGTCCACTGTTGGAGGAAGCCCGCCAGGGGATCGTTGAAGCCATCGGCTCGTTTCACGAGACGTGGCGGCATGTCGATAAGTGTGTTCGCCAGATGGAGCGTTTCGCCGACGTCATCGGCGAGGCACCGCCGCGGGTTCAGGAGTGCCGAGATGAGGTGATGGCTGTGGCGCCGCAAGTGCGGGAAGCGCGAGCGCGGATCGGGGCGCGGGTCTCTGCTGCCGGGCTGATCGGAGTGGTTCCCGGAGACGAGGTTGTCGATGGCCAAGGGTAAGTACAAGGCGCGCAAGGAAAACCGCGACGCGACACAGCTGGCGGAGGATTTGGCGCGTGTACGCGCGGAACTATTGGTCGAACAGCAGCGACTCGATGAGGTTCGAGGGCGGGCGGCGGTCGATCGGCAGCTTCGGGCGGCGCTGGCGACGGCGATCTCCGAGCGTGACGCTGTGTGTGCGCCTCAGATAGAACGAATCGCGGCTGATCGTGACGTGATCGTTGCGGCTACAAGGGATTTGGTGGCCGCCAATGAAGCGTTGCGCCACGCCGAGACGGTACTGAGATGGGCCTGGACTGCGCTTGGTCCGGAGATGGTGTACGCGCTGCTGACTGGAAATCGGGCGTTTCTGCTTGAGGGCATTGCCCATGATGGTTTGAGTCATGATGCGGCAGAGGTGATTCAGCGGGTGCGGGGGATTCGCAAGTACGATCCGGTGGATTTCACTGCCGAGCAGCGGCGGGCTTTGAGCAAAGCCGCGGCCGCGGCGGCTGGTATCGAGCTTGCCGTGGATACCTCGGATGATGACGACGCCGCATGGGCTGCCTATTCCGATCGGGTCAGGGCCGACCCTGCCGCGTTAATCGCGTTCATGACGCCGCTGCCGTGGTTGGACATCGCCAGTGATGGTGAGCATCCTGTCAGCCGGATGCTGGGTGGTAATCCTGAGGTCTCGGCGGTAACCGTCGACCCGGTGAAGTTTGTTCCGAGCGTTGCCGAGGTGTCCACGGGGACCGCAGCGGTGCGCGATGCCGTCACCGCGGCCGGGGCGACATCTGTGGCGAAAGCATGGTTGTCGACATTGCAGAACGGGATGGACAACGCCAGCGGCACGGCCGTGCCCTCGCTGGTGGCTGCCACCTCGGTGTACCCCTCGCCGGCGGACGCCGCCGCACTGCATGCCTGGTACGCCGCCGTGGCGATGGGTGCCTGGGGCCGGCGCCGATCAGTGACAGACGGGCGGGTGGCGGTAGCTGCCGGCGCCGCGGTGCCGTTCTGGCTGCCGCCAGGACACACCATCGCCTACCTCGATTCCGAACCGCTGTCCGACGAGGACGTCGACGATCTGAGGTTGCCGTTCTCCCAGGTGCTCGTGACCTTCGCCGAGCCCCCACGGCTGCCGGCGTTAGATAGCGGGGTGCTCGCTGAAGACGACCCGCGCTTGCAGTACATCGATCACACCTTGACGCGGATCGAAGGCAGCGAAGTCCCCGATAGCCGAGAGTTGATGATCGCCGGCACCAACGGGTTCACCGCCGAGCTGCCGACGCTGTGGGACGTCCTATCGGTGCGGGGCGCACACATCGAGGGAGTGCTGCTGCTGGCAGATGCACACGGGCATTTGGACGACCTCTTCGCGTGGTGTGTGGCGGTTCCGTCGACGACTGCGGGCACGGTGATGGGCCGGTGGGTGATCCCGGCCTCGAGGTCCGCGACGAGCTACGCGAATCTGGTAACGAACGCCGCGGCGGTGGCCGCCTGGGCGGATTGGCATCGGCCAGGGCAGTCGCGTGATGCAGAGGACCAGGGGCCCCGCGGCGGTGCCGGCCGGCCGGGGCGGCAGGGCCCCGAGGACTCGGTGCACGTGCTCAATGTTTCCGCTACGAGCGCGGCTGCAGACGCAGCGGGCAAAGGTGAACCGACGGGCCGTACAACGGCCCCTCACCGCCGGCGGGGACATTGGCGGCGCCAGCATTATGGGCCCGGTCGTGCTCAGGTCCGGCGGGTCAGGATTGCGCCGGTGCTGGTCAACGCCGGCCGGAGGGGCTCGGGGCGACCGCAAATCTATCGGCTCCCAGCCCCGACGCGTTCCGGTGCCTCGACGACCTGAGCTCCTTCGCCGGCCCCGCGGAACCTGTAACCAGCCGGTCGGACCAGGCCGGCACCGACACCACCTCCCCACCCGGCACCGACACCACCTCCCCACCCGGCACCGACACCACCTCCCCACCCGGCACCGACACCACCTCCCCACCCGGC
>NZ_JBJIAI010000029.1:0-55607 GCF_045311035.1 Mycobacterium sp. SMC-13
CGAATGCGGATACCCACTGGGCACGACAACCTCCCAAATCAATGGATGTTGTCTTGACCGTATGAATCTGCCGGGGATTTCTCGCCATCAAGTTCACGTTCGGCGCGCGCCTTACAGCGGCGGCGGCGCCCAGGGCAGGGTGATCGGGGCCAGACCCGGGATCTCGAGCACGTGCGACGGCGGTGCCGGCTCGGCGGGAGCTGCCGGCTCGGCCGGGGCCAGCGGCGGATGCGCCGGGTTGTCGACGGGCGAGGCCGGCGGCGCCGGCGGCACGGTCGTGTCGGTGACCGCCGGACTCGGTGCCTCGGCGGTATGGGTCACCGCCGACGAGGACGACGACGAGGACGACGACGAAGACGACGACGGCGCCACCGCTTCGGCACTCGGCGCGACCGCCGGAGCCGCGGCGGTGGTCGGGGTGTTGCTCGTCGGGGCGACGGTCGTGGCGGTGGTGACGGGCGCCTGTGCCACCGGGTGCGGGGCCACCGGAGCCGGTACCGCCGTCGCGCCGCCGGGGGCCTTGATGCTGCCGGTCATCGGCGCGGGTGTCCGCGGTGCCAGCGTGCAGAGCACCTGGTGGCTGCCGGCGGACCAGCTGGCCGGTCCGATGGGCCGGTGGTTGACGGTCAATGCGCTGGCGGACAAGGTCTTTGGTGCCAGATATGCGGCGGCCATCGTGAGGCAGGCGGGCCGCAGTACATCCTCCTGGTCGGCGTCCGAGGGCGGCGGGCCGTCGTGGAAGTGCGCGCCGAGATCGATGGGCCCGACGACCTCGACCGAGTGCGGCTCGGCGCAGTCCACGGGTACGAGGCCCGTCTGACCGCCCTTCATGTCGGCGCCCAGGCAGGTGCCCGGCGGCCACACCCGGGACTGGTCCTGCTCGGCGACCAGCCCGCGGAACGGCAGCTGCTCGCCATTCGGGCCGGGCAGCTGCAATCCGCACAAGGAGATGTGTGATCCGGAACCCTCGGCACCCACCGAGCGCAGCAGGCCGTACGCGAACCGGCCGTTGGGGTCGTAGCGCGGTCCGAGGTACCGGCGGCCCGACACGGCGCAGGATTCCTGGTCGCCGTCGCCCTGGACCGAGTTGACGACCTCGAACAGGTGCGGGCTGCTGCACTGGACGAAGGCGGGGCGCTGTGGCGGCTCCGGTTGCCAGGTCAGGCAGCTGCCGGCATGCGCGCTGCGGAAGACGGCGTCGGTATGGTCGGCTTCGGTCGCGCCGCCGGCGGACGGGCCGACAGCGGCCACGGTGACCACGCTGGCGATCAGCTGGGCGCACAGCAAAGCCGCTAGCAAAGCGCGGCGTGGCGCCCAGAACTTGACCGATAGCACACTCATCGGTGCCTAGCGTGACATATTCGGCCGATCTACGCAGCTTGGCGGATCGATCTCCACCGAGTCTCTACCGTCTCGTGACGGGCGGAGGACTACTTGAGCAAAGGGTCGCGGGGCAGTCCGAGAATGCGGTCGGCGATGGTGTTCCGGGTGATCTCCGAGGTACCGCCGGCGATGGTCATGGCGCGGTAGCCCAGGTAGGCCTGGGTGAGTGTGGGAGTTTGCCCGGTCACGGCCGCGGGACCGGCCAGCTTCATGCCCAGCTCCGTCTGCCGCTGGCCCTGTTCCGCGACCACCAGTTTGGTGACATTGCCCTCGGGTCCCGGACCGGTGCCGGCGATCGCTCGGCTGATCCGTCGCAGATTCAGCAGCCGCAGGGTGTGTCCCTCGGCGATCACCGCGCCGGCGCGGTCGCGGAGCCCGGCCGCCTGCTCCGGCGGTGCCGCGTCCAACAGGGCGATCAGGTCGTCCGCACTGAAGCCGGATTGCGCGCCGGAGCCGCCGCCGATCGACAGGCGCTCGTTCCCCAGCGTGGCTCGCGCCACCAGCCAGCCCTTGTTGACGTCACCGATGACGTCGGCGTCCGGGACGAACACCTCGTCGAAGAACACCTCGTTGAAGTGGGCGTTGCCGGTCAGGCCCTTGAGGGGGTTGACGGTCACGCCGGGCGCCTTCATGTCGATCGCCATCATCGTGACGCCGGCGTGCTTGGGGGCATCGGGATCGGTGCGCACCGTGGCCAGACCCCACTGGCAGTACTGGGCCAGGCTGGTCCATACCTTCTGGCCGGTCACCAGCCAGCCGCCGTCGACCTTCTTGGCGCTGGTGCGCACGGCGGCCGCGTCCGAGCCGGCCTCGGGCTCGGAGAACAGCTGGCACCACATGATCTCGCCGCGCAGTACCGGGTACACCCAGCGCTCACGCTGGTCGTCGGTGCCGGCCTGGGCGATGGTCAGCGTCACCCAGCCGGTGATGCCGAGGTCGGGCCGCTCGACGTCGCGGAACTCCTCCTCGATGGCCAGCTGCTCCAGCACGCCCGCGTCCCGGCCCCACGGCTTGGGCCAGTGCGGCACCAGATAGCCGGAATCGACAAGGAAGTCCCGCTGCTCGTCCTCGGGCAGCGACCGCAGCGTGGCGACGGCATCGCGGGCGGCGGTGCGGTATTCGGCCGCTTCCTCGGGGAGGGCGAACGACGCGCCGTGGGCCCGGCCGGTGCGTTGTCCGTCGACCACATCGGCCAGCGGGTCGGCGCCGTCCGCGGTCAGCGCGGACAGCGTGAGGGCACGGCGCAGATACAGGTGTGCGTCGTGTTCCCAGGTGAAGCCGATGCCGCCGTGCAGCTGAATGTTGTTCTCGGCGTTGAAGACCTGGCTGTGGATCGCCTGGGTGGCGGCCACCGCGGCGCCGAACCAGGCGTCGTCCAGATCGTCGGCGCGGGCCGCATCCCACGCTGCGGCGGTGGTGAGTTCGGCCGCCACCAGCATGTTGGCGGCGTGGTGCTTGACGGCCTGGAAGGTGCCGATGGTGCGGCCGAACTGCTCCCGCACCTTGGCGTATTCGACGGCCATTTCCAGTGCCGCCCAACTGATCCCGACGGCCTCGGCAGCGGCCAGGATGCGAAAAGCGGTGTGCGCCTTGGTCGCCGCATCGCGGATGACGGCGATCGCCTCGGCCTGGTCCAGCGTCACCGAGCCGATGCTGCGCGTGGTGTCCGTGCTGTCGAGAGGGCTGACGGTGACGCCGGTGGCCTGCGCGTCGACGACCACCACGTCGTCACCGGCGACCAGGACCAGCAGCGCGGCATCAGGGGCGCCGAGCACCGTCGGGCTCTCGCCGAACACGGTGTGGGCAGTGCTGTGAACGTGGCCCGACAATCCCAGCGCGGCCACGGTGCTGCCATCGGCCATCCCGGGCAGCAGCGCGGCGCGCAGTTCGTCGGTTCCGCACCGGTCGATGACGACGGCGGCGGCGACGGTCGGCAGGAACGGCCCAGGACAGAGGTCGCGGCCTTGCGCCTCGAGTACGACCGCCAGCTCGGGCAGCCCGAACCCGGACCCGCCGAACTCCTCGGGGATGGCCAGGCCCTGCCAGCCCAGATCGGCGGCGGCTGTCCAGAAACCGGCCGGATGCGACGGTCCGCCCTCGAGCGTGGCGCGGGCGGCGGCCCGGCTGCCGAGCCGCCGCAGCAGTCCCGTCGCCGAGTCCGCGAGGTCGTTGTGGTCGTCGGTGATCGCCAGCGCAGAGGCACCCATGGCTCGACTGTAAGCACGACGGTACGGCTTCGAATAGGTCCTGACCAGCTGTGATGCACTTCACAAACGAACAGTCGCCGAACTGTGACCGCGAATGTGCTGTGGCCCCGAAACCCCGTGGTCAGGCCGGTGTACGCTCGCGAAATGACGGCTCGACCGAACAATGATGTTCACAGCCCTTCCTTGGCCACCCGGCTGCGCTGGTTCATGGCTGCCAAGCCCTCCGATCACCTGTTGGCGATGGCCACGGCCGCCGCGTCGCTGCCCGTGATCGGCAAGAGCCTCGAGCCGCTCGGCGGCGCCACTGCGATGACCCTCTGGGGCATGCGGCACGTGCCCAGCTTCTGGGCGTCCACGTCGAAGGCTCTGTTCACTCCCAGCGTTGCCGAGATCCGCCGCGCCGAGCGGGACTGCACCAACGAGGTCGTCCGGGCCGCGCTGACGGGCGTCCTGCCCCCGGCCGAACTCGACATCGAGTGGCCGGCGCCGGAGCGCACGCCGCCGTTCTGGCGGGCACGCGAACACCGGCGCCAGGTGCACCGCACCTCGGTGCGCTACGGCGACAGCCCGTCGCAGCTGCTGGATGTCTGGCGCGCCGACGACCTGCCCGCCGAGCCGGCCCCGGTTCTGATCTACCTGCCCGGCGGGGCCTGGGTGCACGGCAGCCGGCTGCTGCAGGGCTACGCCCTGATGAGCCATCTGGCCCAGCAGGGCTGGGTCTGTCTGTCCATCGACTACCGCGTGGCCCCGAATCACCGTTGGCCGCAACACATCACCGACGTCAAGACCGCGATCGCCTGGGCCCGGGCCAACGTCGACAAGTTCGGCGGCGACCGCAATTTCATCGCGATCTCCGGCGGCTCGGCCGGTGGGCACCTCGCCGCGCTGGCCGGCCTGACCGCCAACGACCCCGAACTGCAGACCGAGCTGCCCGAGGGCGCCGACACCTCGGTCGACGCCGTCGTCGGTATCTACGGCCGATACGACTGGGAGGACCGGTCGACCAAGGAACGCGAGGAATTCGTCGACTTCCTGGAGCGCGTCGTGGTCCGGCGCCGCATCGACAAGCATCCCGAGATCTACCGGCAGGCTTCGCCGATCGCGCGCGTGCACCGCGACGCACCGCCGTTCCTGGTCATTCACGGCAGCGGCGACAGCGTCATTCCGGTGGCGCAGGCGCGGGACTTCGTACACGAGCTGCGCGCGGTGTCCGCTTCGACGGTCAGCTATATCGAATTGCCCGGTGCCGGACACGGTTTCGACATGACGGACGGTGCCCGCACGGGATCGATGGCCACTGCCATAGGGTTGTTCCTCGATGAGGTTCGCCGGAACCAGAACCAGCACTGCGTCGAAGAGGTCGTCTAGACCGATCGACCGGCCGAGGTTCTGACCCGAAGCGCAGGAGAGGTCGAGTGAAACGACTGAGTGGGTGGGACGCGTTCCTGCTGTATTCGGAAACGCCCAACGTGCACATGCACACCCTCAAGATTGCCGTCATCGACCTCGCCGGCCTGGGCGACCGCACGTTCGGCATCGACGAGTTCCGCCGCGTGCTCCGCGAACGCCTGCACAAGCTGGAGCCTTTCGGCTATCAACTCGTCGACATCCCGTTCAAGTTCCACCACCCCATGTGGCGGGAGCATGCCGAGGTCGACCTCGAGTATCACGTCCGGCCGTGGCGGGTGGCCGCCCCCGGTGGCCGCCGTGAACTCGACGAGGCGATCGGCGAAATCGCCAGTACCCCACTGGATCGCAGCCGTCCGCTGTGGGAGATGTACCTCGTCGAAGGCCTGGCCAACGGGCGGGTCGCCGTGGTCGGCAAGATCCATCACGCATTGGCCGACGGGGTGGCCTCGGCCAACCTGCTGGCGCTCGGCATGGACATCACCGAGGGTCCGCAGCGGGACAACGATCTGTACGTGACGGATCCGGCACCGTCGCGCGGCCAGCTCGTCCGGTCCGCGTTCGCGGATCACCTCCGGCAGATCGCGCGGTTCCCCGGCGTCGTGAAGTACACCGCCGACGGCATGGCGCGGGTACGCAAGAGCAGCCGCAAGCTGTCGCCCGAACTGACCCGGCCGTTCACGCCGCCCCCGAGCTTCATGAACCACGTCATCACACCCCAACGGCGTTTCGCCACAGCGACTTTGGCGCTCGCGGACGTCAAGGAGACCAGCAAGAAGCTCGGTGTCACCATCAACGACCTGGTGCTGGCGATGTCGTCGGGGGCGCTGCGCGAGCTGCTGCTGAAATACGACGGCAAGGCCGACCACGCGCTGCTGGCGTCGGTGCCGATGAGCTACGATTTTTCACCGGATCGTATCTCCGGCAACCGATTCAGTGGTGTGCTGATCGCGTTGCCCGTCGACGTCGACGATGCCGCGCAGCGCGTCCAGCAGGCCCGCGAGGCCGCCTTGCTGGCCAAGGAGAGTCATCAGCTGGTCGGCCCGGAGCTGGTCGCCCGGTGGGCGGCCTACATGCCGCCGGCGCCGATGGAATCGATGTTCCGCCGCCTGTCCAACAAGGACGGGCAGAACAAGGTGCTGAACCTCAACATCTCCAACGTGCCGGGGCCCCGCGAACGCGGCAAGGTCGGCGGCGCGACCGTCACCGAGATCTACTCTGTCGGACCGCTCACCGCGGGCAGCGGGCTGAACATCACGGTGTGGAGCTACGTCGACCAGCTCAACATCTCGGTGCTCGCCGACGGTGCCACCACCGACGATCCGCATGAGGTGACGGCCGGCATGGTCGCCGACTTCAAGCAGATCCGCAGGGCCGCAGGGCTTTCCGAGGAGCTGACGGTCGTCGAGACCGCCATGGCGCAGTAGATTTGCGCCCGGTGGTGCGTCAGTCCGCCGGGCGGTTGCGGAATCGTTTGTGGAGCACCTGGCGTGACACGCCCATGATCCGACCGATCTCGGCCCAGGTCCATCCGTTGGCGCGGGCCTGGCGGACGGCCTGCTCGTATTGCGTTTTGGCGCTGACGAGGTCGTCGCGAGCCTGAGCCAGCGCTCGTCGGCTGATGCCGCCGAATACATCCGCGGCTATTGGATCGGGTTCTGCGGGTTCGTCATCAAATGACCAATCGTCGTCGTCATCATCGACGTCAAGGCCATGTGCTTTTCGGAAGGCATCGCCGGCGGCATCGATCTCTTCGCGCGTCGGACGGCGTTGTTGTGGTTCCCACCAGGGCCGCTCGGTTGGGTAGGTCATGGCTGTACCTTCCGGGGTCGATCACTGGGGAAAGTATGTGCCGACGGACCGACACGTTTCGTGTGACCGAGACCGGTGCGACCCGTCTCCAAGTGTGTTCGGGCTGGGAGCCGTCACCTTGGGCTGACAGTGTCAACCCAAGGTGACGATGTCAGCCGTTGGTGACGGATCCAGATCGGACATGTCCATGACAGCGGCGCGGTCACGTACCGCGCCGGCCGGCCGGACCGCCCGCTAGCCGACACTCTCGGAGTCGGCGACCTTCGCCTTCTCCGCCCGCACCCACTCCAGGAACCGCGTGATCGCCTCGGCGGTGTAGCGGCCGTGCGCCGAGCCGAAGACGTCGAATGCGTGCTGCGCGTTGGGGATCTCGGCGTACGCCACCGGCGCCGGTGACTGCTCGCGCAGCGCTGCGACGAAGTCCCGTCCCTCCTGGACGTCGATCAACGTGTCGTTGGTGCCGTGCAGCACGAAGAACGGTGGCGCGTCGGGTCCGATCCGCTTGATGGGCGAAGCGTCGAGGAACACCTGCGAGTCGTTGGCGTACCGCTTCTTGATGATCAGCTGCTCGAGGGCACGCATCATCTCGGCGCGGCCGGGGCCTTCGAAGCCGAACCAGTCGTACCGGCCGTACACCGGGACTGCGGCCACCACCGAGGTGTCGGCATCTTCGAAACCGGGCTGCCACTGGGGATCTCCGGGAGTCAGGGCTGCGAGCGAGGACAGGTGACCGCCCGCCGAGCCGCCACTGATCGCGACGAAATCCGGATCGCCGCCGTACTCGGCGATGTGCTCCTTGACCCAGGCCAGGGCCTGCTTCACGTCGATGATGTGCGCCGGCCACTGATGTTTCGGGCTGACGCGGTAGCCGATGGACACGCAGATCCAGCCGCGGTCGGCCAGGGCGCCCATCAGTGGGTACGCCTGCGGCCGGCGATCGCCGAGCATCCAGCCACCACCCGGAACCTGAAGCAGCACAGGGGCTTTACCGTCACGCGGCAGGTCCGGGCGGCGCCAGATGTCGGCCAGGTTGGCGCGGTGCGGGCCGTACTTGACGGTGTCCTTGTTGTACTTGCGGCGCGACAGCATGGTGCGCCCGATGCCGGGCAGGCGCGGGACGCCGGGATCGGCCGGGTTGCGCGGACCGATCACGTCATCCAGCGGCTCCTCGAACGCGGGCCGCGAGCTCCGGCTGCGGGTGAGGATGTAACCCAGGATGGCCCAGGTGATCGCGTTGATGGCCAACGCGATTCGGCCGCTGGTGCCCGAGAAGGCGCCATGCCGGCCCCGGCGGATCGCGGACAGTATTGAGGAACTGAGCACGAAGCCGGCTGCTTCACTGGACGGCCAGCCGTACGCGAACGCGACGATGCCGGGGTTCCCGGACCGGGCCAGCGGGCTGGCCGCGTTGGTGGCGTTGACGAGACCGAGGACAGCCCGTAGCAGGGTCACCGTTTTACGCGCCATCGGCCAGCGCCTTCAGCTCGCGGCGGTCGATCTTGCCGGTACTGTTGCGCGGCAGCTCCGTGAGCACCGTGATCGACCGTGGCACTTTGTAATTGGCGAGGTTGTCGCGCACGTGCTGCTTGAGGACGTCCTCGGTGGCCGTTGCCCCGTCGGCCAGCACGACGAACGCGGCCAGGCGCTGGCCGTACTGCTCGTCGTCGACGCCCAGTACCGTGGCCTCGGCGACGTCCGGGTGGGTGGACAGCGTCTTCTCCACCTCGATGGGGTAGACGTTCTCGCCGCCCGACACGATCATCTCGTCGTCGCGGCCCACCACGAACAGGCGGCCCGCGGCATCGAGATAGCCGACGTCACCCGAGGACATGTAGTCCTGGTGGAAATCCTTTGTGGCGCCGGAGGTATAGCCGTCGAACTGGGTCGAGTTGCGCACGTAGATGGTGCCCACCTCGCCTGTCGGCAACTCGTTGAAGTCGGCGTCCAGGATCTTGATCTCGGTGCCCTCGGCCGGGCGGCCGGCGGTGTCGGGGGCGGCGCGCAGGTCGGCCGGCGTCGCGGTGGCGATCATGCCGGCCTCGGTGGCGTTGTAGTTGTTGTAGATGACGTCACCGAACTGGTCCATGAACGAGGTGACGACGTCGGGGCGCATCCGTGAGCCGGAGGCCGCGGCGAACCGCAGCGAGCGGCCGCTGTAGCGGTTGCGGATGTGGTCGGGCAGTTCCATGATGCGGTCGAACATCACTGGGACGACGCACAATCCGGTTGCCTGGTACTTGTCGACCAACGCCAGCGTGGCCTGTGGGTCGAACTTGCGGCGCGTGACGACGGTGCAGGCCATCGATGCCGCGAAAACCAGTTGCGAGAAGCCCCAGGCGTGGAACATCGGTGCGACGACGACGGTCGTCTCCTCCGTGCGCCACGGCGTCCGATCCAGGATGGCCTTCAGTGCGTCCAGCCCACCGCCGGAATGCTTGGCGCCCTTGGGAGTTCCGGTGGTTCCGGAGGTCAGCAGGATCACCCGGCTCTTCTCGCCGGTGCGTCGCGGCTGCAGCCCCAGGTGGTCGATGATGAGCGACTCGACGGTCAGCGGGTGGTCGTCGGTATCGGTCCACGCCACGATTCGCGTGGTGCCGGTCCGGCCCTCGAGCGCACGATCGACCGTCGCCGTGAACTCTTCGTCGTAGATGATGACGTCGACGTTCTCGCGGGCCACGACCTCGGCCATCGCCGGGCCGGCGAAGGAAGTGTTGAGCAGCAACACATCTGCGCCGATGCGGTTGGCCGCGATCAGGGAGTCGACGAAGCCGCGGTGGTTGCGTGCCATGATGCCCACGACCTTGGCCGAGGGCAGCGTCTGCAGGGCGGCGGCGAAGGCGTCGCCGCGCTTGTCGAGCTCACTGAAGGTCAGCGTGCCCAGCTCGTCGATGAGGCCGGGGCGGTTCCCGCAGCGTTGCGCGGAACTCGCGAAACCCGAAGTGACGCTCATGTTTTCGCGCGCCATGGCACCGGCGATCCGCACGTACTTGTCCGGGCGGAGCGGGGCGATGACACCGGCCCGCACCATGGTGTTGACCAGGCCCGCTGTCGCGGTCAGCTTGTCGGTGATTCCCACGGCCGGTCAGCCTATTACCGGGAAGCGGCGCTCTTCGGCGAGTTCGTCGAGAGCGTCCTGCATGACCTTGCGGACGTGCGCGTCGACGGCATCGACGTCGGGCTCATCGCCGGAGGCGAAGGCGATCGCCGTGGGATCGACGGGCGGCAGCACCTGCATGACGATCTTCGACGGAAGCGGCAGGTTCAGCGGCAGCACGGCGGACAGCCCGAACGGCAGCCCGATGGACAGCGGCACCACCTTGGCGCGCGCGGCGCGGGCGATGGGACCGAGCGCCTTGGCGATCTTCTCGCCGCGGGTCAGGAACAGCTGGGTCTCCTGGCCGCCGATGCCGACCATCGGCACGATCGGGACGCCGGCGTTGATCGCGGCCTTCACGTAACCCTTGCGGCCGTCGAAGTCGATCTTGTTGGCGTCGGTCGACGGCCGGTAGACGTCGTAGTCCCCGCCGGGGAACACGACGACGAGGCCGCCGGAGCGCAGTGCCTCGTCGGCGTTCTCGTGGCTCGCCAGGATGTAGCCGGTCTTCTTGAAGAAGTCCGCGGTCGGGCCGACCATCAGCATGGCGTGGCTGAGAGTGTAGACGGGGCGGTCGTAGCCGTATTTCTCGTAGAAGTGCGACGAGAAGATCGGCACGTCCATGGGCAGCATGCCGCCCGAGTGGTTGCTCACCACCAGTGCGCCGCCGAGGGGAATGTTCTCCAATCCGCGGACCTCGGATCGGTGATAGACCTTCAGCAGCGGTCGGAGAATCCCCATGACCTTCTCGGTCAGCTCCGGGTCGAATTTGGTGATTTCGGGCAGCTTGGCCACGGTTTCTCCTCTGACTGCGGCAAAAACTAGAACATGTTCTAATTTTCGATTATTCACTGGTTGACCGCCGGACGCCAATCCCCTGTGGCTAGCATCACCGTCGTGACCGAAGAAGCCACCAGCGAAGATGCTGTCCTCGTCGAACAGCGCGACCGCATACTGATCATCACCATCAATCGGCCCCAGGCCAAGAACGCTGTCAACTCAGCGGTCAGCAAGGGCCTGGCCGCCGCCGCGGACCGCCTCGACGAAGACCCGGGACTGTCCGTCGCGGTGCTGACGGGAGCCGGCGGCTCGTTCTGTGCGGGCATGGATCTGAAGGCCTTCGCCAAAGGCGAGAACATCCTCTCGGATCGCGGCCTCGGCTTCACCCAGCGTCCGCCGGCCAAGCCGCTGATCGCTGCTGTCGAGGGCTACGCCCTGGCGGGTGGCACCGAGCTGGCGCTGTCGGCCGACCTGATCGTCGCGTCCAACGCGGCGGCCTTCGGCATCCCCGAGGTCAAGCGCGGCCTGGTCGCCGGCGCCGGCGGGTTGCTGCGGCTGCCGCAGCGCATCCCGTACGCCATCGCGATGGAACTCGCCCTCACCGGTGACAACCTGACCGCGACGCGGGCGCACGAACTGGGCCTGGTCAACGAGCTGACCGAGCCCGGTGGCGCACTCGATGCCGCGCTCGCGCTGGCTGAGCGGATCACCGCGAACGGGCCGCTCGCGGTCGCCGCGACCAAGCGCATCATCGTCGAGTCGTCCGACTGGTCCGACGCCGAGAAGTGGGAGAAGCAGGGCGCCATTCTGGGGCCGGTCTTCATGTCGAAGGATGCGCGCGAGGGCGCGGTGGCCTTCGCCGAAAAGCGCGCGCCGCAGTGGACCGGTAGCTGAGGCTGCCGACCATCGGCTCAGCCGATGCTGCTACCTCGGTTTCTTTTCCGGCTGCTGCACGGGGCACTGCTGCTCAACCCAGTTGTTGAGCGTGCGGCTGAACTGGCTGCGGTCGGGATCGCTGCTGTGCAGGCCGTTGGTCTTGACGAAATGCGTCACGGCGGCCTGCACATCGGCCGGCGGGTGGAAACCGTTGATGGTGTCCCCGGCTGCCTTCGAGTCCTCGGGGGACGCGCCGGACATCAGGTTCACCACCGCGCCGGTGAGTTGCAGGCACGTCCCGCCGTCGAGCTGACGGCTGGTGGGTGACGGCGGCGCTTCCGCCGCGGGCGTGCTCGGGGCGGCCGAGGAACTCTGCGCCGGAGCGCTCGACGTCGAGGAGGTCGGCTGCGCCGGCTGCTTGTCACCCGAACATCCGGCCAGCAGCAGGGCGGCTGCCAGCACGGCGGTCTGACCGCCGATGAGTCGCCGCGACGTCATGTTCTCCCGGTAGCGCATGTGTTTGTTCTACCGGGAGACGGCTGTCGTCGGCCAGTGGGGTCAGACCGAGGCGACGAAGTCGCTGCTGTAGAACTCGGCCGGGCTCTGCGAATGCGGCTGGGGCAGATCGACCGCGACCCAGACGCCGGTGGTGCCGGGGGCGACGGGCAGCTGGACGGTGGCGCTGCCGTTGCCCCAGCCGTCGGTGCTCAGCGGGGCGGTGCCGATGCTCGGGTCGCCCGGCAGGCAGCCGAGGGTGGCATGCGGTGCCGGGATCACGCGGACCGTGTACTGCGCGTTGCGCGCGCCGTCGAGCATCTCGATGTGGGCGGTGGCGGTGCGCCCATCGGAGGTGATCTCCGCCGTCGGGACTGCCGGGAAGCGGAACTTCATGTAGTTGATCGGCTGCCGATCGCAGGTGTAGGCCCGCGACATCAGGGTCTGACGGGCCGTGCCGGCGGCCTGGGCGGGCGCCGCGACGACGGTCGCGGCGGGCAGGGCGGCACAGACGGCCAACGCGGCGAAAGCGCCACTCTTCTTGGACATGTGTCGAGTTTTTACCGAGACCGCCGGTAGCGCAGTGGTGGCCGTCACAAGCGGACGGAACGCACTTTCCGCGCGGATATTGACTTAGGTCACAACGGGTTTCCGGTGCGGCCCACCGTCACATCCCAGGCGTCCGTCGTCGCCGTGCGGTCGGCCAGTCTCCGGGCGTGCCGACCGGTGCTACCGAACTCATCGGCCCAACTGCGAGCGCGCAGGGTGGCGCGCCACAGCGGATGTTCCGCCGTGGTGCCGATGGCGCCGTGCAGCTGATGGGCGATGGTCGTCACCGGGGCGACGGCCCGGCCGACGGCGACCTTGGCCACCGTGGTGGCGTAGGCGGTGCGGTCGTCGCCGAAGCCGTACCGAGCGGCGGCGGTGATCGCCAGAACGGTTGCCGCTCTGGCGCGCTCGATCTCCCCGAGCATCGTGGCCAGCGAGTGTTGCACGGCCTGGAACGCCGCGAGCGGGCGGCCGAACTGTATGCGCGTCTCGGTATGCGCGACGGTCAGTTGTGCGGCCGCATCGAAGGCGCCGACGATCTGCACGCAGCGACACCAGGCGCCGCGGATGGTCAGCTCGTCGGCGACCGCGAGTGGAAGCTGGACGACATCGGCTGCCGCGGTGTCGAATTCGACGATGGCGCGGAGCTCGCCGGCGAGATTGTGTCCGTCGTCGACGAGTGTCGGTGCGTCGCGCAGCGCGACGTACAGGGCGTCGGCACCTCGGGTGGCCACCACGACGGGCCCGCATTGTGGCCAGGTGGCGACGCCGTCCACCGCCAGTGTGAGCGGCCCCGATTCCGGTATCGGCAGTCCGGCTTCGGCGGCCAACCATGTTGCCAGCACGTCGGTTTCGGCGATCGGTACCGCGGCCCCGTGGCGGGCCAGAGCGCCCAGCACTACGGCCGTGGCGGCGGGCCCGGCGTCGGCGTCACTGCTCAGCCGGGTCAGCCCTGAACCCTCGGCGGTGCGCCACAACGCGTCGTCGAACGTCAGCGGCAATGCCCGCGCGGGCGCGGCCGTCCGGCCGATCTGCTCGGCCAGTTCGCGCAATTCCGCATACTCGTCCGAATGCTGTTCGGCAGCAACCTGTTTGGTCCAGTTCTTGGCGACGATGCCGCGCAGGACCTCATTCGTGCCGCCGCGCAGCGTGAACAGCGGTGCGTGCACGCGGGCGGTGTCCAGCATCGTCTGCAGCCGCCGGCGGTCGGGGCCCTCGTACTGGTCCAGCAGCTCCGCGGCGATCTCGACGGAATCCTGTTCGAAGCGGGTGCCGAGGTCCTTCACCAGTGCGGCGGACACCGCGGCGTCCTGGCCGGCCGTCAGCGCCCTGGCGACCGATATCGAGAGTTGGCGCACCGAGATCATCCGTGCCATCAGGTCGCCGACGTCGGCGCGGGGTTCGTCCCGTAGTGCCTCGACGAGGGCGAAAAGCAGTGTGGCCGTGGACAGGAAGCGCTCCGGCCCGCTGCGCTCGAAACCCAGTTCGGAGGTCACCTGATGCCAGCCGGCACCGACCGTGCCCAGCAGGTCGGCGTCGGTCAGCGCGACGTCGTCGAACAGCACCTCGTTGAAATGGTGCTCACCGTTCATCTGGACGATGGGCTCGATGGTGACGCCCGGAGCGTCGGTGGGGACGATGAACTGACTGAACCCCGCGTGCCGATGTTTCGGGTCCAGGGGGCTGGTGCGGGCGAGCACCACGATCTGGTGGGCCAGATGCGCACCGCTGGTCCAGACCTTGCTGCCGCTCAGCAGCCAGCCGCCGTCGGTGCGGGTGGCCCTGGTGGTGACGGCGGCCAGGTCGGAACCCGCCTCGTGCTCACTCATGCCGATGGCCGAATACAAAGTGCCGGAAGCTATTCGGGGTAGGAGCCGGCGCCGTTGCTCCTCGCTGCCGTAGCTCAGGAGGGCGGGCGCCACCTGTCGGTCGGCGATCCAGTGCGCGGCCACC
Organism: Mycobacterium sp. SMC-13; assembly: GCF_045311035.1. Lineage (NCBI taxonomy): Bacteria > Bacillati > Actinomycetota > Actinomycetes > Mycobacteriales > Mycobacteriaceae > Mycobacterium > Mycobacterium sp. SMC-13. The sequence goes on from NZ_JBJIAI010000029.1 coordinate 14,557, forward strand.
GGGGCGCCGTGGGCCAGGAGTTCCTCGGTGACGACGTACCGGTGCATGTGGCTGCGCCCGCGGCCGCCGTACTCGACGGGGATCGTCAGCCCGACGAAGCCGGCCGCCGCCAGCCGCTTGCTGAAGTCGGCGTCCCACTTCGACAGCCAGCAGTCGACACCGGGCTGCCAGCCGAACTGCGCCGCGTCCTCGGCCAGGAACCGGCGCACGTCGTTGCGCAGTTCCGCCAGGTCACCGTCGTCGGCGCGGAGCGCGTCGAAATCGTCCATCGGGCAACAGTAATCATGGCGCCGCAGATTGTCGGTGGGTCACGGCATACTCGGCGAGATGGCGACCATCTACTACACCGCATCCAGCTTGGACGGCTTCATCGTCGATTCCGCGGGCAGCCTGGACTGGCTGCTCTCGCGTGACATCGACGTCGAAGGGCCGTTCGGCTACAAGGCGTTCGAGAAGTCCGTCGGTGCCCTCGTCCTGGGGTCGACGACGTACCAGTGGGTCGTCGAGCACGAGCCGGGCGACTGGCCGTACCCCCAGCCGACGTGGGTGCTCACGTCCCGGCCCGGCATCGTCGTCGACGGCCATCCGGTGCAGGCGGTGAGCGGTGATGTGGCGCAACTGCATCCGACGCTGGTCGAGGCGGCGGGCGACCGCGACGTGTGGATCCTCGGAGGCGGGGACGTTGCGGCGCAGTTCGTGACGGCCGGCCTGGTCGATGAACTGGTGGTGTCGTACGCGCCGTGCTCGCTGGGCGAGGGCGCGCCGGTGCTGCCGGTGCGCTCGGAGTGGCGGCTGGTGGAATCCGCCGTCAACAGGGACTTCGTGTGTGCGCGCTGGGCTCGCGCGGAAGGCTAACTGCCGGCGGTCGGCAGGCCGTTGTTCTTGACGAAAGCCTTTGCCTTGATCAGGAATTCGAGCTGAGTGGCAACATCGTGCAACGGCTCGACGCTGCGTGACGAGCGGCTCAGGATCACGGCGCCCTCGAGCGCGGCCAGGCAGGTGACGGCCAGGGTTGACGCGTCGGTGTCGCTGAAGCCTTCGGCGGCGAAGGCGTGTCCGAGCGCGGTGCGCCACCGGTCGAAGATCTCGGCGGCGATGGGGGTCAGGGTCGGCGCTTCGTCGCCCGACCCGACCGCCGCGGCGACCACCGGACACCCGGCGGTGAAGTCACTGTCGGCGAGGATGCGATCCCAGAACGTGACGAATCCGCGGACGAGGGCGATGCCGCCGTAGGCGGCGGAACCGTCGATATGGGCGGCAATCGCATCGCCGGCGAACTGCAGGGCCTCGATCAGCAGCTGGCTGCGGCCCTCGGGAAAGTGATGGTAGACCGAGCCGCGCGGGGCACCGCTACGGACCAGCACCTCGTCGATGGTCAGGCCCGCGGCGCCGCGTTCACGTAGCACGGCGGCGGCACTGCGCACCATCCGTTCCCGCGTGGCGCCCCGCTTGTTGACCGTCTTGGTGACGGGCTCAGCTGACGTCAATGCGTGACCCGGTTCCGCAGCTGCGTCATCCGATCCTGCACGCCCCGCGCCGCTTCACGCAGCCGCGCGTTGGCACCCAGGACGGTGTGCGTGAAGCGATGGCCCTTCACGTTGACCTCGACGACCCACATGGCGCCCTCCTTGATATGGGTCTCAGCATAAAACGTCGGACACATCGGGCCAAAGAATGTATTCCAGGTCACTAATGGGCGGCCACGGCGGCCAAATGTCGGCAAAATTATGGCTGGCTACATAATTCTGTGATCAGGAGTTCACTCCTGGGAATGACGCCCGAACTCGATGTGCAGACCGTCACCAGGGGTCTTCCGCGGGGGCGTTGTGGCTCCACCTCCGAGCGTGCGCTCAGATCGGGGATCTGGCCTGCAGGACGATCTGTCCGCACATTGGCGAAGATGTACGGCCGCGTTGATCACGAGCGTGCAGCCAGATCGAAGATCGGGCGAGAGGTGCGATCTGAGTGCACCCTCGTGGCGGGCAACGAGACGAGCAGACACAAAACTGCCCCCACTCCGAGGAGTAGGGGCAGTTTTGTTTCTGCTCGCGGAGAAAATTAGCCGGCGTTCTCCAGCGCGACGAGCGCGGCAGCGACGGCGAAGTACTTGTTGGAGCCGAGCTGGCGCACGGTCTTGATGTTGAATGCCGCGGCGAGGTGCTCGGCGTCGGAGTCACTGACCCCGGCCAGCGCGGCGGGCGATGCGTCGAGGATGTCCTTGAGGGACTTGTCCTCATATGCCTTGTCGAGCGACTTCTCGAGATCCACAGAGACAGCCATACGTTTCCTCCCAGATTGTTTGCCAGACCTTCGGACGGGCGTGACGCTATCAGCGTTCGCTGGGTGCCGCCTGGGATAAAACACCGGTGCTGAAAAGCCGAATGGCCACCCGGCCGGGTCCCCCGAGGGGCGAAGGACAAGGCGCGGATGGCCATCCGGACGAAGGCAGTACTGCTTACTCCGGGGTGTAGCCGAACGGCATGAGCACGCTCTTGGCCTGGCAGTAGGCCTCGATGCCCTCGGGGCCGTTCTCGCGGCCGATGCCCGAGTTCTTGTAGCCGCCGAACGGCGCGCCCGGATCGAAGGCGTACATGTTGACGGCGTAGGTGCCGGTGCGAATCTGCGAGGCGATCTTCATGGCCCGCGGGATGTCGGTGGTGTAGACGCTGCCGGCCAGGCCGTAGTCCGAGTCGTTGGCGATCCGGATGGCGTCCTCTTCGGTGTCGAAGGGGATGATCGCCAGCACCGGGCCGAAGATCTCCTCCTGGGCGATGGTCATCGAGTTGTCGACATCGGCGAACACCGTCGGCTGCACGAACCAGCCGGAGTCCAGGCCCTCGGGACGGCCGCCGCCGGTGGCGATGCGGGCGCCTTCCTCGACACCCTTCTTGATGTAGCTCTCGACGCGCTCGCGCTGCTTCTCGCTGATCAGCGGACCGATCATGGCGGCCGGGTTGTCCGGCAGACCGACCTGCATGGCGGCCGCGCCGGCGGCCACCTTCTCGACGACCTCGTCGTACCGCGACCGCGGGGCCAGGATGCGGGTCTGTCCGACGCAGGCCTGGCCGGTGTTCATCAGGCCCGAGAACAGCAGCATCGGGAGGGTGGAGTCCAGGTCGGCGTCTTCGAGGATGATCGCCGCGGACTTGCCGCCGAGTTCCAGGGTGCAGGGCTTGAGCCGCTCGGCGGCGACCTTGCCGATCTCCTTGCCGACGGCCGAGCTGCCGGTGAAGGTGAACTTGTCGATCTCGGGGTTGGCGGTCAGCGCGCGGCCGGTCTCGGGGCCGCCGGGCACGATCGACAGCACGCCCTCGGGCAGGCCGGCGTCGGCGAAGGCCTGCGCCATGGCGAAGACCGACAGCGGCGTCTCGGCGGCGGGCTTGAGGACGACGGTGCAGCCGGCCAGCAGGGCCGGGCCCAGCTTGTTGGCGGCCAGGAAGAACGGCACGTTCCACGCGGCGACGGCGGCGACGACGCCGATGGGCTCACGGGTCACCAGGGTCTGGCCGTAGATGCCATCGCGGATGTCGCTCCACTGGAACTTGTCCGCGGCACCTGCGTAGTAGTTGAACGACGACATGGCCGCGCCGTACTGCATCATGTCGACGATGCTCGGCGGCTGGCCGGTCTCGGCGGAGAGCAGGAACTTCAGCTCGTCGGCGCGCTCGGTCATGATGCGCGACGCCTCGGCGATCACCGCGGCGCGCTCGGCCGGGGACATCTTGGGCCACGGGCCCTCGTCGAACGCCTTGCGTGCGGCGGCGCAGGCGGCATCCACGTCGGCCTTCGAGGCCAGTGGCACCTTGCCGACGAGCTCGCCGGTGGCCGGGGAGTGCACCTCGATGACGTCCGACGTCGCGGGTGCGGTCCACTGACCGCCGATGAACAGCTGATCCCACTCGGTTTTGAATGCCGTGCTCTGTGTCATGGCCGTCACACTACCCAGTTTTCGGCCAAACGAGAACATGTTCCAATTAGGTCATTCAGCTGGGCCGGAGCACCAACACCAGGTTGCTCGTCAAGAACTCCTGTAACACCGGTACAGAAGTCGCACGCCAGGCCCATCGCGGGTGGTAGCGAGGGAATGCGGCGACCAGCGCCCCCGTGCTGCGCGCCCACTCCAGGCCAGCCGCGGCCGATACCGCGAACAACGACGATCCGTAGTCGTTCTTCGGCCGGTGGCCGTGTTTGCGGGTGTACATCTCGGCGGCCCGCCGGCCGCCGAGGTAGTGCGTCAGCCCCATCTCGTGGCCGCCGAAGGGACCCAGCCACACCGTGTACGACAGGATCACCAGCCCGCCCGGCCGGGTCACCCGCAACATCTCCCGGCCCATCAGCCACGGTTCGCGGACATGCTCGGCGACGTTCGACGACAGGCAGACGTCGACGCTGCCGTCGGCGAACGGCAGGGCCATGCCCGAGGCCCGCACGAAGGTGCCGGCGCCGTCGGGTTGGGCGGCCGGGCCGGCATGCATCTCCCGGGGGTCGGGTTCGACACCGATGTATGTCATTCCGGCGCTGGAGAATTCGGTGGCGAAGTAGCCGGGGCCGCCGCCGACGTCGAGCACCGTGGCGCCGTCGGGTGCGGCTCCGTTGAGGTCGCGCCAAAGGCCGTCCACCAGGGCGACGGTGTCCCGGGCGAGGCCGCCGTAGAAGCGGGCCGGGTCACTCTGCTCGAAACGGAACTCGCTGAGCAGGCGGATCGAGCGGGCGAGGGTGGCCCGCTCACGCGTGATGACCAGTCGTTTGGCTGCCCAGCGATTCACTCCGCAACCCTACTGACCGGTACCCTTCATTCGATGCCAGACCACCCCCAGCAACCCGCTGGATCTCCTGACGAGATCCGGTCGGTGCTGCTGCTCTGCTGGCGGGACACCGGCCATCCCCAGGGCGGTGGCAGCGAGACGTATCTGCAGCGCATCGGCGCGCAGCTGGCCGAGTCCGGGGTGCGGGTGACGCTGCGGACGGCGCGCTATCGCGGGGCGTCGCGCACCGAGGTCGTCGACGGCATTCGGATCAGTCGCGGCGGCGGCCGGCTGTCGGTCTACATCTGGGCCGGGCTGGCCATGGTGCTGGCCCGTGTCGGGCTGGGTCCGCTGCGCGGCGTCCGGCCGGATGTGGTGATCGATTCGCAGAACGGCATCCCCTTCCTGGCTCGCTTGGCCTACGGCCGGCGCGCGATGGTGCTGGTGCATCACTGCCACCGCGACCAGTGGCCGGTAGCTGGGCGGTTCATGAGCAAGTTCGGCTGGTTCGTGGAGTCGCGGCTCTCGCCCCGGCTGCACCGCAACAACCAGTACGTGACGGTGTCACTGCCGTCGGCCCGGGACCTGGTGGACCTGGGTGTCGACGCTTCGCGGATCGCCGTCGTCCGCAACGGGGTCGACCTCGCTCCGGCGGCGTCCCTCGCGCTGCCCCGCGCGGCCGAGCCGCGCATCGTGGTGCTGTCGAGACTGGTGCCGCACAAGCAGATCGAGGACGTGCTCGACGCCGTCGCGCTGCTGGCGCCGGTGGTGCCGGGACTGCGCCTGGACGTCGTCGGCGGCGGCTGGTGGGACGAGCGGCTGGTCGCCCACGCTCGCCGGCTCGGTATCAGCTCGGCGGTCACGTTCCACGGCCACGTCGACGAGGCCACCAAACACGAAGTGCTGCAACAGGCTTGGGTCCACGCGCTGCCGTCGCGCAAGGAAGGCTGGGCGCTGGCCGTCATCGAGGCCGCCCAGCACGGTGTGCCGACGGTCGGCTACCGGTCCTCGGGCGGCCTGACCGACTCGATCGTCGATGGGGTGACGGGCCTGCTGGTCGATGACCATCGCGGTCTGGTCACGGCGCTCGAGACTCTGCTGACCGACGCCGTCCTGCGCGACGAGCTGGGTGCCAAGGCGCAGGTGCGGGCGGCTGAATTCTCGTGGCCGCAAAGCGCTTCCGCGATGCGGACCGTTGCCGAAGCGGTCCGGGACGGCAAGTTCGTCAACGGGATCGTCTGACGTCGCATCCGGGCCGCGCAGTACTGCCGCCGGGCGTCCACGCCCACCCCGGAAATTCTGCGTGACGGCCAGCCAAATCTGCCGTTTTGCTGTTGGACACCGCCGGGCCGCATAAACTGACGGCCAAGTCAAATTTAATAGCAATGAGGGCCGCCTGCGGGTTCCGGCTTTCGTGGTGTCCCTCGAATTTTGCGGATCCAGGCAACTGGGCCCGGTGATGCAGTGCGTTCGAACTCCGTTCTCATTCAATGTAATTGGATATACCGCTCCATCGAAGTACCACCGGGTCTGAGGAGTTGAGCATGTGGAGTTGCCGATGACGCTTTCGACGTTCGGGCTCACGCGGCTGGCGAGTTCACGCACGGTCTGGCAGCCGCATTACGCGCGTCGTGTGCTGCTCACCGACGCCGCGACCATCGTCCTCGCGATGCTGTTCGCACAATGGGTCCGATTCGGCGGAGTGGGCTACGGCCCGTCGGCCTCCATGCTCTATACCGGGTACTCGCTGGTGCTGGCCTGCCTGTGGCTGGGCGTGCTGACGCTTCATCACGCCCGATCGGCGTCGATCCTCGGCTGCGGCATCGAGGAATATCGCCGCGTCGTCGCCGCCTCCTTCTGGACGTTCGGGGTCATCGCGATCGTGGCTCTGCTGGCCCGCCTCGAGATCGCGCGTGGCTACCTGGCCCTCGCGTTCCCGTTGGGCACCATCGGACTGCTCATCGGACGCAAGCTGTGGCGGCGGCGGGTGCGGGCGCGCCGACAGGCGGGCGAATGCCTGACATCCGTTCTCGCCATTGGTGATCGGGACGCCATCGCCGTCCTGGCAACCGAACTCATGAACGATCCCGGCGACGGTTATGTAGTGGTAGGGGCCGGCATCCCGGGAGACCCTGGCGCGCGCGGCGACGTCATCAGGGTCGGTGACCGGATGATCCCGATCTTCGGCGACGAGAACGACGCCCTCGGCGCGCTCGGCGACCGCTGCGCCGCCGACACCGTGGCGCTGACCGACGCCGAGCACTTCGGGGTCGCCGGAATCCAGCGGCTCACCTGGCGCCTCGAGGCCTCCGACGTCGACCTGGTGGTGTCGCCCGGCCTGCTCGACGTGGCCGGCGCGCGACTCGCGATGCGGCCGGTGGCCGGCATGCCGCTGCTGCACGTGGAGAAGCCGCAGTACCACGGTGCCAAGAGCTTCCTGAAGAAGGCGTTCGACTTCGGCTTCGCGCTGGCGGCGCTGATCGGGACGGCGCCGCTGCTGGTGCTCGCGGCCATCGCCATCAAGATGACGAGTCGCGGCCCGGTGTTCTACCGGTCGGAGCGCATCGGGCTGGACGGTGAGCCGTTCACGATGATCAAGTTCCGCAGCATGGTGGTCGACGCGGAGGAGCGCCTCGAAGACCTGCTGCCGTCGAACGAGATGGCCGGCGGCGTCATGTTCAAGATGCGCGACGACCCGCGGGTGACGATGGTCGGAAAGGTGTTGCGCCGCTACAGCATCGACGAGCTGCCGCAGTTCATCAACGTGCTCAAGCAGGACATGAGCGTCGTGGGCCCCCGGCCACCGCTGCGCCGGGAGGTCGAGACCTACAACGGCGATATCAGGCGCAAGCTGCTCGTCAAACCGGGTGTGACGGGGTTGTGGCAGATCAGCGGACGGTCCGACCTCACGTGGGACAAGGCTGTGCGCCTTGATCTTTCGTACGTCGACAACTGGTCGATGCTCACCGATGTGGGGATCATCCTGAAGACCATCAGCGTGGTGGCACGCGGCGACGGGGCGTACTGAGGCCCCGCCACCGCTGAACGGCCATCGCGGCGGGGGCGCCGATCAGCATGCCCAGCCACACCACGTGTGCGGCGATGAGCAGCGCGCGTCCCGATGCCGCGGGCGTCGTCCCACCGACGCGGTACAACGCAATGTCGTTGTCCCGATAGGCAATCGGCAGGGACAGCGGGGGAGCCGCGCCCTCCACCACCACCCAGCCGACCCCGGCCGCGGCCAACTGATGCACGTCGGCGCCCCGCAGCAGCAGGTCCTGCACCCGCCGGGCCCGCACGCCTTCACCGGGCACGGTCCGGCCGCCGATCACCAGGTCTCCGGTTGCCAGCACGTCGGCGGAAACCCACCGGGGCAGCGGGTCCAGTACTGCTGAGGGGCCGACCCAGGGGAACTGCCGGATGACGTCGGGCGGCAGCACCGCGACGGGCTTCGGGTCGGAATTGATCTGGGCTGCAACCGAATACCAGCCGGCCGGGTATTGCACCGCCCGCAGCTGGCCGCCGACGCCCCAGGCAAGGTCGGGCAGCGCCGCCAGCACCACCACACAGCAGCCCGCCGCCGCGAAAGCCGTTGGCAGCCAGCGCCGCAGCACCGCCACCGCGGCGGCCCCGGCCAGGGCATAGCCCGGCATCGCCAGCGCCACCCACTTCTGCCCGTCGCGCAGTACACCGGTGCTGGGCACGGTCCGGATCAGCCAGTCGAGGAACGCGGACCCGGCATCGGTCGCCAGCAGCGCGGGCACCACCACGGCGACGACCGCGAGCACCAGCAGCGGCCGCGCCGCGGCGACGGACCATGCCTTCCGGGCACCGCAGGCCACCACGGCCAGCAGCACCACCGTCCCGACCAGCGCCCACAGCGTCGTGCGGGACGCCGGTACCGCAGATGCGTTCCAGATGCCGCCGAGCCCGGCCAGGCTGCCCAGCGTCCCGAGTCCCGGCTCCGCCCGCGCCGCGAACGCCGGCACACCCGCGCTCGCCACCGGCAGTACCGCGCGCGCCACCACCGTCGCCACCAGCCACGGCAGCGCGGCTCCGACGGCGGCAGCCAGCGTCACCCAGACGCCGCGCCAGGTCCGCGAACACACCAGCGCCACCACCAGCGCGAGCAGCAGACCCGTCGGCGTCAGCCCGGCCAGAGCGATCCAGAACACCAGGCTCCAGCGATTTGTGCACGATTGTTCGCGCTCACCGCGGAAAATCGTGCACAAATCACTCGAGAGGGCGACCCAGGGCAGGCAGCCGTACCCGACGAGCAGGCTCCAGTGCCCCTGCAGCAGCCGCTCGGCGACGTAGGGATTCCACACCGCGACGGTGACGGCCACCAGCTGCCCGCCGAGACCGGCGTCCAGAATGGCAGCGGCCAGCTTCGCCGCGCCCCAGCCGGCGAACCATAGCCCCAGGATCAGCAGTGCCTTGACCAGCAACCCGCCGTCGACGACGGGCGAGAGCACGGCCAGGAAGAAGTCCTGCGGCAGAGCCCGGGGCGCGGCCTCGGACAGGCCCAGGGCCGCGTCGGACAGGTAGGACCGCGGCGTCGAGACCGCGTCACGCAGCAGCAGATAACCGGGCGCCAGCAGCGGCGCGGTGACAGCGAGCGTCAGCCCCAGCGCGTACAGCGCCGGCAGGGCACGACGAAAAGCGATCAGATCCGGTCCGGTGGCAGATCGGTCGGCCGCTGGGTGGGCAGCTTCTCGGTCATGGCCTCAGCGGCGGGCATCGGTCCGGAATCGGTGTCGCGCCGGCCGAAGAAGCCATGCCCGGCGGCGTCGAGGCCCGGATCGATCAGCGCGGCCTGCGACCGCAGGCTGTAGCCGGCGAGCAGCACGCCACCGACGAGGAACACCAGGCCCAGGCCACCGAACGTGATGGGCAGGATGCGGTCCCACAGGGCCAGCTTGTCGCGCTCGTCGTGGGCCGCGGCGACCTGCGACTCGACCGTCTGCTCGTTGGAGGTGACGGTGAAGTCGGCGAACGTCACCTCAGGCTTGAGGGCGTCACGCGAGTAGTAGTGGAAGCCGCGGTCCTTCTCTTTGACTATGGTGCCGGAGACCGGGTCCACCCAGAAGGTGCGCGCAGCGGCGTAGTAGCGCTGCATGGTGATCGGGTCGGTCGGCTCGGCCGACGGCACGCCCCACAGTTCGGCGCGCGCGGTCACCGAACCGTCTTCGTCCTTGTCATACAGCGACGAGAACTTGATCGGCTCGACCAGCTTGCCGTCGGCGTCGAAGCCGACGTTCTGGGTGAACTTGTAGACCGAGAGGCCGTTGACGTCTTCTTCGCCCTCGTAGTTGGCGTCGTACGCCTTCTGCGCGATCGGGTCGAACACCTGGTAGGTCTTCTTCTCCGTGCTGAACGGGAAGCGGTAGCTCAGCCCGGTGTGGGGCAGCGCGATGTTGGTCGGCGGGTTCTGGTCCTCGATGGTGCGCGGCTTCTGCACGGAACCGGCCGCACCCGTCACCGCGGCAGCGGTGGTGCGGTTGAGCGTCACGGTGTCGACGAGCGCCAGCAGCAGGCCGTTGTCCTGCTGCTTGTCGGTGCGGCGCACGGTGCTGCCAACCTGCAGCGTCACCACGTCGGCGTTCGCCGGGTTCTCGACGCTGACCTGGCGCTGCAGCACCAGCGGCACGTTCTTGTTGACGACGAACTTCTCGCCCAGCAGCGACGCGGGGTCCAGCGCGGTCCCGGTGCCGTTGCTGACCAGCGTGGTGTCGATGTCGAGCGGAATCTTGGCGATTTTGCCCGACGTATAAGTAGTCAACAGCAGAGCAGCAATCAGCAGGGCGGCGCCGAGCCCCATCAACACGCATGCCGCGATTCGCAACCCCACAGCGCGGTTCAACCCGTGCTCCTTACTTTGTCTGCCAGCCACACAGCAACCCGACTGACCCTAACAGCCCTTACTAAGGCACACCCTCAGAGTGGTCCGCGGGCGTCGGTGAGATTCGCCGCCGAGCCCGGGCACCCGGCACACTGGGGTCGTGGGCGACCAGGGACACGACACCGCGGACAGTGCTGAGGTGAGCGGCACCCGCAGTTTCCTGCCCGCTGTCGAGGGCATGCGTGCCTGTGCCGCCATGGGAGTCGTCCTCACGCACGTGGCGTTCCAGACCGCCAACAGCAGCGGCTGGTACGGCCGGTTGTTCACCCGTTTCGATCTGGCGGTGGCGGTGTTCTTCGCGCTGTCGGGCTTCCTGCTGTGGCGCGGCCACGCCGCGGCCGCGCGTGGTCTGCGGCATCGGCCGCCGACGGGTCACTACCTGCGCTCGCGCATCGTCCGCATCATGCCGGGCTACCTGGTCGCGGTCGTGGTGATCCTGGCGCTGCTGCCCGACGCCCACGCAGACCTCACGGTGTGGCTCGCCAATCTCACACTCACCCAGGTCTATGTACCTCTGACGCTGACGGCCGGGCTCACCCAGATGTGGAGCCTGGCCGTCGAGGTCAGCTTCTATCTGGTCCTGCCGCTGCTGGCACTGCTGGCGCGCCGGCTGCCGGTGGACTGGCGCGTGCCCGCGATCGCGGCGCTGGCGGTGGCCAGCTTCGCGTGGCCCGCGCTGCCGTGGCACCTGCCCTTCGGCGTCAACCAGATGAACTGGCTGCCGGCGTTGTTCTCGTGGTTCGCCGCCGGCATGCTGCTGGCCGAGCTGACGGTCATGCCCGTCGGGCGCATGCATCAGCTGGCCCGCCGCCGCTGGGTGATGGCGGCCATCGCCGGGGTGGCGTTCGTCATCGCCGCGACGCCGCTGGCCGGCAACATCGGACTCGCACCGGGCGCCGTCAGCCAGGTCGTGGTCAAGACGGCGATGGGCGCCGTGGTCGCCGGGGCACTGCTGGCGCCGCTGGTGCTGGACGCACCGGGAACGCCGCACCGCATCCTCGGCAGCACCACGATGGTGACGCTCGGCCGCTGGTCCTACGGTCTGTTCATCTGGCACCTGGCGGCGCTGGCCATGGTGTTCCCGGTGATCGGTGAGTTCCCGTTCAACGGCCACATGCCGATCGTGCTGATCCTGACCTGGGTTTTCGGTTTCGCGATCGCCGCCGTGAGCTACGGGTTGATCGAGTCGCCCTGCCGCGAGCTGCTGCGCCGCTGGGAATCCCGGCACGCCCCGTCGCCGCGCGACAGCGCGATCACCGACGTTCCGGAGCCCGCCGCGGTCGGATAGGCGCATCCCACAACGACGCCGCCAGCGCGGCCACCGAGACCAGCGCCAGGAACTGCACCCACGGCGAATGCCCGACGTAGCCGTCCACCGACCGCCACGGGTACGCGCTGAGCACCGCGCCCGCGCCGATGAGGCCACTCGCCGAGGCGATGACGGTCCAGCCGTCCAGCCACCGCTCCCGCGACCGCAACAGGAACCGGATGCCGATGGCCGCCGCGACGGTCGCCAGACCCGCGAATCCGGCCACCAGGACACCGAACCCGGCGAGGGCCACACCAACGAGCGCGGGACCCGGCTGCCAGGTCGGCGTCGGCTCGTCGTCGACGCGGCGCCGCATCGGTAGCAGCGCCAAGAGCGCCAGCAGCGGAAGCAGCGCCAGCCCGCCGAACAGCCCGATCCGGTACGGGGTGTTCAGCGCGAACGTCAGCGTGACGACGCCCGCGGTACCTGCCGGCAGCACCCAGCCCTGCTGCCAGCCGTTGATCGTCACCGGCGTCAGGATGGCGCCGTTGGCGGTATGGGCCGTCCAGCCGGGATTGACGCTCTCGGGCACGACGAGCACCCGCTGCACCGGAGACGGCGTCACGTCCACCTCGCGGTGATCGGAGGTCCATTTCTTCAGCTGCGCGGGAGTCGCCCCGGCACTGTGGATGTGGGCGGCGAGCGGGCCGGTCAGACGGGCGCCGACGACGGTGAAGAACGGGCCGGGGCTGATCAGCAGCTCCTGTTTCCCGGCCGGCAGTTGCAGCGGCGCGGATTGGCACGGCTGGGCCGCGATGGGCTTGCCGTCGAGCAGCGCGCCGACCGTGGTGTGCACCGAGGTCTGCAGGAACTGGCCGGCGATCGCGACGATCGGCCCGCGGCCGCACGGCAGCGTGATGGCACGGCGGCGGTTGGCGGCGGCGTCGGCGGCGGCGATCGGTGCGCCGTGGTCGTCGAGGGCGGTGACCTCGGCCAGGCCGGGCGGCTTCACCTGGTCGAATCCCAGGGACGTGCGGTCGATCAGGTCGTGCCAGTCGAGGATCGACAGCTTGATGGTGTCGGTTTTCGCGGGGTTGAGCTTGATGGTCTGCGGCCCGTCGCCGATCCGTCGGACCTGCGGTCCGTTGCCCAGGTCGACGGCGACGACGGTCGGATGCGCCGGCAGCTCGGAGGCGCTGGGGACCAGTCGCAGGGCGCTGACGGTCGTCGGCGCCGGCAGGTGCACGGTCAGGTTGGCGCCGTTACGGAACTGGACGATGCCTTGCGGGGCCACCCACGCGGTGCGCGGGTCGCCGTCGGTGGCGGCGTAGGCCGATCCGGCGACGTCGATGACGTCCGAGTCGCCCGACGCGCGGGTGGTGCCCGGCTGGCCGACCAGGTCGGCCAGGTGCGGCCCCTGCCGGGCCTGCACCCAGATCGTGGGGACGACGGCCATCGGCGCCGGCACGGTGAGCGTGCGGCTCATGTTGACGGGCTCTTCGGGCGACTGCGCCATGGTGGCGGCGCACCGGACCCCGTTCGGGCCCTCGGCGCAACCGGGCCGGCCCAGCTGATCGTTGCCCAAATCCCATTGTGCGACAGCCGATCCCGCAGGCGGGCCGGGCACGTCGACGGTGTGCCGCAGGCTCACGGCGTGGGCGAAGCCGGAGGCGTCGTACTGCGTCACGGAGAAATCGGTGATGCCGAACTGCACGCCGGGGGAGCCGTCGTCGGTGCCGGTCGCGGTGAACCGCACCCACGACGTCTCGCCGTAGGGCAGCGCCGCGGTCAATGGCTTGCCGGGCTGGTCGAAGCGAATTGTGCTGGTGCCGTTGGCCGTTGCCACTTCGATGCGGCGTACCTGGGCGCCGACCGCGGTGGCGCTCGGCGTCAGGGTGATGGTCGCGTTGGTGACCGGGTGGTCGAAGTCGACCTGAAGCCATTGCCCCACAGCGGTTTGCAGCGAGCTCGACACCCAGCTGGTCGAGGTGTCGCCGTCGATCGCGGCAGCCGGCCCGGCCGCCGTCGCCACGTTGGGCAGCGCGGTGGAATCGGACGACGAGCTCGACGTGGTGATCCGTCCGCCCGGCCACTGGCCGTATGCGGTCGTGGCGCCCGGACTCGGGTAGTCCATGACGCGGTTGAAGGTGCGGCGCGGATCGTCGGGCGCCCGGACCGCCGACGAGTGGTCGTCGACGCGGCCGTAGTCGGTTTCGCGGGCCAGCGGGGTGTCGGTGACGGTGACCTCGGGCACCGGGAGTCCGGCGCGCTGCGCGTCCTGCGTCAAGATCATGGGGCCCAAGGGGTTTCGGCCCATCAGGCGACGGCGCTCGTCGATGCGCAGCAGTGATTCGGGGCCGCCGTCGATGCGGGGCATGGTGTCGGTGTCGGCGAGGTAGGGCTGTGTGGTGGCGGCACCCGTCACCTTGTAGATCTCGACGGCGGGGTAGCGCGGCCGCAGGCCACTGTCCGAGACGAAGCCGTCCAGCGTGCCGGGGCCGACCGGATCACCGAACTGGGCCACCCGCGTCAGGCCGGGGGAACCCTCGATGGCCCGGTGCACCAGCAGCGGCCGCGCCGAGCGCGAGTTGTCGGGGTCCAGGTCGTTGCGGACCACGACGAACGAAATGCCTTGGCGGGCCAGGGTGTCGGCCAATCCGGCGGACGGCCGCCCGGTCGCGAACAGGCGTTGGACGGAGTCCAGGGCGCGGATCGTTTCGGGCGGTGTCAGCGGAATCGAGTCGCGCACGCCCCACGCGCCGCGCTCCAGGACCTGCAGCGGTTCGTCGTGCGTGTTTCCCCAGACCTGGTTGGCGAACGGCGCGCCCGGCGCGACGAGCACGCGGCCCGGCGTCTCGGCGTTGTGCGCGTCGAGCCAGTCCGCGGTCTGGTGCCAGTACTGCGGAATGGCGCGGTAGGCACCCGGTGCGGCGAGCCGACCCGTCCATGCCAGTGACGTGCCGGCGGCCAGCGCCGTCAGCAGCACTACGGCGACGGCCATCCGCTTGTCCCGCTCGAGGTGCGCGAACGCCTGGATCCATTCGCGACGCGGCGCGCTGCCGGGCAGTGGAATGCGGCCGAGCACGTGGGCCAAGCCCAGGGTCAACGGCAGCCGCAGCACGGGCTCGAGCTTGTGGACGTTGCGCAGCGGGGTGCCGGCAGCGTCCAGGAACATCTGCACCTGGTGCGCGATCGGCGAGCCCAGGCCACCGGAGTAGGCGACCGCGAGCAGCAGCAGACCGAACAGCAGCATCGAGATGAGGCGGCCCCGGGCCGGCATGCTGCGCATGGCCAGGCCCGCCATGCCGCCGGCGGCGACCAGCGTCGTGGCGAGCACCGCCACCGAACCGGTCACCAGCGACGAACCGGCCGTCGCGTTGGTCGCGACGAATGCCGTCCAGCCGTAGGTGCCGCGCAGCACCTCGGTGAGTGACAGCCACTGCGTCGTGACGCCCGACGATTCGATGAAGTCCAGGAACGGCGGGCTGATCCGGCCGAGCAGCAGCAGCGCCACGGCCCACCACAGGATCGCGAGCAGCGTGCAGCCGAACCACCACGCCGTGAAGCGCCACCAGCGGCGGTTGGGCCGGTGCGCGGCCCACCAGATGAGCGCGGCCAGGCAGCCGGTCAGCGTGGCGACGGCGTTGACGGCGCCCATCAGCGCGACGGCGACGGCCGAGCGCGCGGCCAGCTGCCGAACCCTCGGGTCCCCACGCAGCGCCAGGACCACCGGCAGCAGCACCCATGGCGCCAGCATCATGGGCAGCGTCTCGGAGGAGATGGCGCCCAGCGTCGTCAGCGCACGCGGGGACAGGGCGAACGCCACGGCGGCGAGCACGCGGGAGGACCGGCTGCCGATACCCAGGGCCTCGGCGACCCGGATGACTCCCCAGAACCCGACGACCAGCAGCAACGCCCACCACAGCCGCTGCGTCACCCAGCCGGGCAGGCCGATGAGGTCACCGGCGAGGAAGAACGTCCCGTGCGGGAACAGATAGCCGTAGGCCTGGTTCTGCGACTGGCCGAAGGGCAGGTCGCTGCTCCACAGATTCGCCGCCCGCGCCAGGAAACGCGCGGGGTTGGCGGTGAGATCGAGTTTGGTGTCGGGCGAGACCCGGCCCGGTGACTGGGCGAACGTCAGGACCAGTGCGACCGCGCTGACGACCCATAGGCAGCGCCGCGAGAGCGGCGCTACGGGATCAGCTGCGGTTGCCGTATTCGACCCGGTTGAGCACCGATGACGCTGGATCGCCCGATTGCAGCGTCGGCTTGGTGTCCTGCTCCAGCATCAGCGTGGTGCCGAAGACCGCTGCAGCGCCGAGCAACAGACCGACCACGATGCTGGCTCCGGCGGGCACGAGGAAGCGGTCCATGGCGCCCAAACTAGCATGACGACCTGCCTGGGCCCCGTTTCGGCGGCCGTCTCACGGGGTCCCGGGGGACCGCGACCGGAACCGTTAGGCTCGAAACCCATGTCCCTGACCCGAACCCTCGGCGCGCTGGCACTGGTGTCCGGATTGGTCGCCGGTTGCTCGTCGTCGTCCGACCGTCCGGCCGCGTCCAGTACGTCCAGCCAGGCCTCCAGCACCGCGTCGTCGAGCAAGCCGATGGACGCGCCCGCACCGACCGCGCCGCCGTGCGATCCGCACGCGCTGCTCAGCACGCTCACCTTGCGCCAGAAGCTGGCCCAGCTGCTCATGGTGGGCGTCAAGGGCGCCGCCGATGCGCGCGCCGCGGTGACGCAGCAACAGGTCGGCGGCATCTTCATCGGCAGCTGGACGGATCTGTCGATGCTGTCGGACGGTTCGATCCCGGCGCTGCAGGCCGCATCCGGCGCGCTGCCGCTGGCGGTCAGCATCGACGAGGAGGGCGGCCGGGTGTCCCGGCTGAAGAAGCTGATCGGCCCGCAGGAGTCGGCGCGCGTGCTGGCGGCGACCAAGACCCCGGCCGAGGTGCAGGCCATCGCCAAGGACCGCGGGCAGCAGATGAAGGACAAGTTCGGCATCACCGTCGACTTCGCGCCCGACGCCGACGTCACCGAAGAGGCCGACGACGAGGTCATCGGCGACCGCTCGTTCGGCGCGGACCCGCAGAAGGTGACCGAGTACGCCGGTGCGTACGCCGCGGGGCTGCGTGAGGCGGGGCTCGTCCCGGTGCTCAAGCACTTCCCGGGGCACGGGCACGGCTCGGGCGACTCGCACACGGGCGGGGTGAAGACGCCGCCGCTGGAGGCGCTCAAGGACAACGACCTGGTGCCGTACCGGACGCTGACGACGCAGCAGCCCGTCGCCGTGATGGTCGGCCACCTGCAGGTGCCGGGCCTGACGCAGGGCGACGACCCGGCCAGCCTGAGCAAGCCGGCCTACGACCTGCTGCGCAGCGGCGAGTACGGCGGCCCGCCGTTCGACGGCGTGGTGTTCACCGACGACCTGACCGGCATGGCCGCCATCACCCAGCACTTCGGCGTGGCCGACGCGGCGCTCAAGGCGCTGCAGGCCGGCGCGGACGTCGCGCTGTGGATCACCACCGACGGCATCCCGGACGTGCTCGACAAGCTGGAGGCGGCGGTGAAGGCCGGGCAGCTGGACCAGGCGCAGGTCGACAAGTCGGTGCTGCGCGTCGCGGGCATGAAGGGGCCGGGCGCGAAATGCGTGAAGTAGGCCGCTCGTTGCATACCCTGATCTGATGGCAGGTGGAACCAAGCGGCTGCCGCGGGCCGTCCGCGAACAGCAGATGCTCGACGCCGCCGTGCAGATGTTCTCGGTGAACGGCTATCACGAGACCTCGATGGACGCGATCGCCGCGCAGGCCGAGATCTCCAAGCCGATGCTGTACCTCTACTACGGCTCCAAGGAAGAGCTGTTCGCAGCCTGCCTGGACCGGGAGCTGACGCGCTTCGTCGACACCGTCCGTGCGGACATCAACTTCGCGCAGAGCCCGCGCGACCTGCTGCGCAACGCCGTGCTGTCGTTCATGACGTACATCGACCGCAACCGGGCGTCGTGGATCGTGCTCTACACGCAGGCCACCAGCTCGCAGGCGTTCGCCCACACCGTGCGTGAGGGTCGCGAGAAGATCATCGACCTGGTGGCGCGGCTGCTCAGCGCGGGTACCCGAAACCCGGAGCCGGACAGTGACTTCGAGATGATGGCCGTGGCCCTGGTGGGTGCGGGTGAGGCCATCGCGTCCCGTGTCAGCGCGGGCGACACGGACGTCAACGACGCCACCGAGCTGATGATCAACCTCTTCTGGCGTGGCCTGAAGGGCAAGCGCGCCGAGTCGTAGGTTTCTCGCGCTCCCGCGGCGCCGCGACGGTGCACACAGATCGCCCTCCCAGCGATTCTGGCGGTCTGGTCGCACATTCGCGGACCGTCGGCGCGTCCGGGGCTCTCACGCCGGCGCGGCCCCGCCGCGGCGCTGGTATGGTCCGATTCGAGCCAGTCGAACCCAACGCGGTTGGGTCAGGGAATCCGGTGCGAAACCGGAACTGACGCGCAGCGGTAAGGAGGACAGGCGGAGCAACGGCCACTGGCCCCACGCGGGCTGGGAAGGCGCTCCGGCCTGGATGATCCCGAGTCCGAAGACCTGCTGGCTCGGGCTCTCGCGGCCTGGCGGCGCGAGGACCCGCCCACGCATGGACTCCGCGACCCGAGTCCCGGATCGGAAGGCGCCGCCGTGTCTCTACGTACCATTGTGCTTGTCGCACTGGTCGTTTCGCTCGTCTGCTCATGTGGCGGACCGCGGGCGACCGGAACTGTCAACGCCGCAGCCGCCGGCTATCCCGTCACGCTGGAGAACTGCGGACGTACGGTGACGGTGAAATCGCCGCCGCAGCGCGCGGTTTCGATCAATCAGCCGGCCAGCGAGCTGCTCCTGGCCCTCGGGCTCGCCGACCGGATGGCCGGTACCTCGTCCTGGAGCGACGACGTCCGGCCGGACCTTGCCGCCGACAACGCCAAAGTGCCTGTGCTGAGCCGCGATTTCCCGTCATTCGAGCGGGTGCTGAAAGAGAAACCCGACTTCGTGTACGCGACGTTCGACTGGTCGTTCACCGATCAGGGTGTCGCCCCGCGCGATCGGTTCGAGCGGCTGGGAGTGCCGACCTACCAGTCCTCCAGCGAGTGCGGCGGTCAGGACGCGGCGCAACAACGCGCGCTGACGCTCGACGACATGTACGCCGAAATCGGTGATGTTGCCAAGGTTTTCGGTGTTGCCGAGCGTGGTGACAAGCTGGTGTCGACGCTGCGGGCGCGCATGGCGACCGCGACGAGCGGCCTCGAGGCCGGCGATACCTCCCTGATGTGGTGGTACGCCGGTACCAGAACGCCGTACATCGCGGGTTGCTGCGGAGCGCCGGGCATCATCACCACGGCGGTGGGGGCGCGCAACGTGTTCGCCGACAACCGGCAGCTGTGGCCGGAGATCTCGTGGGAAGCGATCCTGCAGCGCGATCCGGACGTGCTGGTGCTCGCTGATCTCACCCGCGGCAAGGATGGCGACAGCGTCGCCGACAAGATCAAGTTCCTCGAAACCGACCCGGCAGCAAGCAAGTTGAAGGCCGTGCGGCAGAAGCGGTGGATTGTCTTGCCGGCCAGCGCGATGGATCCGTCGCTGCGCAACGTCGACGCTGTCGAGACCGTCGCGTCCGGGCTGCGTTCATTCGGGCTGGGCGGGAAGTCCTGACGGCCGTGCGTACGGCTGCTATGACGACGTTCGGCCTGGTGGTCCTGGCGCTGTCGATCGCGGCGGCCATGATCATCGGGCCGGCCGACCTCGGCTTCGTCGACGTGTATGCCGTCGTCGCGCAACATGTTTGGGGCCGCCCGGCGGATGTCGCGCCGATCGACGACGGCATCGTCTGGGAGCTGCGGCTGCCACGCGCGCTGTTGGCCGCGATCTGTGGTGCGGGCCTGGGCATCTGCGGCGCGATCCTGCAGTCGCTGATGCGCAATCCGCTGGCCGACCCGTTCATGCTGGGCATCTCGTCCGGCGCGTCGACGGGAGCGGTGCTTGTCGTGGTGACGGGTATCGGCGGTGCGCTGACGCTGTCGGGTGGTGCGTTCGTCGGCGCGGTGATCGCATTCGTTCTGGTCCTGGCTCTCGCCGCGGTGTCCGGCGGCGGGCAGGACCGCGTGCTGCTGGCCGGGGTCGCTGGTACCCAGCTCTTTTCGGCGGCCACGGCAATGGTGGTGTTCTCGTCGGCCGACGCGCAACAGACGCGCGGGTTGCTGTTCTGGTTGCTCGGCTCGCTGGCGGGGGCCGGCTGGTCTCAGGTGGCGCTGTGCGGTGCCGTGTGCGCGGCCTGCCTGGCGATCTGCTGGCTGCAGTCAGATGCCTTGGACGCGTTCGCCTTCGGTCGTGATGCGGCTGCCGCGTTGGGTGTCTCGGTGCGGCGCGTCCGCGCCGTCTTGTTGGCGACGACGGCGCTCCTGACCGCCGTGCTGGTGAGTGCCGCCGGCGCAATCGGATTCGTCGGGCTGGTGTTGCCGCACGCGGCGCGCATGATCGTCGGGCCGTCGCACCGACGGCTGCTACCGGTCACGGCGGTCGCCGGCGCGATCTTCCTGGTGTGGGTAGACGCGGCGGCCCGCACGGTGTTCGCGCCGCAGGAATTGCCGGTCGGCGTGGTGACCGCGCTCGTCGGTGTGCCGATCTTCATGTGGATTCTCGCTCGGCGCAGGAGGATTCGATGACGGGCGCGCTCACCGCGGAGTCCGTCAGCTGGACGGCCGGCGGGCGGCTCGTCATCGACGGGGTGTCGCTGGCCGTGGCGGACGGCGAGACGCTGGGGCTGCTCGGGCCCAACGGCGCCGGCAAGTCGTCGCTGTTGCGCCTGCTCGCCGGATTGCGGCAGCCCGACGCCGGCGCCGTGCTGCTCGACGGCCGACGGCTCGCCGATCTTCGTCGTCGTGCGGTGGCGCAACGCGTCGCGGTGGTCGAACAGCAGGTCAGCACCGAGCTGGACCTGACCGTCGAACAGATCGTGCGCCTGAGCCGAATTCCGCACCGTGGCATCTGGTCTGGCGACACCGCGGCCGACGACCACGCCGTCGAGCGTGCCCTGGCGCAGACCGAGACGACGGCCATGCGCGACCGGGATTGGCGCACGCTGTCCGGTGGTGAGCAGCAGCGGGTACAGATCGCCCGGGCGCTCGCCCAGGAGCCCCGCGAACTGCTGCTCGACGAACCCACCAATCACCTCGACATCCGGCACCAGTTCGAGCTGTTGGCACTCATCCGCGCGCTGCCCGTGACAGCGGTGGTGACGCTGCACGACCTGACGCTGGCGGCACTGTTCTGCGACCGGCTCGTCGTGCTCGACAATGGGCGGGTCGTCGCGGCCGGGACCCCCGCCGAAGTTCTCACTGCGGAACTGATTTCGTCGGTCTACGGCGTCGCGGCGCGGGTCACGGTCGATGACACCGGCCGCCCGTCGATCCAGCTGCTCCCGCCCTAATCCGCGAGCAGACGCAAAACTGTCGCTTTCCCGAGGAAAACGACAGTTTTGCGTCTGCTCGCGAGGGAGAGGTGACCCCAGCGGGGATCAGTTACAGCTCGGTGACCGTCGCCGTCAGGTGCGGGTAGCCCTTCGAGAGATTGCGCAGTGCCAGCTCCCAGCCGCCGTCGATGGGTTCGACGTACAGTCCCACCTTGGCCGGCAGCAGCACGGGCTTGCCGAACTTCACGGAGTACTTCACCGCATCCGGCAGCTGACCCTCGATGTTGGCCAGTACCGCTGCGGCGCTGAACATTCCGTGCGCAATCGCGGTCGGGAAGCCGAACAGCTTGGCGCCGATCGAGCTCGTGTGGATCGGGTTGTGGTCGCCGCCGACATCGGCGTAGTGCCGAATCTGACCCGGCGTGATGCTGATGACCGCGTTGGGCGGCGGCAGCTTCGGCTGCTTGACCGGCTCCGGCTTCGGCTCACCCGACAGGCTGGTCCGCTGCTGGTGCAGGAACGTGGTGATCTGGTTCCACACCAGGTCATTGCCGACCTTGACGTCCGTGATGATGTCGACGAGCAGGCCCTTGCGGTGCTCGCGCAGGTTCTCCGCGCGGACCGCCACGTCGAGTTCGTCGGTCACCTTGATCGGCCGGTACTGCGTGATGTGGTTCTCGATGTGCACCGAACCCATTGCGGCGAAAGGGAAATCGAAGCCGGTGACCAACGACATCATGGTCGGGAAGGTCAGCGCGAACGGGTAGGTCAACGGCACGGTGTCGCCGAACCGCAGCCCGGTCACCGCGGCGTACTCGGCGACGTTCTTCGGGTCGATCGTCAGGCCCGACACCGTGACGGTGCGGGCAGGCAGGGTGGAGCCCCGCGACACGAACGGCAGCGCACCCGCCACCGCCCGCGCCATGTTCACAAGACCGTTGGGCTGCGACATCTCAGGCTCCCAACAGGGCCTGGCCGCAAACCCGAATCGTGTTGCCGGTGACGGCATTCGAGGCGGGGCTGGCGAAGTAGGCGATCAGCTCGGCGACGTCGACCGGCAGGCCGCCCTGGAACAGCGAGTTGAGGCGACGACCCACCTCGCGGGTGGCCAGCGGAATGGCGTCGGTCATCTTGGTCTCGATGAATCCCGGCGCGACGGCGTTGATGGTGACGCCCTTCTCGCCGAACACCTCTGCGTACGCGTCGGTCATGCCGATCATGCCGGCCTTGGTGGCGGCGTAGTTGGTCTGGCCGCGGTTACCGGCGATACCGGCCATCGACGACAGGCCCACGATGCGACCACCCTCACCGATGGTGCCGTTCTCGACCAGCCCCTGCGCAAGACGTTGCGGCGCAAGCAGGTTCACGGCGATCACCGAGTCCCAGCGGGCGTCGTCCATGTTGGCGAGCAGCTTGTCGCGCGTGATGCCGGCGTTGTTGACCAGTACGTCGGCCTTGCCGCCGTGGTGCTCGGTCAGGTGCGCGACGATCTGTGCGACGGCGTCGTCGGCCGTCACGTCCAGGGCCAGCGCGGTGCCACCGACGGCGGGGGCGGTCTCGGCGAGTGCGTCGGCGGCCTGCGGGACGTCGATGGCGACGACGGACGCACCGTCGCGCGCGAACACGCGGGCGATCTCGGCGCCGATGCCGCGGGCGGCACCGGTCACGAGCGCGACCTTGCCGGCCAGCGGCTTGTCCCAGTCGGCGGGGGCGACGGAGTCGGCGGCACCGACGTAGAACACCTGGCCGTCGACGTACGCCGACTTACCCGAGAGCAGGAAGCGGACGGTCGACTCGATGCCCGACGCGGCGGGCGACGCCGCGGAAGACAGGTAGACCAGGCCGATGGTGGCGCCGCGCTGCAGCTCCTTGCCGAGCGAGCGGGTGAAGCCTTCGAGGGCACGCTGGGCGATGCGCTCATCGATGCTGTCGGTCTCGTCGGGCGTGGTGCCGACGACGACGACGCGGCTGTTGGCGGCGAGGTTGCGCAGCACGGGGGTGAAGAACTGGTGGAGCTGCTTGAGCTGCTCGGGCTTGGTGATGCCGGTGGCGTCGAACAGCAGGCCACCGAACGAGTCGGCCCAGCGGCCGCCGACGTTGTTGCCCACGAGGTCGTAGTCGTCGGCGAGGGCCGCGCGCAGCGGCTCGGCCACGCGGCCTTCGCCACCGATCAGGAGGGGGCCGGCCAGCGGGGGCTCGCCGGCCTTGTAGCGGCGCAGCGGCTGGGGCTGGGGTACGCCGAGCTGCTTGGCCAGGAACGAACCGGGACCGGAGGTGAGGACTTGGGAGAGGACGTCAGCCATTGCGGACCTTTCTGCGGACGTATGTCGTATAGACGGAACCGTCTTGTCAGAGACGAACTTACTCCAGAGTAAGAACGGTGGGTAATATAGGCGTCAAGCAACATCTTGCCTCAGTCATCCAACGTCAAACCGAACTGGAGAAAAACCGTGGCCGAGACCAACAGCCGCCGCCGCGTGGCAGTCCTGGGTGGTAACCGCATTCCCTTCGCGCGATCCGATGGCGCGTACGCAAACGCCTCCAACCAGGACATGTTCACCGCGGCTCTGGACGGTCTGATCGACCGCTTCAACCTCAAGGGCGAGAAGCTCGACATGGTGATCGGCGGCGCCGTCCTCAAGCACAGCCGTGATTTCAATCTCATGCGTGAATGTGTGCTGGGCACCTCGCTGTCGCCGTACACGCCGGCCTTCGACCTGCAGCAGGCCTGTGGCACCGGTCTGCAGTCGGCCATCGCGGCCGCTGACGGCATTGCTGCCGGCCGCTACCAGGTGGCCGCGGCCGGTGGCGTCGACACCGCGTCGGACGCGCCCATCGCCCTCGGCAACGACCTGCGCCGCGTGCTGCTGAGCCTGCGCCGTGCCAAGTCGAACGTCGACCGGCTGAAGCTCGTCGGCAAGCTGCCCGCCGCCCTCGGCGTGGACATCCCGGTCAACAGCGAGGCCCGCACCGGCCTGTCGATGGGCGAGCACGCCGCCCAGACCGCCAAGGAGATGGGCGTCAAGCGCACCGACCAGGACGCCCTGGCCGCCGCCAGCCACCAGAACATGGCCGCCGCCTACGACCGCGGCTTCTTCGACGACCTGGTCAGCCCGTTCCTGGGCCTGTACCGCGACAACAACCTGCGGGCCGACTCGTCGACCGAGAAGCTCGCCAAGCTCAAGCCGGTCTTCGGCGTGAAGCTGGGCGACGCCACCATGACCGCCGGCAACTCGACCCCGCTGACCGACGGCGCATCGGTGGCGCTGCTGTCGACCGACGAGTGGGCCGCCGAGCACGACATCCCGGTGCTGGCGTACTTCGTCGACTCCGAGACCGCCGCCGTCGACTACGTCAACGGACCCGACGGCCTGCTCATGGCCCCGACCTACGCCGTGCCGCGCCTGCTGGCCCGCAACGGCCTGACGCTGCAGGACTTCGACTTCTACGAGATCCACGAGGCCTTCGCCTCGGTCGTGCTGGCGACGCTGGCGGCCTGGGAGTCGCCCGAGTACTGCAAGGGCCGCCTGGGCCTGGACGCGCCCTTGGGCTCGATCGACCGGTCGAAGCTCAACGTCAACGGCTCGTCGCTGGCGGCCGGGCACCCGTTCGCCGCGACCGGCGGCCGCATCGTGGCCCAGCTGGCCAAGCAGCTCGCCGAGAAGAAGAAGGAGACCGGCAAGCCGGTGCGCGGCCTGATCTCCATCTGCGCCGCGGGTGGCCAGGGCGTCACGGCCATCCTGGAGGCCTGAGCCTCGAACGTGCGGGAAATGGCCGCTGGACCAGCGGTTTTGCGGCCATTTCCACCAATTTCTCCGGGCCTGTAACGCCCCGCGAAGCCGCAGCGATACCCATAGTGCCTCGTGTTTCCGTCTGACCCCCGACCTGACGGAGGCACGGGGCACTCTCGTTTTTCGTGGGATTTGTGCACGATTTTCCGCGCCGCCCGCGGATTTTCGTGCACAAATCCCTGGCGCACGGGCTTGCGTTCGAGCGCGCTCGAACTCCTAGCGTCAGCGCCATGACAACAGCTACGCCAGCACAGACCTGGGTCATCACCGGAGCCTCGAAGGGTCTCGGACGCGCACTGGCCGAGGCCGCGCTTGCCGGGGGCGATCAGGTCGTCGCCGCAGTCCGCAATCCCGACAGCGTGGCCGACCTGGGCACCGCCTACGGTGACCGCTTCACCGCCGTCGCCTTCGATGCCTGCGATACCAGCGAAGCCGCCACGCTCGTCCAGGCGGCAGTCGACCGTTACGGTGGCCTCGACGTCCTGGTGAACAACGCCGGGCGGGCCATCGTCGGCGCCGCCGAGGAAGTCACCGACGCGCAGCTGCGCGACCTGATGGACCTGCATCTGTTCGGTCCCGCCGCCCTGGTGCGCGCGGCATTACCGGTCATGCGGGCGCAGGGCAGCGGGACGATCGTCCAGATGAGCAGTCAGGGCGGCCGGATGTCGTTCCCCGGCGTCTCGACGTACTCGGCGTCGAAGTTCGCTCTGGAGGGCTGGTCGGAGGCCTTGGCCGGCGAGGTCGCGCCGTTCGGGATCCGGGTGATGCTGGTCGAGCCGAGCCGGTTCCGCACCGCCTTCAACGCGGCCGACGTGCTCGACTTCACCGACGCCTCGTCGACCTACCGGGACGTCCTGGCTGCGGTCCGCGCCGACATGGCCGGCGCGGACGGGAAGCAGGAAGGCGACCCCGCCGCGGCCGCGCAGATCATCGTCTCCCTGGTCCGCTCCGAGGACGTGCCGCTGCGGCTGCCGCTCGGTGCCGAGGCCGTCGAGCGGCTCTCGGCCACCTACCAACGCGGCCTGGACGAAGTCGGCCAGTGGGCCACGCTGGCCCGCAGCGCCGACTTCGCGGACAGCGCCGCCTCAGCGCGGCCGATCTAGGATCGAGTATGTCCTCCACCGACGAACTGATGAGCAGGGCACTTGCCGCACTCGGCGAGATGGACGGACCGATGTCCATCGAGGTCATCCACCGGCTCGCCGACACCGAGGGCCTCAGCGAGCCCATGACCATTGCCGAGGTCGCCGACCTGCTCGACGTCTCCGCACACACCCTGCGCTATTACGAACGTGCCGGCCTGGTCGAGGTCGACCGCGACAGCAGCGGCCACCGCATATACCCGCCCGAGGCGGTGCGCCGACTCGTCTTCCTGACCCGGATGCGCTTGTCGGGCATGGCCATTCGCGATCTGCAGCACTACATCGCGCTCGTGGACGGCGGAGAGCAGACGGTGCCCGAACGACTCGACATGCTGCTGGAACATCGCGACACCATCCGCCGTCAGATCCGCGAACTCACGCTTTCGCTGGCGGCCACCGAGTACAAGATCGCCACCTACGGTGGCACCACCGGCGACACCTGCTGACGGGGTCTAGAGCAGCGCCGCGAGCACGGCGACGTGGCTGATCGAGACGTCCTTGGCCGAGGTGGTCAGGGTCACCGAACCCATCGATCGCAGCTTGGCCAGCTCCTCCGAGTCGGCCAACTCCGCCTGGTAGTCGGCGGCGAACTTGTCGAACTCGCCGGGATGCGCGTGGTACCACTTGCGCAGTTCGTTCGACGGTGCGACGTGCGGCATCCAAGTGCCGACCCGCGGGTCCTCCTTGGGAATTCCCCTGGGCCACAACCGGTCGACGGTCACCCGGGGCGGCTGGGCGGGATCAACCGGGTCGTACACCCGAGCAGTGTCGATCATTTCGGGTCCTTGTGGATGGCTGCCGGAGCAGGCGGTGGGGTGAACAGGCTGCCTCCGACACTGCCACGCAGCGTCCGTACCGCGACCAGCGCCCAGGTGCACAGCAGAAAGACGTACGCCACGACGGCGGCGACGCGGAACGCCGGCAGCCCGGTGTGTGCGGCGAGTTGCGACGTGCCGGTGACGAACGTGCCGACGGGGAAGGTCAGGCTCCACCACGTCAGTGCAAAGGGCATGCCGCGGCGCATGGTCCGCACCGTCAACGCGCTGGCCAGGCTGATCCACAGCACGGCGAAGCCCCACACCGGGACGCCGAACAGAACCGCGAAGATGTTCATGCCCGACGCCAGCTCCGGGCTGATGGCCGAGGCCGCCGCCGTGCCCAGCAGACCCGCGGCGGTGATGCCCTGCCCCAGCGGACCCAGCACGATCCAGAGTGTCGGCACGCGCGCCGATCCCGAGGTGCCGTAGTGCGCCAGCCGGCTCCAGATCATCGTGATGATGATCAGCGCTGCGATCAGCGACAGCCCGAACATCGCGAAGCAGCCGTAGAACATCGTGGTGCGGGCCGTGCCCGGTGGCAGGTGCGGCAGCAGCAGCGCGCCCGACGCCGCCGACACCATCGGCGGCACGACGGGCATCAGCCAACCACCGAACGCGGCGTCCGGCCCGACCTCCAGCTGCGTGAACATGAGGAACGGGATCGTCATCGCGGTGAACAGGCCGCCGATGGTGCCCGCGGTCCACAGAATCCAGTCGAGGTCGACGGCGAAACGCGTGCCGATCAGGTCCTTACCGATCAGCAGGGCCCCGAGGCCGACGGTCATCAGCGCCATCGGTGCGGCACCGTAGAAGTGCGTCATCTGCGGGTTGCGCACCTGGCTGCGCGCCACCGTGGGGTGACGCACCCACTGCACCGACACCGCGACGATCAGCAGCACGAGCAGGGCGGTGGCGATCACCCAGACGCCTTCGGCAAAGCCCCGGAGCCCCGGCAGATGCACCGGCAGCGACGCGGCCGCGGTGGCGACGATGCCCGTGCCCATCACCGAGGCGAACCAGTTGGGTCCGAAATATTGCAGCCGGGCAGTCTCTGGTCCGTCGGTCGTCATGGTTCGATACTCACAGGTGACCCAAACCGGCCTCAAGGAGCATCCCGTGCAGATCAGCATTTTCGGTTCGTTGAGTGGTCTCAAATCGCCCGTCGACGACACCGTCGCGTACCTCGCCCAGTTGCGTGACGAGGGATTTCGCCGGGCCTGGTTCGCCCAGATGCCTTACGAGCCGGACCTTCTCACGGTGCTCACGGTCGGCCTGCGTGAGGTCGACGGCATCGAGGTCGGCACCGGCGTGCTGCCCATCCAGAATCAGCTCCCGATGCTGTTGGCACAGCGGGCGCTGACCATCAGCCAGATGACGGGCGGCCGCCTGCTGCTCGGGCTCGGCATGACGCACCAGGCCGTCACCGAGGGCATGTGGGGTATCCCGTGGGACAAGCCGGTCCGCCGGCTCAACGAATACCTGGACGGCCTGTTGCCGCTGTTGAACGGCGAGAAGGCCGACGCCACCGGCGAGACGGTGACCACGCGCGGCGCGCTGATCATCCCCGGTGCCCCGACGCCGCCGGTGTACATCGCCGCGCTCGGACCGAAGCTGTTGCAGATCGCCGGACGCCGGTCGTCGGGCACCGTCACCTGGATGACCGGGCCGAAAACCCTTGCGGGCCACGTCGGTCCGACGTTGCGCCAAGCCGCTGCCGACGCCGGCCGCGCCGATGCGGTCCGCGTCGTCGCGGCCATTCCGGTTGCCGTGACCGACGACGTCGACAGCGCCCGCAAGCAGGCCGCCGAGCAGTTCGCCATCTACGGTCACCTGCCGTCGTACCGCGCCATGCTCGACCGTGAGGGCTACGCCGGCCCGGAGGACATCGCGATCATCGGCGACGAGCAGACGGTGCGCGACCGCCTGGCCGAATTGGAAGCCGCCGGGGTCGACGAATACGTCGGCGTGACATTCGACCCGTCGGCCGAAGGCCGGGCCCGCACCCGTGCGGTGCTCAAAAAACTGGAATCCTGAGCAGGTTTGGCAAGGCTTCATTGGCTGGCGGATCGCCGCGCGCCCGCATAGCGTTGCAGGAATGGCGATCTCGTCCCATGACGCCGAGCCCCACGCGGGTTCGGTTGCGTCGAAGCTGAACTGGTTGCGCGCCGGCGTACTCGGTGCCAATGACGGCATCGTGTCGACTGCCGGCATCGTCGTCGGTGTCGCGGCCGCGACGGCCGAGCGCGGGCCGATCTTCACCGCCGGTATGGCTGGTCTGGTGGCCGGCGCGATATCGATGGCGCTGGGCGAGTACGTGTCGGTGAGCTCGCAGCGCGACACCGAACAGGCCTTGCTGGCCAAGGAGAAGCGCGAGCTCAAGGAAGACCCGGCCGCCGAGCTCGATGAATTGGCCGGACTGTTGGAAGGGCGTGGTCTGTCGGTGTCGACGGCGCGGACCGCGGCCGAGGAACTGACCGACCACAACGCGTTCGCCGCGCACGCGGTCGTCGAGTTGGGCATCACGCCAGGCGATTTGGCCAACCCGTGGGCGGCCGCGTTCTCGTCGGCGGTGTCGTTCACCATCGGCGCGTTGTTGCCGTTGGTGGCGATCCTGCTGCCCCCGACGACGCTCCGTGTCCCGGTCACGATGTTCGCGGTGCTGCTGGCATTGGCGATCACCGGCGTGGTGTCGGCGCGACTCGGTGGGGCGCCGGTCGGAAAGGCCGTGGCCCGCAACGTCATCGGTGGTGCCCTCGCGCTGGGTGCCACCTACCTCGTCGGCCATCTGGTCGGCGGCGTCGTCGCCTGAGTTCGGCTCACCCTGCCGAGCAGACGCAAAACTGTCGCAAATCACGGGATTTTGACAGTTTTACGTCTGCTCGCGGTTAGGCGCGTTCCCCGGGCTCGTTGAGGAACTGTGCGATCACGGGCGCCAACTCGCCGGCATTGGTGATGAGGTCGACGTGCCCGCCGGAATGCAGATGCAGATGCGAGTGCGGCAGTAGAAAGTTCATGATGCGTGCGTTGGCCACCGGGATGATGGGGTCGTCGGTGCCCGCCACGATCAGGGTGTCCTGCCGGACCGCCGGCAGCGCGTGGATGCTCGTCCACACCGCGCCGGCCATCAGCTGGTGTACGTAGCCGATCTTCGAACCGGCGTGCAGCTGCTGCAGGAACAGCTTGGCGATGTCGTCGCCATGCTGCCGGACCGTGCCGCCGTACAGTTCCCCGGCGATCGAGGCGGCGTACGAAGCGTTCGAGAACCGTTTCGGCGTCACCATTTTCGCGAGCACCCGCGGGTGTCCGGGCACCATCACGGCGCCGGTTCCGGTGGCCACCAGCACCAGCCGTCGGCAGCGCCGGGGATTCTGGAAGGCGAACTGCTGCGCCAGCGCCCCACCCCACGACAGACCGAGGATGTCGACGACCGTGAACCCCAGTTTGTTCAGCAGCCGGCCCAGCACCCAGGCCAGGTAGGGAAAGCCATAGGGCGCGAACGACGTTGGTGACCCGCCGGTGCCGGGGACGTCGAACCGGATGACGGTACCCGGCATCTGCTCGACGAAGGGGTCGAGCACCTCCAGGCTGGCGCCGATGCCGTTGCAGAGCACCAGCGGAACCGCGCTCGGATCGGTGCCATGGTCGATGCGAACCCGCAGCCGCTGGCCGCCGACCGACACATACCGCTCGGTGACGGTCATTTCTGCAGCACGTACGTGCCGGGTGCGGGGCCGACGGCGATGAAGCCCTCGGCGCCCAGCGTCGTCGGGGCGTCGATGTCGTCGCCGCTGCGTTCGGCCAGCCACGCGACGTAGTCGGGCCACCAGGAGTCACTGGACTTTTCGGCCTCGGTCAGCCATTCCTCCGGTGTTCCATCGGTCACCTGGGCGATCCGGTACGACGCCTTCGGGTTCCCGGGCGGGTTGACCAGTGCCGCGATGTGGCCGCTGGTGGACAGCACGTAGCGATTGTCCTTGCTGCCCAACAACTTCGCGCTGCGGTAGGTGGCCTGCCACGGCGAGATGTGGTCGGCGATGCCGCCGATGACGTAGGCGTCGCACGTGATCTTGGAGAGGTCCACGGGCGTGCCGAGCATGCTCATCGCACCGGGCGTGACCAGTGAGTTGTGCAGGCCCATCAGCACCATGTCGCGGTGCAGCGCCGCCGCCATGCGGGTGGTGTCGGCGTTCCAGAACAAGACGTCGAACGCCGCCGGGCTACGGCCCTGCACGTAGTTGTTCACCCAGTAGCGCCACACCAGATCGGTCGGCCGCAGCCAGGCGAACATCTCGGCCATGGCCTTGCCGTCCAGATAGCCCTTCTTCGCCGAGGTCGCGATCGCCGCTTGGGCGGCCCGATCACTCATTGCGGCGGAAGCGAATCCGGCCCGGTCCTGATCCAGGACCGTCACCGCGAGGGTGAGGCTCGCAACTTTGTCGCCGTCGCCGGTCTCGGCCAGGTGCGCGGCCGTCATGGCGGTGATGATGCCGCCCGAGCAGCTCGCCATGACGTGGGCGCCGGCCGCGCCGGTGATGGCCCGCACCGCGTCGATGGCCTCGATGATCGCCGCCCCGTAGGCATTGATGTCCCAATCCTTGTGCCGGGCTTGCGGATTGCGCCACGAGATGGCGAACACCTGCTGGCCCTGCTGCACGAAGTACTCGATCATGCTGCGGCCGGGGGCGATGTCCATGATGTAGTACTTGTTGATCACCGGCGGCACCATCAGCAGCGGTACCGCGTGCACCGTCGGGGTCTGCGGCGCGTACTGGATCAGCTCGAACATCCGGGTCTGCAGCACCACAGCGCCCTTGGTGACGGCAACCGTCTCGCCCACGGTGTAAGCGTCGGGATCGACCATGGCCGGCACTCGCGGCGACGACATGATGTCGCGGGCAAAGGCTTTCAGGCCGCGGACGGCGCTGAGGCCGCCGGTGTCGATCATGGCTTTCCAGCCCAGCGGGCTGATCAATGGGTTGTTGGTGGGGGCCAGGCCTTCGATGGCGTTGTCGAACACGAACCGCATCTGGGCTTCGTCGCGCCAGTCCAGGTCGGCGTCGGCGAAGAGCTTCTCGGCGGTGTCCGACGCGGCCAGGTAGCCCTGCATGATGCGATGCAGTAGTGGGTTCTGTTGCCAGGCAACTTCACTGAAGCGTTTGTCGGCGCGTTGCGGGGCCCTGTCCGAGTCGCCGGTGGCGATGTCGCCGAGCTCGCGGGCCAGTTCCTTGCCGCGGTCGAGGACGGTGCCCGGCTGCTTGGCCAGGCTGACGGCCATCCGCGCCCAGGCCTGGTCGGGCATCATGCGGCGGGCAAACGGCTTGGTGGCGCTGGTGAGCAGCAGGTCCAGGGGTGCTGCCAGCTCATCGGGGTGCAGGGTTGCCATGTCAGTTGTCGCTTTCCGTTGTGGGGATGGTGATTTCGCGACGGAGCAGCTTCCCGGTCGGGCCCTTGGGCAGGTCGTCGAGGAACCAGATGCGTCGCGGATACTTGTAAGCGGCCACCTGGCTCTTGACGAACTCGCGGAGTTCGTCGGCGGCGACCTCGAGGCCCGGCTTGAGGCTGACGGCAGCGCCGACCTCCTCGCCGAGCGAGTCATGCGGGATGCCCACGACAGCCGCCTCGGCGACGGCCGGGTGGGTGTAGAGCACCTCTTCGATCTCGCGGGGGTAGACGTTGAAGCCGCCGCGGATGATGAGCGCCTTCTTGCGGTCGACGATGTAGTAGTAGCCGTCCTCGTCGGTGCGGGCGATGTCGCCGGTGGCGAACCAGCCGTCGGCGTTGATCGCTTTGGCGGTGGCCTCGGGCAGGTTCCAGTAGCCCTTCATGACGTTGTGCCCGCGGATCTCGATTTCGCCGGGCTCACCCTGCGGCACCTCGGCGCCGTCGTTGTCGACGATGCGCATCTCGACGCCCTCGACCGGGGTACCGATCGAACCGGGCTTGCGCGGGCGGTCCGGGTGGTTGAACGCCGCGACAGGCGACGTCTCGGACAGGCCGTAGCCCTCCAGCACCGGGCAGTCGAAGGTCTTCTCGAAGTCCTGCAGCACCTGTACCGGAATCGCGGCGCCGCCCGACACGGCGATCCGCAGCGTGTCCGTCGACGCCCCACCGGCCGCGGACAGGAGCGCCGAGTACATCGTCGGCACGCCCTCGAAGATGGTGACGCCGTCGCGCTCGATCAGCTCCAGCGTGCGGGCCGGATCGAAGCGGGGCAGCAGGCTGAGCGCCGCGCCTGCCAGCACCGCGGAGTTCAGGCCGCAGGTCAGGCCGAACACGTGGAACAGTGGCAGGCAGCCCATCACCACGTCGTCGGGTCCGATGTTCAGCAGCGTCCGCACGCACACGTCGGCGTTGCGGCCCAGGCCGCCGTGGGTCAGCTCGGCACCCTTGGGCTTGCCCGTCGTACCCGAGGTGTGGAGGACGACGGCGGTGTCGTCGTCCGCGCGCTCGACCGGCACCGGTTGGGCCGGGAGCCCGTCGATCAGCGCCACCAACCCGGCGTCGTCGACGACCCAGCAGCCCGCGCCGGCGGCCTCGGCGCCGGCCTGCGCCTCGCCGGCGAAGGCCGGTGGCGCGAACAGCGCCTTGGCCGTCGTGTTGGCGAGGTAGAACTCGATCTCCGGGGCCTTGAGCAGTGGGTTCATCGGCACTGCGACGGCGCCGGCGTACAGGATTCCGTAGAAGGCGGCAACGAAAGCCGGACCGTTCGGCAGCATGACGCCCACCCGGTCACCCGGCTCGATGCCGGCCTGCCGCAGCAGCGTCGCGACGCGGGCGGCGGCGTCGTCGAACTGGGCGTAGGTGTAGGTCTGGTCGTCGCAGCGGAGGGCGACGCTGTCGGGGCGACGGGTGCGGCTGGCGACGAGGTTCTGGGCGAGGTTGGTCATGCCTTCAAGCGTGATTCGGCGCGGCCCCAGAGGCGATGGTGGCGGGAACAACAGTGGCCACCGTCAAATGTGACCGGCCACAATCGGCGCCTCACCTAAGGTTGGCTGATGGCCGGGGTCGACGAGCACATGCGGGAACTCAGCCGGATCATGCTGACGCGTGTGGAGGCGCTCGGCGAGCAACTGGCCGACCGCATCTACAGCCGCATCGACGGCTACCGCGCCACCCCCGAGGCGCGCGACAATGTGCGCGAAAGTTGCGTCGCCAACATGACTTTCGTGTTCCACACGCTCTGCGGCGACGGCGAGGCGGACCTGTCGCCGGCGGAGGCGACCGGCCGGCAGCGGGCTGTCGAGGGGATTCCGCTGGCCGCGGTGATGACCGCCTATCGCATCGGTTTCCGGTTCATGTGGGAGAGCAGTGTCGCCGCGGCGCGGGAGGCCGGTATCCCGACCGAGTCCATCCTGGAGGCCAGCGCGCGCATCTTCCTGAGCCAGGACGAGTTCACGCAGGCGATGACCGGCGCGTACCGGGAGCAGCTCACCAGCCAGATCATGGACCGCGAAGAGGAGCGGTCGGCTCTGGTCGAGGCGGTGCTGCTCGGCCGCATCACCGACCACCAGAGCCTGTGGGAGGCGGCCGATCTGCTGGGCCTGCCGACGACGGGCCCGTATGTGGTTGCGGCGGCCGAGATTCCGGCCATCGGCAAGCTGGGGCTACCCGAGATCGCGAGCAAGCTCGCGGCCCGCGATATCCGGTCGGCCTGGCGTCTGCTGCCCGATCTGCAGGTCGGTGTCGTGCACCTGCGGCAGGACGCGACGTACGACGTGCTGGTCGAGGTGCTGCGCAAGATCGCGACGGCGCGCGTCGGCCTCAGCCCGGCGTTCACGAGCCTGGCGGAGACCGGTGAGGGCCTGCGCCTGGCCCGGCTGGCGGTGGCCGGCCGGCCGAGCCGAGACGGCTTCGTCTGCGCCTTCGACGACGCGCCACTGGCGTTCGCCGCCGTCAGTGCGCCGGAGGTGATGAACCGTATCGAGGAATCGGTGCTCGGCGGGCTGCGTGGGCTGCCCTCCGAGGAGCGGGCCGTGTTGTCCCAGACCTTCCAGGCGTGGCTCGACGCCGGCGGCTCCGCCAATGAAGCCGCCGCCGCAATCTTCTGTCATCCCAACACCATTCGGCACCGGCTGCATCGCATCGAGGAGCGGACGGGACGGTCCCTGTCCCGTCCCCGCGACGTCGCCGAGCTGTGCCTGGCCTTCGAGATCAGTCAGCGCCTGCCTGACTAGTTGCGTTGTCCGCCGCGAGTGTGCAGCCAGAGCGTCTGACGGCCCGGATCTGGGCGCTGTGCGCACGCTCGTGACGCCGGCTCCAGTTGGTTTTCGCGACTGTGCAGTGAGAGCCTCCGAGCGGCCGGATCTGCGCTCTACGCGCACACTCGAGGCATCAGCTCCCCGCCGCTGCGTCACACTCAAAAGAAAACGGCCCCCGACGAAGCGGGGGCCGTTCACTTTGCCTGGATCAGAAGGACGCTTCGTCCAGCTCCATGGCCTCGTTGTCGACGGACTCGATGACCGAGCGGACGCTGGTCAGCAGCGGCAGCATGTTCTTGGCGAAGAACGAAGCCGACGCGATCTTGCCCTCGTAGAACGCCCGGTCGTCGCCGGTGGCGCCCTCGTCGAGTGCCTTGATGGCAACCGCGGCCTGCTTCAGCAGCAGCCAGCCGATGACCAGGTCACCGACGGCCAGCAGGAAGCGCACCGAACCCAGACCCACCTTGTAGATGGACTTCGGGTCTTCCTGAGCGGCCATCAGGTAGCCGGTCAGCGTGGCGGCCATGCTCTGGACATCGCCCAGGGCGGTGGCGAGCAGCTCGCGCTCCGCCTTCAGGCGGCCGTTGCCGTCCTGGTTCTTGATCAGCTGCTCGATCTCGCCGGCGACGAACGCCAGGGCCTGGCCCTTGTCGCGGATGATCTTGCGGAAGAAGAAGTCCTGCGCCTGGATGGCGGTGGTGCCTTCGTACAGCGAGTCGATCTTGGCGTCACGGATGTACTGCTCGACCGGGTAGTCCTGCAGGAAGCCGGAACCACCGAAGGTCTGCAGCGACTCGGTCAGCTTCTCGTAGGCCCGCTCGGAGCCGACACCCTTGACGATCGGGAGCATGAGGTCGTTGACCTTGAAGGCCAGCTCGGCTTCCACACCGTGGACCAGCTTGGCAACCTCGGGGTCCTGGAACGTCGCGGTGTACAGGTACACGGCGCGCAGGCCCTCGGCGTAGGACTTCTGGGTCAGCAGTGCCCGGCGAACGTCGGGGTGGTGCATGATCGTGACGCGCGGAGCGGTCTTGTCCATCATCTGGGTCAGGTCGGCACCCTGGATGCGGCTCTTGGCGTACTCGAGAGCGTTCAGGTAGCCGGTCGACAGGGTCGCGATGGCCTTGGTGCCCACCATCATGCGGGCCTGCTCGATGACGTCGAACATCTGCGCAATGCCGTTGTGGACCTCGCCGACGAGCCAACCGACGGCGGGAACGCCGTGCTGGCCGAGCGACAGCTCACAGGTGGCCGAAACCTTCAGGCCCATCTTGTGCTCGACGTTGGTGACGAAGGCGCCGTTGCGCTCGCCGGGCTCACCGGTCTCGGGGTCGAAGTGGAACTTCGGCACGAAGAACAGCGACAGACCCTTGGTGCCCGGGCCGGCGCCCTCGGGGCGGGCCAGGACCAGGTGCATGATGTTTTCGAACAGGTCGTCCGAGTCGGCCGAGGTGATGAATCGCTTCACACCGTCGATGTGCCAGGTGCCGTCGGGCTGCTGGGTGGCCTTGGTGCGGCCGGCGCCCACGTCAGAACCGGCGTCCGGCTCGGTCAGCACCATGGTGGCGCCCCAGCCGCGCTCGGCAGCGAGGACGGCCCACTTCTTCTGCTCGTCGGTGCCGTTGTTGTAGAAGATTTCGCACATACCCGAGCCCATGGCGTACATGTAGGCGGCCGGGTTGGCGCCGAGGACGTGCTCGATGAGCGCCCACTGCAGCGCGCGGGGCATCGGCATGCCGCCGAGCTCTTCCTTCAGGCCGACCTTGTCCCAGCCGCCGTCGAGCAGAGCGCGCATCGACTTCTTGAAGGGCTCGGGCAGCTTGACGGTGTGGGTCGCGGGGTCGAAGACCGGCGGGTTGCGGTCGCCGTCGGCGAACGAATCGGCGATCGGGCCCTCAGCCAGGCGCGCGATCTCGTTGAGCATTTCACCGGCGGTGTCGGCGTCCAGGTCGGCGAACTTGCCTTCACCCATCGCCTTGTCTACGCCGAAGACCTCGAACAGGTTGAACACCTGGTCACGGACGTTGCTCTTGTAGTGGCCCACGATTTCTCCTCGATGAGATGGACTGTAGGGGTTGGGTACTCAGGGCTAAGTTACCCACCAGTAACTGGGGCTAACTATACCGCCGGGTAACTTCATCGCAAAGCAGTCAAGAGCAAATTTTTCGCAGCTAACCAACCCAGTGGTTGAACGGGGTGGTTCCGGCGCCGGTTTATGG
Source organism: Mycobacterium sp. SMC-13 (assembly GCF_045311035.1). Classification (NCBI taxonomy): domain Bacteria; kingdom Bacillati; phylum Actinomycetota; class Actinomycetes; order Mycobacteriales; family Mycobacteriaceae; genus Mycobacterium; species Mycobacterium sp. SMC-13. The sequence goes on from NZ_JBJIAI010000029.1 coordinate 52,060, forward strand.
CCGTTGACCTGCGGATTAGTGCGAATGTGATGTCCGCCACCGGAAACTCTTCACCATGGTGATGACGTGTCTGCTGAGTCCTGTGGGGTAGGTGTCGCGGGCCAACAGAAGCCGACTCGGGGCGTTTCGGTGGCCGCCAGAATGCTAATCGGCGGCGGCTGGACGGGTGGCTCTCGGACTGGAGCCCGACGTAGGGCGGGCTTGGTGGAGCTGGGGTATGCGCCGCTATCTGCGACGAAGTGCCGGAGGGCAGTGGAAAGCTGGTGCCAGGGCTGAACCAGTCAACAATGTCGACTGGCGCGCGTGCGGCCCGATGGGCGCTCGATCCAGCTCAGCGCGGTCCGGCGACGAGGACGAGGGTCGGGGTCGACTGCGCCGCGTGGCGCGTGGAGATCGAGTCGGGCCACCAGTCGGGCGTATCGAACCGCCTGCGCTCCATGGCGTCGGATCGAGCCTCGTAGTCAGCGATGGTGGCCGAAATGGTGCGAGCCGTGGAAAACCCTTTACCGGCGGCCAAGAGCAAGGACACCAGGACGACGATCCTCTTCACTGATGGCGCTCCTATAACCGTGTTCAGTAATTCAAAGCGGCTCGTGCAGTCCAGGTGGTGCGCCTGCGAACCAGCCGTCCGTCGAATCGCTCTCAGCTTAGCTGAAACTCGCGCCAGCAACCACCCGTTGACGCGTGGGCTTGGGAGTGCACTGCAAGGAGTCCTGTTCAAGCGCACCTTGCGGAGGTTCCGGTGGGGCGCTGACGGACCTGAAGTATGCGGGCGCAATGGCGTTTGGTACCGCTTGGTGTTTGCTGCGGGCAGCCGCAGCTAGTGGACCGCATGTGATTTCATCGAAGCCGACTTCGACTGCGCCTCCGCGCGCCGGGTCGGGCAACCAAGCCGATGAGGACCAGCGCCGCAGCCCCGGCAACACCCGCGCTCGCGGGCGGATTTCCGACCTGACGACAGTACCTACGGCAAGTATTTCCAATTTACGACTACGTCATTGACCAGTAGCTACGCTGCCAGTCCAGAGACCCGCAACCACCATCGATGCCGAGCCCGCGCACCGGCACGCGGTCGGAGACCGAGAGGGAAAGTCCAACGTGACGAAGAAGGCACTGATTACCGGTGTCACCGGGCAGGACGGTTCCTACCTGGCGGAACTGTTACTTCACAAAGGATATGAAGTCCACGGGCTGATCCGGCGGGCATCCACCTTCAATACCGGCCGTGTGGATCACCTGTACCGCGACCCACACGATCCCGACGCGCGCCTCTTCCTGCACTACGGAGACCTTACTGAAGGCAGCCGTCTGGCAACGTTGCTCCGCGACATTCGGCCGGACGAGGTCTACAACCTGGGGGCGCAGTCCCACGTGCGGGTGAGCTTCGACGACCCCGAATACACGGGCAACACGACCGGTCTCGGGTCGATGCGCCTCTTGGAAGCCGTTCGCAAAGTAGGCCTGGACTGCCGCTACTACCAGGCCTCCAGCTCGGAGATGTTCGGCGCTACACCGCCACCCCAGTGCGAGGAAACCCCTTTCTACCCGCGGTCACCGTACGGCGCTGCGAAGCTCTATTCCTATTGGGTGACCCGCAATTACCGCGAGGCGTACGGCATGTTCGCCGTCAACGGCATATTGTTCAACCACGAATCACCTCGCCGCGGTGAAACATTCGTCACCCGCAAGATCACCCGCGCGGTCGCGAACATCAAGGCTGGCAGGCAGCAGCACCTCTACCTCGGAAACATGGATGCGGTGCGCGACTGGGGTTACGCGCCAGAATTCGTCGAGGGCATGTGGCGAATGCTGCAGGCCGACGAGCCCGCGGATTTCGTCCTTGCCACCGGTACCGACTACACCGTGCGGGATTTCGTCGAGTTCGCATTCGCGCATGTCGGATTGGACTGGCAGGAGCATGTTCGGTTCGACGAGCGCTACCTGCGGCCCACCGAGGTGGATTCGCTGATCGGCTGCGCGGACAAAGCGCAGTTCGTGCTCGGCTGGAAGCCGAAGATCCTGACGCCGGAGCTCGCGCGGATCATGGTGGATGCCGACATCGAGTCTGTGGCGCACAGCGGCACTCCGTGGATCGACAAGGTTGAACTCGACGGCTGGGGGGCGCTTGAATGACGGGCGTGTTCACGCCGACCGCCCTAGATCTTGATGCGCCAGTATTTGTCGCGGGGCACCGCGGGCTCGTGGGCTCGGCGGTCTGGCGTGCACTCGACAGTCGTGGGTTCACGAACTTGATCGGGAAGCGTTCCGACGAACTCGACCTTCGCGATCGCGATTCGGTATTCGATTTCTTCACCGACACCGGCCCTCACCTCGTCATCCTCGCAGCGGCCAAGGTGGGTGGCATCCTCGCCAACAACACCTATCCGGTCGACTTCCTGTCCGACAACGTCCGCATCCAGGTCAACGTCTTGGACGCGGCCGCGGCGCGTCGCACGCCGAGGTTGTTGTTCCTGGGCTCTTCGTGCATCTATCCGCGGCTGGCGCCGCAACCCATCCGCGAGGACTCTCTGCTCACCGGGCCGCTCGAGGCAACGAACGACGCGTACGCGATCGCGAAGATCGCCGGCATCATCCAAGTGCAATCGGTGCGTCGGCAGTACGGGCTCCCATGGATATCGGCAATGCCGACGAATCTCTATGGGCCGCAAGACAATTTCTCGCCTCAGGGCTCGCACGTGCTGCCCGCGTTGATCCGTCGCTATGACGAGGCCGTGCGGAACGGCCTTACTGCGGTGACGAACTGGGGCAGTGGCTCACCGCGCCGGGAGTTCCTTCATGTCGACGACATGGCGTCGGCATGCCTGCATCTGCTGGAGAACTACGACGGCGCCCAGCAGGTGAATATCGGGACGGGGCAGGATTGCACGATCGCCGAAATTGCTGCGGTGGTCGCCGAGACTGTCGGCTACACCGGTGAAACCCATTGGGACACGACGAAGCCCGACGGTACGCCGCAGAAGCTGCTGGATGTCGGCTTGCTGCGCGATACCGGATGGACATCGAAGATCGGCCTTCGCTCGGGCATCGCATCCACCGTCGAGTGGTACCGCAGCCACCTGCAGGAGTTACGGACCTGACTACAGGCCGGCCCTACCGTCCGGCCTGTGCAAGTAGTGGTCCGGCCGCCGAGGCATGAGGCCGGACGGCGGCTTCTGTGCAGACCGCGGCTGCAAGCGGTCCGTCGGTGAAACGCCCGGCTTCCTCGGGTGCGCCGATCTTATGACCTTGTCATTCCAAGCCTGCGCATTGAGCGGCAAACCGCAGGTCAACGGAATTTCCCTAAAGGTCGGGACCTTGCTCTCGCCGGCGTCGGCCCGACGCTGAATTTATGTGTAACTGCTTCGGTCAAAATGGGTCGGCAAGCTGAAAAAGACGTTAAGGTCAGTAGCGTCGGTCGAGGAGGGTGCCCCTCCGAGCACGGGGGCTGTCAGTTCCGTAGGAAGGAGACAAGGGTCTGCTGCACGAATAGGTGACATCTGAGTTGGCTTGCCCAGCATGGGCGGGCTGGAAGGATGTCCCCATGGCAA
>NZ_JBJIAI010000030.1:0-50067 GCF_045311035.1 Mycobacterium sp. SMC-13
CTGGACCAAGACCGCCGACGAGATCTTCGAACGACTCGGTTCATATCTTCAACGAATTCCCGGCGCAGGACACTAGGTCACCGGCGCGCGGCCTCGACCGGCATGGCCGGCGTCGTCGCACCGGGCAACGGCAGCCGCGGCACGTCCGGTGTACCGAGCTGACCGGCCAGCCACGGCAGCGCCACGCTGAACGCCTGCGCCGCGAACGGCCAGTCGTGCTTGCCCGGCTGTTCGACGACCGCGCACCGGATGCCACGGCTGCTACCGGCGCCGCACAGCGAATGTGCCGCAACCGTCTGCGCGGGCAACGGGCTGCGGGAGAGTTCGGGTCCGTTGATGTCGTACCAGGCCGCGATGTCGTTGTAGGTGCGACGGGACATCACCGTCATCGGGTCCCAGTCGGCGTATTTGGCGGTGCTGCCACCGAACAGCCGTTGCACGGTCTGCGGTCGGTCACCGGCGTTGGGTGCGATGTCTCCGGCGATGTCCTGGAACGCGCTGAACAGATCGGGATGCATCACCGCCAGGTCCACCGCGCAGGTGCCACCCATGGACCAGCCGACGATGCCGCGGTGCCGGCGATCGGCACTCACGCCGTAAGTGGCGGTCATGAAGGGCAGCACATCCTCGATCAGGTGGTCGGCGGAGTTGCCGCGCGGCCCGTTGACGCACTCGGTGTCGTTGTTGAAGGAACCGCCGGGGTCGACGAACACCAGCACGGGGGCGTTGCCGTTATGCGCGGCCGCGAAGTCGTCGACCGTCTTGATCGCATTACCCGCCCGCAGCCAGTCGGCGGGGGTGTTGAACTCACCGCCGATCATCATCACCATCGGCAGCGGGGGCGGCGGGCTGCTGGCGAACCAGGCCGGCGGTAGGTACACGTACTCGTCGCGGTGTTTGAATCCCGATGCGGCCGAGCCTGTTTGGACCTCGACGACACTGCCCTTGCTCGGTATCTGCCGGGCCTTCTGCATCGCGACCACGGTCTCAGGCCGCGTCTGGTTGGGCAGCGGCGCTGAGTTGACCTGCTCCCAGGCGGTGTCGAGGTTCGGGAAGTACCCGACCCAGCTGTTGAGCGTCAGCCCGGTGGACAACACACACAGCGGGACGGACAGCACCGCCAGGCCGCGGCGCCACCAGCGGGTGGCATGCCAGCCGACGATCAGCAGCACCACGGCGGCGCCGGTCGCCGCGGTCCAGATCCACAGCTGGGTCGGTGCGGGTCCGTCGGACCAGCCCTGCGATGTCATGACCCAGCGGGCGGCGGCGGTGAGCAGCAAGCCGGACACGGCGGCGAAGGGCAGCCAGAGGGTGCGCCACCGCTGGTTGCGCCAGCCGACCGCGAGGATCAGCACCGCCGCCGCGAGGGCCTGGACGGTGAAGGGCAGCCAGCCGTGTGTCAACGAAACATGTTGCTCGCCATAGAGCCCGGTGTTCGTCGCCCCGATCGTCACGACGTCAGCGTGCCGCGCGAAGCTGGGAGGCTCCTGTGTTCAGCGCGGCTTCGCAAGGGGGAACGGCAGCGTCTCGCGGATGCTGCGCCCGGTGATCAGCATGACGACGCGGTCGACGCCCATACCGAGGCCACCCGTCGGCGGCATCGCGTATTCCATGGCCTGCAGGAAGTCCTCGTCCAGCTCCATGGCCTCGGGATCGCCGCCGGAGGCCAGCAGCGACTGTTCTTCGAGCCGCCGGCGCTGTTCCACCGGGTCGGTCAGCTCGCTGTACGCGGTGCCGAGCTCGACACCCCAGGCCACCAGGTCCCAACGTTCGGCAACGCCCGGGATGCTGCGGTGCGGGCGGGTCAGCGGCGACACGGAGGTGGGGAAGTCCTTGTAGAACGTCGGTGCCTCGGTGCGGTCTTCGACGAGGTGTTCGTAGAGCTCCAGCACGATGGCCCCGGCGTCCCAATGGGTCCGGTACGGGATCGTCGCGCCGTCGCACAGCTTGCGCAGCGTCGCCACGTCGGTCTCCGGGGTGATGTGCTCGCCCAGCGCCTCGGACACCGCGTCGTGCACAGTCTTGACGGGCCAGATGCCCGAGATGTCAACGGGCGTAAGGCCCCCGTCGGGGCCCGGGCGCATGACCACCTGGGCGCCGTTGGCCGCGGCCGCGGCGTTCTGGATGATCTCGCGGCAGCCGTCGATCCAGACGTTGTAGTCGGCGTGCGCCTGGTACGCCTCCAGCAGAGTGAACTCAGGGTTGTGGCTGAAGTCCACACCCTCGTTGCGGAACGCGCGGCCCAGCTCGAAGACGCGCTCGACGCCACCCACGCACAGTCGCTTCAGGTACAGCTCGGGCGCGATGCGCAGGTACAGGTCCAGGTCGTAAGCGTTGATGTGCGTCTCGAACGGGCGGGCGTTCGCGCCACCGTGAATCTGCTGCAGGATCGGGGTCTCGACCTCCAGGAAACCCTTGCCCACCAACGTTTCCCGGATGGCGTGCAGCACCCGGCTGCGCGCGGTGATCAACTCCCGCGACTCGGTGTTGATGGCCAGGTCCAGGTACCGGGTGCGGACGCGGGCCTCGGGGTCGGTCAGGCCCTTCCACTTGTCGGGCAGCGGTCGCAGGCACTTGCCGATCAGCCGCCAGCTGTGCACCAGCACCGACACCGTGCCGTTGCGGCTGGTGCCCATGACGCCGGAGACCTCGATGAGGTCACCGAGGTCGATGGCGCCGGTGAATTCGGTCACGGTGCTGCCGGTCAGAAGTGAATTGTCCAGCAGCAGTTGGACTTCGCCGGACCAGTCGCGCAGTTGCGCGAACAGCACGCCGCCGTAGTCGCGCAGCCGCAGCACACGTCCGGCGACGCAGACGGCGGTGTCGGCGGTTGCCTGCACCGCCTCGGCGACCGTGTGGCTGGGCGCCTGCCCGACGGGGTAGGCGTCGATGCCGCCCGCCTGCAGCGCCTGCAGCTTGGCCATCCGGACCCGCACCTGGTCGGGCAGGCGGCGAGCGTCGGCGGTGTCGGAGGCCCCGGCCGCGAGGTCGGCCACATCGGGTGCACTGCCGTCGGCGTGCAACCGCCCCGAATCGATCAGATTCTTGGGGGCCGCGGTGTGGTGGCCGGTGTGGGGCTGCTCGTCGCGCCGGGAGAACGGCAACACCAGGAAGCCCTCGGCGATCACCGAGGCGACGCCGACGCGCGGGATCAGCCGCGCGTCTTCGTAGCAGGCGTAGCGCGGCACCCACTCGGGCAGGTACTTCATGTTGGAGCGGTACAGCGTCTCCAGCTGCCACCAGCGGGAGAAGAAGATCAGCAGCGCACGCCACAGACGCAGGATCGGGCCGGCGCCCAGCTGCGAACCCTGCTCGAAGGCCGAGCGGAACATCGCGAAGTTCAGCGAAATCCGGGTGACGCCAATCTCTTCCGAGCGCTGGCACAGCTCGCTCACCATCAGTTCGATGGTGCCGTTGGGGGAGGCGGGGGAGCGGCGCATGAGGTCCAGCGAAACCCCGTTGTTGCCCCACGGCACCAGCGACAGCATGGCGACGACCTGGCCGTCACCCTGAACGGCCTCCACCAGCAGGCAGTCGCCGTCGGCGGCGTCGCCGAGGCGGCCCAGCGCCATCGAGAAGCCGCGCTCGGTCTCGGTGTCGCGCCAGGCGTCGGCATGCGTGATGACCTGAGCCATCTCGTCGGCGCTGATGTCGCGGTGCCGGCGCATGCGCACCGTCAGCCCGGCGCGCCGGGCGCGGGTGACGGCCTGGCGGACGGCCCGCATGTCCGGGCCCGACAGCCGGAAGTTCTGCGGATGCAGGATGGCTTCGTCACCGAGCTGCAGGGCGTTCAAGCCGCCCTGTCGATAAGCCTCGGCGCCCGTCGAGCTGGCGCCCATGACGCCGGGTGCCCAGCCGTAGGTCTGGCACAGGGCCAACCACGCGTCGATGGCCGCCGGCCAGGCCCGGGGGTCGCCGACGGGATCACCACTGGCCAGGCAGACGCCCACCTCGACGCGGTAGGTGATGGCCGCGCGGCCGTTGGGCGCGAAGACCACGGCCTTGTCGCGGCGGGTGGCGAAGTAACCGAGTGAGTCGTTCTTGCCCCACAGTTCGAGCAGGCCGCGGATCGCGGACTCGTCCTCGCCGGTGAGGGCGTTCTCGGCGCGCTGCGACTGGAACAGCACGATCGCGGCAACCATCAACGCCACCGCGCCGAAGAGGCCGAACAGCGCGTTGAGGAACGCATGCGGATGCCCGCCCTCGAACGCTTCCTTGCCGACCGCGGCGAAACCGCTGACTCGGTTCACGGCGTAGGCCAGCCGGTAATCGGGGTCCAGCGGCGGCCGGCCGGGGAACATCTCCAGCAGGCCCCAGGCCGCCAGGATGCCGACGGCCATACCCGCGACCAGCGTGAGGGCCGCCTTCAGTAGCGCGCCGCGACGAACCTTGGCCCAGAACTGGTTTCGTGACAGCAGCAGCAGGACGATGACGCCGATGTGGAACACCAGGCCCAGTGCCTCGCCGAAATCCTCGACGACGGTCGGGACGTCGTCCGGGAAGTTGTCGGACAGCAGGCCGTAGATGTTCCAGCCGATGTGGCCGACCATGTAGATCAGCAGGATCCACCAGGCGATCCGCTTGCGCGCCGCCAGCGCGGCGGCCAGCAGGACCAGCACGAACGACCAGGCGAAGCTGGTGTCCGGGAAGTTGAACAGGTAGTCGTTGACGAACTCGCGGGGGATGTGGATCATCCACCGGATCAGCGGCGACAGACTGGCGAACAGCGACAGGGTCGCGACGACACCGACGGTCCATCCGGCCGCGGGCGGAACCCACCCCAATGTCGTCGGGCGCTGCTGCGATCTGCTCGGCGTCAACGTCATAAGTTCGGACAATATGCGGTGAAACCTGGAAGTGTCTGCACAGCCCCTGAGCTACCAGACCGGGCCGGTGTACTTCTCGCCCGGACCCTGCCCGGGCTCGTCCGGCGCGACGCTCGCCTCGCGGAACGCCAGCTGCAGGCTCTTGAGGCCGTCCCGGACCGGGCCGGCGTGCAGTCCCAGATACTCGGCCGAGGCCTGAACCAGGCCGGCCAGCGCGGTGATGAGGCGACGGGCCTCGTCGAGGTCGCGGTGCGGGCTCTCGTCGGGATCGGCATCGGCCAGGCCGAGCTTCTCGGCGGCCGCGCTCATCAGCATGACGGCGGCGCGGGTGATCACCTCGACGGCGGGGATCTCGGCGAGCTCGCGCACCTGGTCACTGGTTAGGTTCGGGTCGGTCATGACTGCTAGAGTGTCATGCGCGACCGTCCTGGCTTACGTCAGGACAGCAAGTGGAGTCCCACTCCCACCGTCGGCCTCGCGGCTTGACGGTCCGGTCACAGGCACATTGTGCCTGTTCTGCGTTGTGCGCAGGCGGCGTGAGCCGTGATCGGTCGGCAATGGGCCCTGCTATATGCAGGGCTTTTCTGTTCATGCGAACAGATGGCTGAGCCGGGTGTGACCTCTACTGAACAAGTAATGGAACAACCCGGGAGGCCCCATCAGCACTGAGACACGCGTCAACGAGCGCATTCGCGTACCTGAAGTTCGGTTGATCGGACCGAACGGCGAGCAGGTAGGGATCGTGCGCATCGAAGATGCCCTCCGCGTCGCCCAGGACGCCGATCTCGACCTTGTCGAAGTTGCGCCAGGCGCCAAGCCGCCGGTCTGCAAGATCATGGACTACGGCAAGTTCAAGTACGAGACGGCTCAGAAAGCACGTGAGTCTCGCAAGAACCAGCAGCAGACCGTCGTCAAGGAACAGAAGCTGCGTCCCAAGATCGACGACCACGACTACGAGACCAAGAAGGGTCACGTAGTCCGCTTCCTCGAAGCAGGGTCGAAGGTCAAGGTGACCATCATGTTCCGCGGACGTGAGCAGTCGCGGCCCGAACTGGGCTACCGACTCCTGCAGCGGCTGGGCGCCGACGTCGCCGAATACGGCTTCATCGAGACGTCCGCCAAGCAGGACGGCCGCAACATGACGATGGTGCTGGCTCCGCACCGCGGCGCGAAGACTCGCGCCAAGGCGGCGCACGACGCCGACGCGCCGGCCGGACGGCCGGCCCCCGCGGCACCTGAATCTGACGCAACCGCGTAACAGCAGTCGCGATCGCTCGCAGCGGCCTCCAGCCGCCGCGAGCGACCGCATGGAAAGAAACTGAGGACACATGCCCAAGGCCAAGACCCACAGTGGCGCATCGAAGCGGTTCCGCAAGACCGGAACCGGCAAGATCGTGCGCCAGAAGGCCAACCGCCGCCACCTGATGGAGCACAAGGCCACCAAGCGCACCCGTCGTCTCGACGGTCGCGCCGTGGTTGCTGCCAACGACACCGCGCGTGTCGCCAAGATGCTGGCCGGCTAGTACCGCCCGCTCCCCTGAACATCGAAGGATAGGAAAACTCATGGCACGCGTGAAGCGCGCACTGAACGCTCAGAAGAAGCGGCGCACAGTACTGAAGGCCTCGAAGGGTTACCGCGGGCAGCGCTCGCGGCTCTACCGCAAGGCCAAGGAGCAGCAGCTCCATTCGTTGACCTACGCCTACCGCGACCGTCGCGCCCGCAAGGGTGACTTCCGGAAGCTGTGGATCACGCGTATCAACGCCGCCGCTCGCGAGAACGGCGTCACGTACAACCGCCTGATCCAGGGCCTGAAGCTGGCTGGCGTCGAGGTCGACCGCAAGAACCTGTCGGAGATCGCCATCAGCGATCCCGCCGCGTTCACCGCGCTGGTCGAGGTGGCCAAGGCCGCTCTGCCTGCTGACGTCAACGCCCCGTCCGGAGAGGCTGCCTGAGTCTGACTACAGACTCAGCGCTCACCGAGCGATCTGCCCGGGTGGTCGCTGCAGCCAAGCTGCAGCGCCACGTCGGGCGCAAACGCGCCGGGCGCTTCCTTGCCGAGGGACCCAACCTCGTCGAGGCAGCGCTGCGGCGCGGACTTGTTTCTGAGGTCTTCGCGACGGCCGCCGCGCTGGAGCGCTTCGGCGCACTGCTGGACGGTGCCCCGGTCGCGGTGATCACCGAGAAGGCCGCAAAGGCGTTGTCGGAGACCGTGACGCCCGTCGGGCTCATCGCCGTGTGCGCGCTGCCCGAGACGTCGTTGGCGGACGTGCTGGCGGCAGAGCCACGGTTGCTCGCGGTGCCGGTCGGCATGTCCGAGCCCGGCAATGCCGGCACGCTGATCCGCATCGCCGACGCCATGGGCGCCGACGCCGTGGTGTTCGCCGGGCACAGCGTCGACCCCTACAACGGGAAGTGCCTGCGGTCCTCGGCGGGCAGTATCTTCTCGCTGCCGGTCGTGGTGGATCCCGATGCGGCCGCGGTGGTTTCAGCGATTCGGGCCGGCGGCATCGAGGTGCTCGCGACGGCGCTGGACGCCTCCGTCGACATCCGCTCCGCCGACCTGTCGGCACGTACCGCGTGGCTGTTCGGACCCGAGGCGCACGGCCTGCCCGACGAGGTCATGGCGCTGGCATCGCAGCGGGTGCACATCCCGATGCGGGGGAGCGCCGAGAGCCTCAACGTGGCAGCCGCAGCGTCGATCTGCCTGTACGAGAGCTCCCGGGCCCACTCCTGATCCGGCCTCAGGCGAGCAGCCCCTTGGCGACGTGCGTGATCTGCACCTCGTTGCTGCCGGCGTAGATCATCAGCGACTTGGCGTCACGCGCCAGCTGCTCGACGCGGTACTCGGTCATGTAGCCGTTGCCACCGAACAACTGGATCGCGTCCATCGCGACGTCGGTGGCGGCCTGCGAGCAGTACCACTTCATCGCCGACGCCTCGGCCAGCGGAATCTGGCGGCCGGCCTGGCCCGACTCGATGACGCGGAACAGCATGTTGCGCACGTTCATTCGCGCCACCTCCATGCTGGCCAGCTTGAGCTGGATCAGCTGGAACTGCCCGATCTCCTTGCCCCACAGCGTGCGGGTCTTGGCGTAGTCGATGCACAGCCGCAGACATTCCTCGATGATGCCCAGCGACATGGACACGACGCCGACACGCTCGGCCGAGAAGCTCGACCGGGCGCTGTCGCGGCCGTCGCCTGCCTTGTTCTCCTCGGTCTCGCCCAGCAGCCGGTCGCGGCCCAGCCGGACGTCGTTGAAGAACAGCTCGCCGGTGCGTGAGGAGTGAATGCCCATCTTGCGGAACGGCTTCGACTGGACGAAGCCCTCCATGCCGCGGTCCAGCACGAAGGTGAGCACCTTGCGGTCGCGCTTGTCGGCGCCGTCACCCTCGTCCAGTTTCGCGTACACGACGACGACGTCGGCGTCGGGTCCGTTGGTGATGAACGTCTTCTGGCCGTTGAGGATGTAGTCGTCGCCGTCGCGCACCACGTACGACTTCATGCCACCGAATGCGTCTGAGCCCGAGTCGGGTTCGGTGATGGCCCAGGCGCCGACCTTTTCGTAGGTCACCAGGCCCGGTAGCCAGCGCTCCTGCTGGGCCAGGGTGCCGCGGCTCTGAATGGTGGGCACCGTCAGGCCCAGGCTGACGCCCACGCCCGTCACCAGACCCGAACTCACGCGGCACAATTCGCTGATCAGCACCATGCCCATGCCGGCCTGGTCGGGTCCGCCGCCGAACATCCCGCCGGACGCCCTTGGCTTGCCGTCCGAGGCCTCACCGGACCGCAGCCGGGACAGCCGCCGCTCCAGCGACTCCTTGGCCATCACGTCGATTCCGAAGGTGGCGAACAGCTTCCGGATGATCGGGTACGGCTCCATGTCGCCGCCCTCGAGCTCGTCGAGGTGCGGGCGGATTTCCTTGTCCACGAACTCGCGCACGGCGTCGCGCACGGCAATATCGACGTCGGACCAATCAAGCATGTATTCAGGCAGCCTTTCCGGACACTGAGCGGCCCGCGCGCGGACGCAGACCGGCCAACGAGAACGTGGTGTGCACCAGTGACCCGGCGCGTTCGATCAACGATTTGTGACGTGGCACATAATGCATCGGCAGGCCCCAGCGGTCTTTCGGCGGGGCCATGAATCCCGGTGCCTCGACCAGTGGTGCGTCGGCCGGCACGCGCCCGGCGGCCCGGCGGTAGGCGGCCAATGCCCTTGGGTGCAAACGGATTTCGTCGGGGACGGCGAGGAACGCCAGTTCGACGGCCTTGCCCAGCAGCCGCAGCACCACCTCGTCGCCGGGCGTCCAGCGCATGCCGGCCCGCTCCCGGACCGCGGGGTCGAACACGCCGGTCGCCACCCAGCGCTGCCCGGCGACAAATGGCTTGAACATCTGGTCCCACACCGGCGTCGGCATCAGGACGAACCACGGCTTGGGAATCCGGATGGTGAAGATGTCGAGGGTGGCCCGGTTGATCTCCAGCTCCTCGGAACACTTGTGCTCCCAATAGGTTTGGAAGTCCTCCCAGGTCTCCGGGACCGGCCGCATGCTCATGCCGTACATCCGGTACCACTGCACGTGCTCGTCGAACAGCTGGCGCTTCTCGGCTTCGGTCAGTCCACCGCAGAAGTACTCGGCGGTCTTGAGGATCAGCATGAAGAACGTCGCGTGGGCCCAGTAGAAGGTCTCCGGGTTCAGCGCGTGATAGCGGCGGCCGTCGTGGTCGACGCCCTTGATGGTCTCGTGATAGCCGCGGATCTGGGCGCCGGTGTCGGCGGCGCGGTCGCCGTCGTAGACCACGCCCATGATCGGGTACACCGAGCGCGCGACCCGCTGCAACGGTTCCCGCAGCAGGATCGAGTGATCCTCCACGCCGGCACCCAACTCGGGATACATGTTCTGGATCGCGCCGATCCACACGCCGAGAATGCCGGTGCGCAGGTCGCCGAAGTACTTCCAGGTCAGCGATTCCGGGCCGAGTGGTTCGGCGGCGGGTGTCGTCCGTGGGGTCATGCTGGCCTCGCTCAACGTTGATACCGAGGGTTCTGTGTCGTCACGATAATCGTGACAACGTATGTTGTCCACGATTTGGTGCCGGTGTCGCGGTGACCGTTACAGAGCGTCCATCGGGTCGCCATACGTCGGTGACCAGCCAGTTTTCCGGCGCGCTGCCATGGTCGTTGCCGGTGCTGCGAACCGCCACCTAGGGTGGCGTCGTGGAAGTCGAATCGTTCGAAGAACGATCCGACGGTGTCGGAGAGATCGGCCCGGGCGCACACGCCGGGCCAGGATCAAGTGGACCGTTGGGGTGGTTGCAGAACACCAATCACAGTCCGGCTGTCATCGGATTCATCCGACGGGCGCGCCGTGCACTGCCGGGGGATCCGGAATTCGGTGACCCGCTGTCGGTCGCCGGCGTCGGTGGGCCCAGCGCGGCCGCCCGTGCCGCCGATCGGTTGCTCCCTCGTGGTGGGGCGTCCCACGAGGTGAGTCTCGCGGGGCTGCAGGTGTGGCAGGCCCTCACCGAGAGGGTGTCCGGACGCCCGGCGAACCCGGAGGTGACCATCGTCTTCACGGACCTCGTCGGCTTCTCCAAGTGGTCGCTGAGCGTTGGCGACGAGACCACACTGCGGCTGTTGCGCCGGGTGGCTCAGGTCTTCGAGCCACCACTGCTGGAGTCGGGCGGCCACATCGTCAAGCGCATGGGCGACGGGTCCATGGCGGTGTTCAGTAATCCGGTCACCGCGCTGCGGTCGGTGATCCGCGCGCTCGATGCGCTCAAAGAAGTCGAGATCGACGGGTATCACCCCAAGATGCGCGCCGGCATCCACACCGGGCGGCCGCAGCGCATCGGGTCGGATCTGTTCGGCGTCGACGTCAACATCGCGGCGCGCGTCATGGAGCGGGCCACCAAGGGCGGCCTGATCATCTCGCAGTCCACGCTCGACCGGATCGACCAGCAATACCTCGACGCCCTGGGCGTGACGCCCAAGAAGGTGCGCAAGCAGCTGTTCGCCGCCAAGGCGTCGGGTGTGCCCGAGGACCTGTCGATGTACTGGATCAGGCAGCGCAAGGACGCCGGCACCGAACCCGACGACGGGGAGCTCGCTGAGGCCTAGGGCCGGCCCGGTGCGGCGGCGCCTGTGCCGCGTTCCGGTCACCGTCGTCTACGCCGCGCTGTTGGTCGTCGTCACCGTGACCCTGGGGGCGCTCGGCCCGGCGGTGCACGACCGGGTGGTCGGGTACGCCAGTACCAATCTGCACAATCTCGGCGCTGGCCGAATCGACACGCTTTTCGCCAGTGCGCTCATCGCTGATGACGGCCGGTTCTTCCTGTGGCTGCCCGGACTCATCTGCCTGCTCGCTGTCGCCGAACTGGCCTGGCGCAGCCGCCGCCTGCTGGCGGTGTTCCTCGTCGGCCATATCGGAACGACGCTCGTCGTCGCGGCGGGGTTGGTGGCCGCCGTCGAGCTGGGGTGGCTGCCGTGGTCGATCAGCCGGGTTGCCGATGTCGGGGTCAGCTACGGGGTGTTGACGGTGGTCGGAGCGCTGACCGCGGTCGTGCCCGCCCGCCTCAGAGCGGTGTGGCTCGCGTGGTGGCTGGCCGGTTCGGTCGCCGTTCTCGCGGTCAGCGACGACTTCACGGAAGCCGGTCACGTGGTCGCGCTGGCGCTGGGTCTGGTGCTCGCGCGGCGCCTGGCCGCGCCGGTGCGCTGGACGCCGGCGCAGGGCGCCCTGTTCGGCGTGGGCGCGTGCTTCGGCTACGCCGTACTGGTCCACACACCGGAGCTGGCAGTGGTCGGGGTCCCTGCGAGTGCGGTGGGCGCGGCGCTCGTCGCTATGATCTCCGGGTGGCTGAGCAGGGTGAAGAACTAACGGAAGCAGCATTGACCGCGGCGGTCGACGCCGCCCGTCTCGCCTTCGAACAGGCCGCTGACCTCGACGCCCTGGCGCGCGCCAAGACCGAGCACCTCGGGGACAAGGCGCCCATCGCGCTGGCCCGTCAGGCACTGGGCACCCTGGCCAAGGAAGACCGCGCCGACGCCGGCAAGCGCGTCAACGTCGCCCGTAGCGCCGCGCAGCAGGCGTACGACGACCGCATCGTGGTGCTGCGCGCCGAACGCGACGCCGCCGCCCTGGTCGCCGAGCGCATCGACGTGACGTTGCCGACCACCCGGCAGCCCATCGGCGCCCGGCACCCGATCACGATCCTGGCCGAGAACGTCGCCGACACCTTCGTCGCGATGGGCTGGGAGCTGGCCGAAGGGCCCGAGGTCGAGACCGAGCAGTTCAACTTCGACGCGCTGAACTTCCCGCCGGACCACCCCGCGCGCAGCGAGCAGGATACGTTCCACATCGCGCCCGAGGGCTCACGGCAGGTGCTGCGCACCCACACGTCGCCGGTGCAGATCCGCGCCCTGCTGGACCGCGAACTGCCGGTCTACATCGTGTCGATCGGCCGCACCTTCCGCACCGACGAACTCGACGCCACCCACACCCCGGTGTTCCACCAGGTCGAGGGACTGGCCGTCGACAAGGGTCTGACGATGGCCAACCTGCGCGGCACCCTTGATGCGCTGGCGCGTGCCCAGTTCGGCCCCGAGGGGCGCACCCGGTTCCGTCCGCACTTCTTCCCGTTCACCGAGCCGTCGGCCGAGGTCGACGTCTGGTTCCCGGACAAGAAGGGCGGTCCCGGCTGGGTGGAATGGGGCGGCTGCGGCATGGTCAACCCGAATGTGTTGCGGGCCTGCGGTATTGACCCCGACGAGTACTCCGGATTTGCCTTCGGTATGGGATTGGAGCGAACCCTGCAGTTCCGCAACGGAATTCCCGATATGCGCGACATGGTGGAGGGCGACGTGCGCTTCTCCCTGCCGTTCGGGGTGGGTGCCTGATGCGCGTTCCCTACAGCTGGCTGAGGGAAGCCGTCCAGGCCGGGGCGCCGGGCTGGGACGTGTCGCCGGAAGAGCTGGAAGCCGCCTTCATCCGGATCGGCCACGAGGTCGAGGACGTCATCGCCGCGGGGCCGGTCACCGGTCCGCTGACGGTCGGTCGCGTCGTCGAGATCGAGGAACTGACCGAGTTCAAGAAGCCCATCCGGGCCTGCAAGGTCGACGTGGGTGAGGCGCAGCCGCGCGACATCGTCTGCGGCGCACGCAACTTCGCCGTCGGCGACCTCGTCGTGGCGGCCCTGCCCGGCACGGTGCTGCCCGGCGAGTTCAAGATCGCGACCCGCAAGACCTACGGCCGGGTGTCCGACGGCATGATCTGCTCGGCCGCCGAATTGAACTTCGGCTCCGACCATTCCGGCATCATCGTGCTGCCGCCGGGCACCGCGGAGCCGGGCGCTTCGGGCGCCGAGGTACTGGGCCTGGACGACGTGGTGTTCGACCTCGCCATCACCCCGGATCGCGGCTACTGCCTCTCGATCCGCGGCATGGCGCGCGAGATCGCCTGCGCCTTCGACCTGGATTTCGTCGACCCCGCCGACGTGCCGGCCCTGCCCGCCGAGGGCGAGGCCTGGCCGTTGACGGTCCAGCCCGGCACCGGTGTGCAGCGTTTCGGGCTGCGCCCCGTCGTCGGCATCGACCCGACGGCGGTGTCGCCGTGGTGGCTGCAGCGGCGCCTGCTGCTGTCCGGTATCCGCGCCATCTCGCCGGCCGTCGACGTCACCAATTACGTGATGCTCGAGCTCGGCCACCCGATGCACGCCCACGACCGCAAGCTGATCACCGGCGGCTTCGACGTGCGCTTCGCCAACCCGGGGGAGACCGTCGTCACCCTCGATGATGTTGAGCGCAAACTGGATCCGGGCGACGTCCTGATCGTCGACGACGTGGCCACCGCGGCCATCGGCGGCGTCATGGGCGCCGGCACCACCGAGGTCCGCGACACCACCACCGACGTGCTGCTCGAAGCGGCAGTCTGGGATCCGGCCGCGGTGTCGCGCACCCAGCGCCGCCTGCACCTCGTGAGCGAGGCCAGCCGCCGCTACGAGCGGTCTGTCGACCCCGCGATCTCCCGGGCCGCGCTGGACCGCTGTGCCGCGTTGCTGGCCGAAATCGCCGGTGGCACCGTCGAACCCACTCTCACGGATTGGCGTGCCGAGCACACCGCACCGGACTGGTCGCAGCCGCCCGTCGCCATCGCCGTCGATTTGCCCGACCGCATCGCCGGCGTCAGCTACCCCGACGGCACCACGGCCCGTCGCCTCATGCAGATCGGCGCGCACGTCACCGTGTCCGGTGCTTCCGCCACCGTCGTGCCGCCGAGCTGGCGGCCCGACATGTTGCAGCCCGCCGACCTGGTCGAGGAAGTGCTGCGGCTCGAAGGACTCGACGGCATCCCGTCGGTGCTCCCGCAGGCACCCGCCGGCCGCGGCCTGACGGCGGCACAGCAGCGTCGCCGCGCCATCGGTAAGTCGTTGGCGCTCAACGGCTTCGTCGAGGTGCTGCCGACGCCGTTCCTGCCTGCCGGTGTGCTGGACGCCTGGGATCTGCCGGCCGACGACCCGCGCCGCGCCACGATCTCGGTGCTCAACCCGCTCGAAGCCGACCGGCCCGCACTGGCCACCACGCTACTGCCGGGCCTGCTGGAGGCGTTGGTGCGCAACGTGTCTCGCGGTGCCGCCGATGTCGCGCTGTTCGGTATCGAGCAGGTCGTGCAGGCCACGCCGCACACCAAGGCCCTGGCGCCGATCCCGGTGGACCGGCGCCCGACCGAAGCCGAGCTCGCCGAGATCGACCAGGCCCTGCCGTACCAGCCGCTGCATGTCGCCGCGGTGCTCACCGGCCTGCGTGAGCCGGCCGGCCCGTGGGGTCCGGGTCGTGCCGTCGAGGCGACCGACGCTCTGGAGACCGTGCAGATCATCGCCCGGGCGTGCGGCGTCGAGGTGACGCTGCGGTCGGCCCAGGAACTGCCGTGGCACCCGGGCCGCTGTGCCGAGGTGCTCGTCGGTGACACCGTCGTCGGCTACGCCGGCCAGCTGCACCCGGCCGTCATCGAGCGGACAGGTCTGCCGAAGGGCACCTGCGCGGTCGAACTGAACCTGGATGCCATCCCGGTCGTCGAGCGCGCCATCGTGCCGTCGGTGTCGCCGTACCCGGCGGTGTTCCAGGACGTCAGCCTCATCGTCGCTGATGACGTGGCGGCGCAGGCCGTCGTCGACGTCGTGCGTGAGGGCGCCGGCGGCCTGCTGGAAGACGCGCGGCTGTTCGACGTCTACACCGGCCCGCAGATCGGGGAGGGTCGCAAATCCCTGACCCTGGCCCTGCGGTTCCGGGCGCCCGACCGGACCCTGACCGAGGACGAGGCCAGCGCGGCTCGCGACGCCGCGGTCGCCCTGGCCACCGAGCGTCTCGGCGCCGAGCACCGGCGCTAATTCGACTTACCGCGAGCGGGCGTGTTTGTACGCAGACACGCCGCCTGCGGCGTGCATTTTGGGGCCGCTCGCCGGAGCTGCGTGCGCATCGTAGGCATCGGTCAGATCATTGTTGTTGGCCCAACACGGTGTGCAGTTGATTGCGGTTGGTGATGCCGAGCTTGGGGAACATCTTGTAAAGGTGGGCCGCAACGGTTCGGTGTGAAACGTAGATGCGGTCGGCGATCTCCCTGTTGGTCAGCCCTGCGGCGGCCAACTGAGCGATCTGAAGTTCTTGGGAGGTCAGGTCGGAAGCCGGGCCCTGACGAAGAGTCCCGGCAGGGGTGGCCACGCCTGCCGCACGCAGCTCGGCGGCGGCCCGATCGACGAGCGGTGCCGCGCCGGCGGCGTCGAACACGGCCAGCGCCGACGACAGATGGGTGCGCGCCTCGGTGATCCGGCGCTGTCTGCGCAGCCATTGCCCATATGCCAGATGCGTTCGGGCCGTTTCGAGTTCGGCATCCGCGTCATCTCCGGCGGTCAGAGCTGCCAGAAAATGGTCCTGTGCCGCATCATCGGTCTGGGCCAACAGCGCGTGTGCGCGATGCGCGAGCATCAACTCCAGGCCGGTCCCCAGCTGTCGCGCCTGATCCTCGATCTCCGCGAGCAGCGGTCGCACCAGTTCGGCTCGGTCGCTGCCGGCCGCGGCCTCGGCGAGATCGGCGACGGCCCACCGCTGGGATGTCCTGTGCCCGGTCATTTTCAGTAGGTGTCCCAATGCCTCGGCCGGATCGGCGGTAAACAGTGACAACAGGCCCGCTGCCCAGTGCGCGTCGTCATGCCACAGGATCGCGGGATCGGGAGCCAGCAGTCGACGCGCGGTGGCTATGGTCTCGTGGGCCTGGTCGAACCGGCCCTGCCATACCTGCACCCGGGCCAGGGTGGCCGCCGCCGAGGCCGCGGTCATCGGTAGCTTGATGTCCCGGGCCAGCCGCAGCGCATTCTCGGCCGCGATGGCCGCGGCCTGGATTCGGCCCTCTTGCAACAGCAGGTGCGACGCGCCGCGCTGACTCTCGCATTCGTCGGCGGCTGACCCTGAGGTCCTGGACCTGCTCTGGACCAGCTTCCAGCACTGCATGGCATGCGTGCGGTCGGCGACCGCCTCGGCGGCGAACCCGAGCGCCATCAACAGCAAGGGGTCGTCGGCAACCTCGTTTACGAACCGGGGCAGACGGGTGCGTAGGGCCTGACCCGCGCCGGTGTCGTCCAGCAACGCCATTGCCATGCATACCGCCGGATCGTCCGCGCCGCGATCGAGGCGGCTGATGGCCGCGACGATGTCGCGACGGGGCTCCTCGGCGAGGCCGTGCATGCGGCACTCGATGGCTGCAGCCCACAGCAACCGACGCTGTGCGGCGTCGCCGTCCGTGAACTTGCCGGCGAGCGCCACGAGTTCGGTCGCCGACTGGCCCGATAGCGCAGCGGTCGCATTGAGGACGAATCGGGTGATGGCCAATTGCTCTGTGCTGCAATGCTTGGCACCGAGATTCTCGGCTTCGCCGAGGATGCTGATGGACTCGGCGGTCAGTCCGGAGCTGCGGGCGATCTCGGCCGCTTCGGTCAACCGGCGCACCCGAGAAGACGGTTCTGGGGACAGCACGGCCGCCCGGCGCAGGGCCGCGGCGGATTCGGCGCCTGCGCCGCGCGCATGGGCGTGCCGCGCGGCGCCTTCCAAAGCTGTGGCAACTTGCTCATCGGTGCCGAATGTGGCTTCCGCGCGGTGCCATGCCGCGCGGACCAGGTCCACCGTCGCGTCGGCGAGTGCCCGGTGGACGACTGTCCTCGTGGACAGCGGAGCTGCGCCATAGACCGTCGATCGGATCAACGGATGGCGGACGTGGATCCGGTCGCCGCCCGCCCTGATCAGGCCCGCCCGCTCCAGCGGCACCATTTCATCGGTGAGTACCAGGCCGAGTAGATCAGCTGCGACGTCGATGTCACGTAGCTGGCCATCACTGGCCGAGATCAATAGCAGCAGCAGGCGGCCGTTGTCGGTCAGGTCGTCGAGCTGGGACAGGAAAGCTCGTTCGACCCGGCGGGTCGTGGGCAGCGGCTCACCGGAGAAGGTGGCGCTGCTGCCGCGCTCGCTCAGGGCGCCGGACAGTTCGATGACGGCCAGCGGGTTGCCGCCTGCCTGCTCGAGTACCCGTTGCTGGAGCAGGGCGTCTGCGTGCTGGGCGGTGGTGCTCAACAGTTGACGGGCATGTTCGGGAGCCAAGGGACCCAATGACAATCGAGGCAGACCGTCCAGATATGCGGTGGCGCCATCGAGCCCCGTACGTTCGGCGCACAACATCATCAGCGGTGCATTACTGAGCCGGCGCGCCACGAACGCCAAAACCTCCAGCGAAGACTGGTCCAGCCACTGGACGTCATCGATGATCAGGACGATTCGGCGTCGGTTCGCCGATTCTTCGAGGAGTCCGAGTACCGCCAGGCTGACCATCAGCCGATCTGGCGTCGGGCCTTCGGCCAGGCCAAAAGCGGTCAGCAGGGCCGTGCGCTGGCGGGGTGGTAATGCCGGGGTGTGGTCGAGCACCGGGTGGATGAGTTCGTGGATGCCGGCGAAACCCACTTCGCTCTGGCTCTGCAGGCCCGAACAGCCCAGCCTGCTGTAGCCGTTGGCCACCGCCCAGTCGGCGATCGCCGATAGCAACGTGGACTTGCCGATACCGGCCTCACCGTCGACGACAAGCGCTGCGCCATTTGTAGAGATCGCGGCGAGCGTGTCGGTGACGCTCGACAACTCGGTTGACCGACCGATTATCACCGTTGCCAAGCTAGCAGTCTGAATTGGCATTGCCAACCCAGGTATGGTGTGAGGATGCGCACCGACCCGTGGTCCGACGACGCCTGCCCGATAGCCCGCACGATGGCGGTGCTGGGGCAGCGGTGGGCCATCCTGATCGTCCGCGAGGCATTGCTGGGGCGGTCCCGGTTCTCCGAATTCCGCGAGCAGCTCGGGGTGGCCTCCGATGTACTCAGCGCGCGGCTGGCCGAGTTGGTGGCCGCCGGCATCCTGGAGGTCGAGGATTACCGGGAGCCCGGCGAGCGCACGCGCAGTCGCTACGTGCTCACCGACGCCGGACATGATCTGGTGACAGTGCTCGCCGCGATGGGGCAGTGGGGTCGCAAACACCGGGTCACCACCAAGCGCAGCGGCTACCGGTTCATCGAGAAATCCACCGGCGAGCATGCACTGGTGGTCTTCCGGCGGCACGACGGCATCGCTGTACCTACCCGTGACGTGGCACTCATCGACTCGCTCAACTCCGAATGAAGTCCAGCAGATCGCGATCCAACTGCTGCTGGTAGTCGCCGTGAATACCGTGGGAGGCGCCCGGATACACCCGTAGGGTGCCGTACCGCACCAGCTCGATCGATTTCGACGCCGCATCGTGGATCGGGACGATCTGATCGTCGTCGCCGTGGGCGATCAGGATCGGCGCTTCGAGGGCCCGCAGATCCGCGGTCAGGTCGGTTTCCGAGAACGCCTTGACGCAGTCGTACGCCGATGCGAGTCCCGCCTGCATGCCCTGGAGCCAGAAATGGTCGATCAGTCCCTGGGAGACGGTGGCACCGTCTCGGTTGAAACCGTAGAACGCCACCGCGAGTTCCCGCCAGTACCCGGATCGGTTGTCCAGTACGCGGGCCCGGATGTCGTCGAACACCGACAGCGGTGTGCCCTCGGGGTTTTCTGCTGATGCCACCATCACCGGTGGCACCGCGCCGACCGTGATCACCTTGCGCACCCGACCGGCGCCGTGGCGTGCCGCGTACCGCACCACCTCGCCACCTCCGGTGGAATGCCCCACAACGACGACGTCGGACAATCGGAGTCCGTTGATCAGCGCCGCCAGGTCTGCGGCGTAGGTGTCCATATCGTTGCCAGACCACGTCTGCTCGGACCGGCCGTGCCCCCGACGGTCGTGGGCGATGGCACGGAAACCGTTGTCGGCGAGGAGTTTCAGTTCCACATCCCACGCGTCGGCGCTGAGCGGCCAGCCATGACTGAAGACCACCGCCGGCCCGGATCCCCAGTCCTTGTAGTACAGCTGCGCCCCGTCGGAGCCCTCGATGAATGGCATGGGTGCCAGTCTGGCCTCAGCTGTCAGACGCGGCCATCAGTCAAACGACCATCGCGACACGCGGGCCCTCGTCCGCATACCCCCGTAGTCAATTGACGGATACCGGGAGCCGGGCCGAGAACGCAGGCTGGTGACAACGACGACAGCAGGGAGACACCACATGACGGAAGCCTCCACCGCGGTGGGCGCTGCGCACGCCGCCAACCTGGACATCGAGGTCGACGGTGAACGGTTCGCCTACCGGCGCTTCGGTGGTCCTTCGGCCACGGTGCCGCCACTGGTGCTGCTTCAGCATTTTCGCGGCAATCTCGATTACTGGGACCCAGCATTCCTGGACGTGCTCGCGGCCGACCGTGAGGTGATCACCGTCGACCTGCGCGGCGTCGGAGGCTCCACTGGCGCCACACCCGACAACATCGCGGACATGGCGCGCGACGCCCTCCGGTTCATCGACGCGCTCGGCCTGAAATCCGTTGATCTGCTCGGTTTTTCACTCGGCGGTCACATCGCCCAGGAGATCGCGCTGGTGCGTCCGCGATTGCCGCGCCGGCTGGTGCTCGCCGGCACGGCGCCGCAGGGTGCTCCCGATCTGCACAGGTGGTCCGAGGACGTCTACGCCTACGCCTGTGCCGACGAGATCACCGCCGAAGGATTCATCGCGCTCTTCTTTTCCGGCTCCGAGAAGAGCGTCCAGCGCGGTTGGGAGTACCTGGCGCGCACCCACGCTCGAGACACCGACCGTGACGCCGAAACCACTCTGGCCTGTCGTGACGCGCAGTACCAGGCGCTGATGACTTGGGGCATACCGGAATCGTCGAAGCTGGAACGGCTTTCGGCCATCACCCAACCGACGCTTGTCGCCAACGGCGACAACGACACCATGATGTCGACCAAGAACAGTTACTTGTTGGCCGAGAGGATCCGCGGCGCCCAACTGCGCATCTATCCCGATGCAGACCACGGATTCCTCGACCAGTATCCGGTCGAGTTCGGCCAGCACGTCCGCCAATTCCTCGGCCGCTAAGGAGAATTCATGACCGACCTGCTCACCTCTGTGCTGAATGCCTACGGCGGCGTCGACCGTTGGCGGGAGTTGACCTCGGTCACCGCGCGCAAACGGTTCGGGGGCGCCATCTGGGACATCAAGGCCGTACCCGGCATCGTCGACGACGGTGAGATCACGGTCTGGATCAAAGACCAACGCACCTCGCTGTCGCCTTTCACTGCGCCCGATTTGAAGACCGCCTACACGCCGCAACGGGTCGGTATCGAGACAACAGCCGGGGACATCGTCGAGATGCTCGACGATCCCAGAGCATCGTTCGCCGGGCATACTCTCGAAACACCTTGGAGCACATTGCAATTGGCGTACTTCACCGGGTACGCCATGTGGACCTACACGGCCGAGCCGTTCAATCTCACCTTTCCCGGTGTGCGTACCGCAGAGGGCGAATCCTGGACCGAGGACGGCCAGCAATGGCGCACCCTGCACGTCGACTACCCCGACGCGATCGCCACCCACAGTCCCCACCAGATCCTGTACATCGATTCCGACGGACTGATTCGACGTCGCGACTACCAGGTCGACATTGCCGGGGGATCCCCGGGCGCTCACTACGTTTCGGATTTCGATGAGATCGGCGGTCTGGTCATCCCACGCACCCGGATGATCTACGTCCGCGACGCCGACAACCACCCGCTACCGGAGCAACTCGTGGTGTCCATCGAACTGACCGATATCACCGTCAACTGAAGGGAATGCCCATGACATATTTGTCCGATCAAGCAGAGGATCGCTTCGTCGGGGGCCCTGACGGCGAACGTTTCCACTACCGCCGATTCGGGAGGACCGGCGGAGTCCCGCTGGTGCTGTGCATGCGCCTGCGCGGAACTGTCGACCATTGGGATCCACAACTGCTCGATGCGCTGGCCGCCGAACGTGAGGTCATCGTCTTCGACAATCGGGGGACCAGCCTCTCCAGCGGTGCCGCGCCGACCACCATCGACGGGCTTGCAGACGGCGGTATCGCGTTCATCCGGGCGCTCGGGCTGACCGAGGTCGACGTGCTGGGATGGTCGTTGGGTGGCATTGTCGCCCAGGGCATTGCGTTGCGTGCACCGGAATTGGTGCGTCGGCTGGTGGTCGCGGGCAGCACGCCGGCAGGAGTGCCGGACCAGCCGGCCCCCGGGCCCCGGGTGGGGGAGATTCTCGGCCACCCCGTCAACGACGATGAGGACTACCTGTACCTGTTCTTCCCCGAAACCGATCAGGGTCGTGCCGCCGGACTGGCTTCATTGCGGCGCTTGGACACTCGGTTGCTGCAGTCCCAGGCCGCGGTGCAAGGGGACACCTATCGGGCCCAGTTGAGTGCCATCGCCGCGTTCGGTGGTTACTACCTGCGGCTGGCCGAACTGAAGCTGCCGGTGCTGGTCGTCAACGGTGCCCATGACGTGATGATCAATTCCTATGCGACCTACGCGATGTCGCAGCAACTGCCGGATGCCAAGGTGGTGCTCTACAGCGACGCCGGCCACGGATTCCTGTTCCAGCACATCGCGGATTTCGCGCACGACGTCAACCGGTTCCTGGGATGAGCGCCATGAGAGCTGTCAGCCAGGACGAACTCGGCGGGCCCGAGGTGCTACACGTGGTCGAGATCGACCGTCCTACACCAGGAATTGGGCAGATTCTGGTCCGGGTGCACGCCGCCGGTGTGAACCCGGTTGACGGGGTGAACCGTCAGAGCGGGGTACTCGTCGGGGCGACACCGTTCGTCCTGGGCTGGGATGTGTCCGGCACTGTCGAAGCCGTGGGTTTCGGCGTCACCCTCTACCGGCCCGGTGACGAGGTGTTCGGCCTGTTGCCATTCCCTCTGGGGCACGGCGCCTATGCCGACTATGTCGTCGCTCCGACTCGGGTGTTCGTGCCGAAACCGGCGAACCTCGACCATGTTCAGGCCGCCGCGTTGCCGCTGGCCGGGTTGACGGCCTACCAGGCACTGGTGGACACCGCCGGCATCGGAGAGGGCACCCGGGTGCTGATCACCGCCCCGGCCGGCGGGGTGGGACATCTGGCGGTGCAGATCGCCAAGGCATTCGGCGCGTATGTCATCGGACTGGCGTCACCCGATAACGTCGAGATAGTGACCGGCCTCGGCGCCGATGAGGTGATCGACTACACCACAACCGATTTCGCGACGGTGCTCAGCGATGTGGATGTGGTGTTCGACCTCATTGGTAACGACTATCAGCGCAAGGCGCTGCAGGTGCTCAAACCCGGCGGCACGCTGGTCTCGTCGCTGCCGCAGTCTCTGCCGGAGGTCGTCGCCGACGCTGTCGCGCGAGGTATCCGGCCGGCCGGACTGTTCGTCGAGGCCGACCGGCTGGGCATGACTGCGCTGGCAGAGCTTGCCGGCCGCGGGGCGCTGGTCCCGACGATCGCGGCCACCTTCCCGCTGGAACAGGCCGGGCAGGCGCAGTCCTACCGTGTCAGGACCGGCAAGGTGGTGTTGACCCTGTGATGGCGAACGAAGCTGGAACCGACGTCGTGGAGAGCACGGCGATCGAAGCCGATCTGCTCGTCATCGGTTTCGGTAAGGGTGGCAAGACGCTGGCCGGTGACGTCGGCCGGACAGGCCAACGGGTGGTCCTGGTCGAGCAGGCGGCGCAGATGTTCGGCGGCACCTGCATCAACACCGGTTGCGTGCCGACGAAGTCGATGGTCCATCAGGGCGAGAAGAACGCCGCGACAAACCTCCCGGGTGAACTGGCTTATGCCGCAGCGGTTGCCGCAACAGAGCGGTTGACCGCGGGGCTTCGTGCGGCCAACCTCGCTGCACTGGAAAGCATTCCGTCGGTCACGGTGCTGATCGGCACCGCCATGTTCGTAGATGCCAACACGGTGCAGGTCAGTTGTGATGCAGGTGCCGTGACGGTGAGCGCTCGTCAGATCGTCATCGGAACCGGGGCGCGAGCCGGCACCGCGGAGATACCCGGCCTGGCTGCTTGTCCGGTGGCCGTCACCAACGTCGAGCTGTTGCATCAGGCAGCTCGCCCGGAACGCCTCGTCGTTCTCGGTGGTGGATTCATCGGCCTCGAATTCGCGTCGATGTATGCCGCGTTCGGCTGCTCGGTCACGGTCCTCGAGAGGAATCCGGCAGTGCTCGCAAGCGAGGAGCCTGAGATCGCGGACATGGCGCGTTCACTGCTGTTCGCGCGCGGCGTAGATATCCAAACCGGCGCCGATGTCGTCGACGTGCAGACGATCCTCCGTCCCGGAGCCGCGCCGATGGCTCGTGTTCGGTACCTGAGCGATGGACGACCGGTGAGTGTCGACGCCGACACTGTTCTCGTCGCGCTCGGGCGCACCCCGAACACGGCTGCATTGCGCCTCGACCGGGCGGGAGTCGAGACGACCGACAGGGGTGCAGTGGTCGTCGATGACTACCGTCGAACCACCGTGCCGCACATCTTCGCCGTCGGTGATGTCACTGGGGGACCCCAATTCACCTATATCTCACTCGATGACTACCGCATCGTCGCCGACCAGCTATCCGGGGTCGATGAACCGCGGCGGGCGTCGCAGCGAACGGCAGTGCCTACGTGTCTCTTCCTCACCCCGCCGCTGGCCCGGGTGGGATTGACCGAGTCGCAGGCGCGCATTGCGGGTCACGACGTCCTCGTCGCCGCAAGTCCGGTCGCAAATCTCGCAACCGTGGCCCGTGCACGTATCGTCGAACAGACCGAAGGAATGATGAAGGTCGTCGTCGATGCCACCACCGGCAAGATTCTCGGCGCCACACTGTGGTGTCATGACGCCCAGGAAGTGATCAACATCGTCGCACTGGCGATGCGGCACGGTATCACCGCGCGTGCACTGCGCGACGAGATCTACACGCACCCTTCGATGTCGGAGTGCTTCAACCAGCTACTGGGACTATTGGCCTGAGCGCATTGCCCGGTGCGGGCGGTGCCCGCGCAACCACGCGAGGCACCGCCGCTACCGACTACCCGGCGTCGGTCATCGTCAGGACCACCCGAAAGCGCGCTTCATTGCGCATCATCCGGTCGTAACCGGCGGCCGCATCCCGCAGCGGCATCGGTTCAACCCACGGCCGAATGCCATGCAGGGCAGCGAATTCCAGGGTGTCTTCGGTATCCGCTGCGGTACCGGCAGGATGTCCATGAATGGTGCCTGAGGCGTTGATCAGTTGTAGCGGAGTTATGTCGAGTGGTTCGGCGAGCACGGCAAGCGTGAGTACCTCACCGTGTGGCGCGAGGCCGTCGCCCGCAACGCTGATCGCGGTCCGATTGGTGGCCGTCGCCGCCACCACCCGCGCGCCACCGAGCTTGCGCAGTTCGGCGGCCACGTCGGCGGCGGTCGAATCGATGTAATGGTGAGCGCCCAATTGATAAGCCATATCGGCCTTTTCGGCGCCGCGTGCGATGGCCACGGTCCGGAATCCCATGCGTGCGGCGAACTGCACGCCCAGGTGACCCAGTCCGCCGATGCCCAAGACGGCGACCACGTCGCCTGGGCGTGCACCACTGTGGCGCAGCGAATTGAACATCGTCACTCCGGCGCACGCGAGTGGTGCGGCTTCGACGGCGGTGAGGGCGTCGGGGATCCGTGCCAGTCCGGACTGGTGCACGAGCAGCATCTCGGCATAGCCGCCCGGAAACCCGGCCCCGGTCACCTTCGAGCGCGTGCAGTGCACGAAATCACCGCGGCGACAGCGGGAACAGCTCCCGCAGTAATACCCGAACCAGCCGACTGCGACGCGGTCGCCGATCTGCCAGTCGAGCACTCCGGGCCCGACCGCCACGATGTGACCGGCGACCTCATGACCGGGCGTCACCGGAAAGACCGTGTCGGGCAGGTGGCCCGCGGCGATCTGAGAGTCCGAATGGCACACGCCGCAGGCTTCGACGCGGACCAACACCTCGCCGTCGCCGGGTTCGTGCACCAGCCGGTCCGTGAGTGTGATTGCACCGCCGGGTTCGGTGACCTCGACGCTCCGGTATGTGGCGACCATGAATGTGACTCCTTTGCGACAGAAACGGATCAGGCGGGGGTGGCGACGTCGAGCACCACGCGGAACCGGGCGCGGCCGGACATCATCCGGTCATACGCACGGGGTGCTTCGGTGAAAGGCATGGGCTCTACGAGCGGCGCGATCTGGTGCGTGAGGCTGAACGCCAGGTTGTCTTCGTTGTCGATCGCAGAACCGGTCAGACTGCCGAGGATGCTGCGGCCCCCGAAGATCAGGTCGGATGTGTGAACAGGCAGCGGCTCGGGGGATGCCCCGACAACGACCAAACGTCCGCGGGGCCGCAGTCCGGCGACCAACCCTGCCATCGACGGTCCGCTCGACGCCGTCGCGATGACGGCGGCGGCACCGCCGAGTGCGTTGAGCGTCGATGCGACATGTTCGGTCGAGCTGTCGATGAAATGGTCGGCGCCCAATGTCTTTGCCAGCTCCTCCTTCCCGGTGCCGCGCGCGACGGCGGCGACCTGGAATCCCATCTTCTTTGCGTACTGGATGCCGAGATGGCCGAGCCCGCCGATGCCTTGGATCGCCACCAAGCTGTTCAGCGGTGGCCCAGCGGCGCGTATCGCGTTGAACACTGTGACACCCGCGCAGAGCAGCGGGGCTGCGGTGAGCGCGTCGAAACCGTCTGGGACACGGACCAATCCGGTGGACCGGGCGTACATGATCTCGGCATAGCCGCCGTCTGTGGTGGTACCCGGCTGTGGTTGATCACTGCAGTTGACGAAGTCTCCGCGGCGGCAGAAGTCGCACTGCCCGCACTGCCCGCCGAGAAACCCCACTCCGACGCGGTCACCGGCCTGCCAGCGTGGATCGACGCCGGTGCCGACAGCGTCGATGATGCCGATCACCTCATGTCCCGGCACCACCGGTTCCTGCGGGTCGGTTCGCTGCCCCTCCACGGCGAGCACGTCGCTGTGGCACACCCCGCAGGCCAACACGCGGATGCGGACCTGCCCATGGTCCGGCTCCCGAAGTTCCCGTTCCACGAGGGTGAATTGCCGCTGTCCGGTCACCTGATACGCCCGATATGCCGTCACCACGTCAGGACATCAACCCGGACCGAATCGCGGTATCCGCACGGTGACCGTCGTTTGGCGTGCGGCGGGCGTGACGGTCTTCCAAGTGATCTGGCCAGGTTGGCAAGCGTTGTCCGCCGCGGCCGGCAGTCAGATTACTTATGCCGCGCTTCGCGATGCACGGCGAGAATCACCGGCATGAACGAATTGTCGAGCGCTGAAATGGCATTGGCTGCGATTCTCCCGGTGCTGGCCGCCGCCGTCGGCGAGAGTGTGCGATTGCCGACGCCCTGCCCGGGATTCGATGTGGCCGCGCTGGCGGATCATCTGGCGGGAACTGTGACAATGGTGGGCGAGGCGGCTGGGGCGCAGGTTTTCGTCACGCAGAACGCGGGCATCGGGACACGCATCTCGCAGACCACGAATTCGGTGATCGACGCCTGGCGCGCTCGGGGCACGGAAGGCGACGCGATGTTCGCCGGCAGGGTCATGCCTGCGCACCTGGCGTTGGGAGTGCTGTCGGTCGAGTTGGTGGTGCACGGTTGGGACTTCGCGCAGGCACTGGCACGCCCGCTGGCTGTCGCCGCCGCACACGCCGACTTCGTGCTCTCGCTTGCACAGCGCATCATCACCCCGGACAGTCGGCGTACTGCGGGGTTCGACCCTCAGGTACCGGTAACCACCGATGCCGAGGCTCTTGATCGCTTGGTCGCTTTCACCGGGCGTCATCCGCGACAACACGTTGCGTGACTCCAGAAGGCGCAGTAATTGGTTTGCAAGTTGATGCATAAACATGCAGAATCGCTCGTATGACTTCTGTGGCGGTGGCTGGCGCCAGTGGGTATGCCGGCGGCGAGATTCTGCGGCTCCTGCTGGGCCATCCGGCCTACGCCGACGGTCGCCTCACCATCGGTGCGCTGACCGCCGCGGGCAATGCCGGCACCACGGTCGGTGACCACCACCCGCACCTCCTTCCGATCGCAAACCAGGTGCTCCAGCCCACCGAGGTCGACGTTCTCGCCGGGCACGACGTCGTCTTCCTGGGTCTGCCGCACGGACATTCGGCCGCGCTCGCGCAGCAACTCGGCCCGGACACCCTGATCGTCGACTGCGGCGCCGACTTCCGGCTCACCGACGCCGCGGCCTGGGAGAAGTTCTACGGCTCCGAGTACGCCGGCAGCTGGCCCTACGGGCTGCCGGAGCTGCCCGGCGGCCGGGACAAGCTCGTCGGTACGAAACGCATTGCGGTTCCGGGCTGTTACCCGACCTCGGCGCTGCTGGCTCTCGTGCCGGCCGTCGCGGCCGGGCTCGTCGAGCCCAACGTCACCGTGGTGGCGGTCAGCGGCACCTCGGGCGCCGGCAAGTCCGGCAAGGTCGACCTGTCGGCCGCCGAGGTCATCGGCTCGGCCCGGGCCTACAACGTCGGCGGCGCGCACCGGCACACGCCGGAGATCGCCCAGGGCCTGCGGGCCGTCACCGACAAGGACGTGACGGTCTCGTTCACCCCGGTGCTGATCCCGACATCGCGCGGCATCCTCGCGACGTGCACCGCGCGCACCACGGCGTCCGTCGAGGAGATCCGGGCGGCGTACGAAAAGGCTTATGCCAGTGAGCCGTTCATCCACCTGCTGCCGGAAGGACAGCTGCCCAAGACCGGTTCGGTCGTGGGCAGCAACGCCGCGCAGATCGCCGTCGCGGTCGACGAGGACGCGAAGACCCTTGTCGCTCTGTGCGCCATCGACAACCTGACCAAGGGCACCGGCGGCGCGGCAGTACAGTCCATGAACATCGCGCTCGGCTGGCCGGAAACCGAAGGACTATCCACCGTGGGAGTAGCACCGTGACCGACACCCCGTCCCTGCATCGCAACCAGGGCGTCACCGCGCCGGAAGGCTTCCGGGCAGCCGGAATCGCAGCCGGCATCAAGGCTTCCGGGAAACCGGACCTGGCGCTGGTGTTCAACGAGGGACCCGACCTGTCGGCCGCCGGGGTCTTCACCCGCAACAAGGTGCGGGCCGCTCCCGTGCAGTGGAGCGAACAGGTCCTCAAGAGCGGCCGGTTGCGGACGGTCATCCTGAACTCCGGTGGCGCCAACGCCTGTACCGGCCCGGGCGGTTTTCAGGACACCCACCA
The DNA here is from genome assembly GCF_045311035.1 of Mycobacterium sp. SMC-13. Lineage (NCBI taxonomy): Bacteria > Bacillati > Actinomycetota > Actinomycetes > Mycobacteriales > Mycobacteriaceae > Mycobacterium > Mycobacterium sp. SMC-13. Next base: position 28,541 of record NZ_JBJIAI010000030.1, read on the forward strand.
GACCGCCGAGGCCGTCGCCGCCGCGCTGAGTGACTGGGGCACCGAGACCGGGGCCATCGAGGTCGCGGTGTGTTCGACGGGCCTGATCGGGGATCGGCTCCCGATGGACAAGGTGCTGGCCGGTGTCACCGAGATCGTGCATGAGATGGCCGGTGGGCTGTCGGGCGGTGACGAGGCCGCGCGGGCCATCATGACCACCGACACCGTGCCGAAACAGGTTGCGCTGCACCACCCGGGCAAGTGGACCATCGGTGCCATGGCCAAGGGTGCCGGGATGATGGCGCCGTCGCTGGCGACCATGCTGGTGGTCATCACCACCGACGCCGTCGCCGACGCTGAAGCGCTGAACCTCGCCCTCAAGAACGCGGCCGGCAGAACCTTCGACCGGCTCGACATCGACGGCAGCTGCTCCACCAACGACACGGTGCTGCTGCTGTCGTCCGGCGCCAGCGAAATCCGGCCCAGCCAAAGCGAATTGGACGAGGCGGTCCTCGCCGTCTGTGACGACCTGTGCGCGCAGCTGCAGGCCGACGCCGAAGGCGTCACCAAGCGCATCGCGATCACCGTCAAGGGCGCGGCCAGTGAGGACGACGCCCTCGTGGGTGCCCGAGCGCTGGCGCGCGACAGCCTCGTGAAGACCGCGCTGTTCGGGTCCGATCCCAACTGGGGCCGGGTCCTGGCCGCCATCGGCATCGCGCCCATCGAACTCGTGGCGGACCGGATCAGCGTGTCGTTCAACGGTTCCGCGGTGTGCATCGACGGTGCCGGCGCGCCGGGAGCCCGGGACGTCGACCTCTCGGGCGCCGACATCGAGGTCGTCGTCGACCTGCAGATCGGCGAGCACGAGGCCACCATCCGGACCACCGACCTCTCGCACGCCTACGTCGAAGAGAACTCGGCGTACAGCTCATGAGCACGGCCGGGCTCTCGACCGCGGTGAAGGCGGCGGTGCTTGCCGAGGCGCTGCCGTGGCTCAAGCAGCTGCACGGCAAGATCGTCGTGGTTAAGTACGGCGGCAACGCCATGACCGACGACACCCTCAAGGCGGCCTTCGCCGCCGACATGGCGTTCCTGCGCAACTGCGGCATCCAGCCGGTGGTCGTGCACGGCGGTGGTCCGCAGATCAGCGCGATGCTGAAACGCCTTGGTATCGAAGGTGATTTCAAGGGCGGCTTCCGCGTCACCACGCCCGAGGTCCTCGACGTCGCCCGGATGGTGCTGTTCGGGCAGGTCGGCCGCGAGCTCGTCGGGCTGATCAACGCCCACGGCCCGTACGCGGTCGGCATCACCGGTGAGGACGCACAGCTGTTCACCGCGGTGCGGCGCAGCGTGACGGTCGACGGCGTGCCCACCGACATCGGTCTGGTCGGCGACGTCGAACACGTCAACGCCGAGGCCATCCTGGATCTCATCGACGCGGGCCGGATTCCGGTGGTGTCCACCATCGCTCCCGACGCCGACGGCGTGGTGCACAACATCAACGCCGACACCGCCGCGGCCGCAGTCGCCGAAGCGCTCGGCGCCGAGAAGCTGCTGATGCTCACCGACGTCGAAGGCCTGTACACCGACTGGCCGGACCGCACCTCGCTGGTCACCGAAATCGACACCGCCGCACTGGCACAACTCTTGCCGAAGCTCGAATCCGGCATGGTGCCCAAGATCGAGGCATGCCTGCGGGCCGTGGAGAACGGTGTCCCGAGCGCGCACGTCATCGACGGCCGGGTCGAACACTGTGTCCTCGTCGAGCTGTTCACCGACGAGGGCACCGGAACCAAGGTCGTGTCACCCGCATGAAGGGAACCGAAGCAATGCAAGCCCGTTGGCAAGCGGTGATGACCAACAACTACGGCACGCCGCCCGTCGCGCTGGTCAGCGGCGACGGCGCCGTGGTCACCGACGCGGACGGCAAGAGCTACGTCGACTTCCTGGCCGGCATCGCGGTGAACGTGCTGGGACATCGTCATCCGGCGGTGATCGAGGCCGTCACCACGCAGCTGAACACGCTGGGCCACACCTCGAATCTGTACGCCACCGAACCGGGTATCGCGCTGGCCGAAGCCTTGGTGGCCCAGCTCGACGCGCCGGCGCGAGTCTTCTTCTGCAACTCCGGCGCCGAAGCCAACGAAGCCGCGTTCAAGATCAGCCGGCTCACCGGCCGCACCAAAATCGTTGCGGCCCAAGGGGCGTTCCACGGCCGCACCATGGGCTCGCTGGCCCTGACCGGCCAGCCCGGTAAGCAGGAGCCGTTCCTGCCGCTGCCCGGTGACGTCACCCACGTGCCGTACGGCGACGTCGAGGCGCTCGAAGCGGCCGTGACCGACGAGACCGCGGCGGTGTTCCTCGAACCGATCATGGGCGAGGGCGGCGTCGTCACCCCGCCGGCCGGCTACCTGGTCAAGGCACGAGAGCTCACCGCGAAACATGGTGCGCTGCTGGTGCTCGACGAGGTGCAGACGGGAATCGGCCGCACGGGCGCGTTCTACGCGCACCAGCACGACGGCATCACGCCCGACGTCATCACGCTGGCCAAGGGCCTCGGCGGCGGTCTGCCCGTCGGCGCCTGCATCGCCATCGGCGATGCGGCCGAACTGCTGCAGCCGGGCATGCACGGCAGCACCTTCGGTGGTAACCCGGTGTGCACGGCTGCGGGCCTGGCGGTCGTCAAGACCCTCGCCGATGACGACCTCGTGCACCGCGCCGACGCCGCCGGCAAGACGCTGGCACACGGTATCGAGGAGCTGAACCACCCGCTGGTCGACCACGTGCGTGGCCGCGGGCTATTGCTCGGCGTCGTCCTGACCGCGCCGCAGGCCAAGGCTGTCGAGAACGCCGCGCGCGACGCGGGTTTCCTCGTCAACGCCGCGGCTGCCGACGTCGTGCGGCTGGCGCCGCCGCTGGTCATCACCGACGCGCAGATCGACGCGTTCCTGACCGCCCTACCCACCGTTCTCGACACCGCAGCAGGGGAGTCCCAGTGATCCGCCATTTTCTCCGTGACGACGACCTGACGCCTGAAGAGCAGGCCGAGGTCCTCGCGCTGGCCGCCGAACTCAAGAAGGCGCCGTTCAGCCGTCGTCCGCTCGAGGGCCCGCGAGGCATCGCCGTCATCTTCGAGAAGAACTCCACCCGCACCCGCTTCTCGTTCGAGATGGGCATCGCCCAGCTCGGCGGGCACGCCGTCGTCGTCGACGGTCGCAGCACGCAGCTGGGCCGCGAGGAGACCCTCGAGGACACCGGCGCCGTGCTGTCGCGCTACGTCGACGGCATCGTCTGGCGCACGTTCGCGCAGGAGCGCTTGACGGCCATGGCGTCGGGCGCGACCGTACCGATCGTCAACGCCCTGTCCGACGAGTTCCACCCCTGCCAGGTGCTGGCCGATCTGCAGACCATCGCCGAGCGCAAGGGCAAGCTGGCCGGGCTCAACATGAGCTACCTCGGCGACGGCGCCAACAACATGGCGCACTCGCTGATGGTCGGCGGCGTCACGGCCGGCCTCAACGTGACCATCGCCGCGCCGAAGGGCTTCGAGCCCGACCCGCAGTTCGTCGAGGCCGCCAAGAAGCGCGCGGCGGAGACGGGCGCGACCGTCACCGTCACCACCGACCCGCAGGCCGCCGCCGACGGCGCCGACGTCCTCGTCACCGACACCTGGACCTCGATGGGCCAGGAGAACGACGGCCTGGACCGCGTGCGGCCGTTCCGCCCGTTCCAGGTCAACACCGCGCTGCTGGGCCGCGCCAACGATGACGCCGTGGTGCTGCACTGCCTGCCGGCGCACCGCGGGGACGAGATCACCGACGAGGTGATCGACGGCCCGCAGAGCGCGGTGTTCGACGAGGCCGAGAACCGTCTGCACGCGCAGAAGGCCATGCTGGTCTGGCTGTTGGAGCACAACGCACGATGACCGCACCGACCCGGGCCGGACGACAGTCGCGCATCGTGGCGCTGCTGTCGGCGAACCCGGTGCGCAGCCAGACCGAACTCGCGGCCCTGCTCGCCGCGGAGGGCATCGACGTCACCCAGGCCACGCTGTCGCGGGACCTGGAGGAACTCGGTGCGGTCAAGCTGCGCGGCGCCGACGGCGGCACCGGCGTCTACGTCGTCCCCGAGGACGGCAGCCCCGTCAAAGGCGTCTCGGGCGGCACCGAGCGGCTGTCCCGACTGCTCGGCGAGCTGCTGGTGTCCACCGACGCCAGCGCCAACCTGGCGGTGTTACGTACGCCACCTGGGGCGGCGCAGTACCTGGCCAGTGCAATAGATCGGGCGGCTCTGCCTTATGTTGTGGGCACGATCGCCGGTGATGACACCCTTTTGGTTGTCGCCCGCGAACCGATGAGCGGCGCCGAGCTCGCCGCCACCTTCGAGAACCTGTAGCAGTACTAGAACAAGGAGATTGACACATGTCCGAGCGCGTCATCCTGGCGTATTCCGGCGGTCTGGACACTTCGGTCGCGATCAGCTGGATCGGCAAGGAGACCGGCAAAGAGGTCGTCGCCGTGGCCATCGACCTGGGCCAGGGCGGCGAGGACATGGAGGTGGTGCGTCAGCGTGCCATCGATTGCGGCGCTGTCGAGGCCGTGGTTGTCGATGCGCGCGACGAGTTCGCCGACGAGTACTGCCTGCCCACCATCAAGGCCAACGCGCTGTACATGGACCGGTACCCGCTGGTGTCGGCGATCTCGCGCCCGCTGATCGTCAAGCACCTGGTCGAGGCGGCCCGCAGCCATGGCGGCACCGTCGTCGCGCACGGCTGCACCGGCAAGGGCAATGACCAGGTCCGCTTCGAGGTCGGCTTCAACACCCTGGCCCCCGAGCTGGAGGTCATCGCCCCGGTCCGCGACTACGCCTGGACCCGCGAGAAGGCCATCGCCTTCGCGCAGGAGAACGACATCCCGATCAACGTCACCAAGAAGTCGCCGTTCTCGATCGACCAGAACGTGTGGGGCCGCGCCGTCGAGACCGGCTTCCTCGAGGACCTGTGGAACGCGCCGACCAAGGACGTCTACGACTACACCGAGGACCCGACGGTCCACTTCAACACCCCTGACGAGCTGATCGTCAGCTTCGACAAGGGCCGCCCCGTCGCCATCGACGGCCGCCCCCTGAGCGTGCTGCAGATCATCCAGGAGCTCAACTCCCGCGCCGGTGCGCAGGGCGTCGGCCGCCTGGACGTCGTCGAGGACCGTCTGGTCGGCATCAAGTCCCGCGAGATCTACGAGGCCCCGGGCGCCATGGTGCTGATCACCGCGCACACCGAGCTCGAGCACGTCTGCCTGGAGCGCGAGCTCGGCCGCTACAAGCGCGGCGTGGACCGCAAGTGGGGCGAGCTGACGTACGACGGCCTCTGGTACAGCCCGCTGAAGGCCTCGCTGGAGGCGTTCGTCGAGCACACCCAGCAGCACGTCTCCGGCGACATCCGCCTCGTCCTGCACGGTGGCCACATCTCGGTCAACGGCCGTCGCTCGGGTGAGTCGCTCTACGACTTCAACCTCGCCACCTACGACGAGGGCGACAGCTTCGACCAGAGCGCGGCCAAGGGCTTCGTCCAGCTGCACGGCCTGAGCTCCAAGATCTCCGCCAAGCGCGACCTGGGTCTGTAAATGTCGGGCAGCACGACCAACGAAGGTTCGCTGTGGGGTGGCCGGTTCGCCTCCGGACCGTCCGACGCGCTTGCCGCCCTGAGCAAGTCGACGCACTTCGACTGGGCGCTGGCGCCCTATGACGTCACCGCGTCCAAGGCGCACGCCCGCGTGCTGCACAACGCCGGGTTGCTCACCGACGAGCAGCGCGACGGACTGCTGGCCGGGCTGGACAGCCTGGGGAACGACGTCGCCGACGGCTCCTTCGGGCCACTGCCGACGGACGAGGACGTGCACGGCGCGCTGGAGCGCGGTCTGATCGACCGCGTCGGTGACGACCTCGGTGGCCGGTTGCGCGCCGGCCGGTCCCGCAACGACCAGGTGGCCACGCTGTTCCGCATGTGGCTGCGCGACGCCATCAAGACCGTCGGCAACGGCGTGCTCGACGTGGCGGCCGCGCTGGCCGGCCAGGCCGAGGCGCACCCGACGGCGATCATGCCCGGCAAGACGCACCTGCAGTCGGCGCAGCCCGTGCTGTTGGCCCACCACCTGCTCGCGCACGCGCACCCACTGCTGCGCGACGCCGACCGGCTGCTGGATCTGGACAAGCGGGCCGCGGTGTCGCCCTACGGATCCGGTGCGCTCGCCGGTAGCTCGCTCGGCCTGAACCCTGACGCCATCGCCGCGGATCTGGGATTCCATGCGGCCGCGGACAATTCGATCGACGCCACGTCGTCGCGTGACTTCGCCGCCGAGGCGGCTTTCGTCTTTGCGATGATCGCCGTGGATCTGTCTCGGCTGTCCGAGGACATCATCCTCTGGAGCACAACGGAATTCGGCTACGTCAAGCTGCACGACTCCTGGTCGACCGGCAGCTCGATCATGCCGCAGAAGAAGAATCCCGACATCGCCGAACTGGCGCGTGGCAAGTCCGGCCGCCTCATCGGCAACCTGGCCGGTCTGCTGGCGACGCTCAAGGCACAGCCGCTGGCCTACAACCGGGATCTGCAGGAGGACAAGGAGCCGGTCTTCGACTCCGTCGCGCAGCTCGAGCTGCTGCTGCCCGCGATGGCCGGCCTGGTCGGCACCCTGACGTTCGACACCGACCGGATGGCGGCGCTGGCGCCGCTCGGTTACACGCTGGCCACCGACATCGCCGAATGGATGGTGCGCCAAGGCATTCCGTTCCGCATCGCGCACGAGGCGGCAGGCGCGGCGGTCAAGGCCGCCGAGGCCAGGGGAGTCGGACTGGAAGAACTCGCGGCCGACGAGCTCGCGGGCATCCATCCGGGGCTCACCGCCGAGGTACGGGACGTCCTTACCATCGCCGGTTCGGTCGACTCCCGTGATGCCCGCGGTGGCACCGCGCCGGCCCGGGTCGCCGAGCAGCTCACCATCGTTCGGGATCGGGCGGCGCAACTGCGGTCGCAGCTGGGGTAGGCGCCGGTGGACGTCGAGGCGGTGGTGCTGCGGGCCCAACTGCTCGGCGACGTCGGCCAGTGGCAAGCCGCCGCGGACCTGTTGTCGTCCGCCCTTGCCGAGCACCCACACGACGGACAGCTGCTCGCGGCATTCGCCGTCGCGGCCTACAACGTCGGAGATCTGGACCGTGCCCGCGCCGCGGCAGAGGCGGCGACAGCGCAACACGACACGTCGCTGTCGGCGTTGCAGGTCCTGGCGCGCGTCAGCCTCTCGGTGAGCCGCACCGCGGACGCGGTCCGGTATGCCCGCCGGGCTGCAGGCGCGCATCCCCATGACGCCGACGCGCACATGCTCCTGGCGACCTGCCTGGCGCAGGTGCCGGATCGGCGTGCCGCGCTGGCGGCCCTGGATCGAGCGTTGGAACTCGAATCCCATGACGCTGAGCTGTTCTTGGCCGCGGCACGCGTGGCCCGCCGGTGCGGTGACGACCGTGCTGCGCAATTCATCGCCACCGGATTGGACCTCGATCCAGCCAATGCCGATCTGCAAACCGAGGCCGCCGCGGCTCGGACTTTCGCCGGTGAGCGCGTGGCGGGTCTGTCCGCGGTTCTGGTCGACGCACCCACCCACGACGCAGCGCGACACACTCTCGCGCAGACCGTGTGGGGCACCATCGCGCGGCTTGCCAGTGGCGTGTGGATCTATACGTTGGCGGTCGTCCTGTTCTCCGCGTGGGTGCCGCCGTCGGCGTTGCGTCATCTGGCGCCGGTGTTGATGGCGCCGCTGCTGGTGCACTGGACTCGCACCTTCTTCCGGGTGCGCAAGCAGCTTCCGCGCGGCTACCTGGCCCGGCGTCTGCGGCACAGTCCGATTGCGTTGGCCGGCATCGGATTGGCCGCATTCGCCGCGATGATCGCCACCTTGGCACCCGTGCTGATCATCGTCGGATGGAGCCCGGACGGGGTTCGCCTCGGGTACGACGCACTGATCGTCGCGTGTCTGCTGGCCGGGCTCGCGCACGTCATGGTGACCATCGGGCGCCTTCGGAGCGACCGCGACGTGAGCCTGGGCGACCATCTGGCCGAGCAATCGGGCTACTGGTTGGTCTGGCTGCTCGGCTTGGGGCTGCCGGTCGGCCTCGGGTGGGCGTGTTACCCATTGGCAGCGCAGCCCGGCGCGCTGTGGTTCGCGCTGATGGTGCTGCCGATCGTGTTCGGGGTCCGCTGCATGGAGTACATCGTGGCGCTGGCCGGCCGGGGTCTGCGGTGGCCGGGGTATGTCATGGCGGCGCTGTTCCTCGCCGGTTGTGTGTGGCTCGTGCTGTGGTGCGGCCACCGGGCGGCGAGCATCGATTTCAAGTATCGGCCGGGCCCGTTGTCACCCGGCAACATTCAGGTGCCGACGTTCAGCCCGCTGCCGCCCATCCCGACCTTCCCGGTGCCGGCACCACCCGGCCGCTGAACCAGCCGACACCGCCGATCGGTTGCGGGCCGCCTGCAGGGCTGAGCCAGTCCGCGGCCGTAGGCTCATGCGGTGCCAGTTCGCAGCCGCGCCGCCGTCTACGCCAGACGTCGCAAACGCCGGATGGCGAAGGTCGACCACGACCTGACGACACAGCAGTGGGCTGTCCTGCAAGAGATTTGGGGTGGTTGTGCCTACTGCGGCGCGGACGACGCCGACCTGCAGAAGGACTGCGTGCAGCCCATCTCCCGCGGCGGGCGGTACACGCTCGACAACGTGGTGCCGGCGTGCCGGTCGTGCAACGCCAGCAAGTGCAATGCCGAAGTCACCGGCTGGTTACGCCGAAAGAAGTTGGACGAGGGCAGGTTTCTGCTCCGGAAGGCCACCATCGCCAGGGAACTGGCGCAATACGCCGACTCCTGACGCCGCCCGACGCCTACGCTGAGCCGATGGCCGCTACGCAGACGCCCGAAGTGCGCCTGGCGGAGCTCGTCGCCTCGCTCTCGCTCGCCACCGATCTCGGTCTGGGACAGCCGCAGGAGCATGTGTTGCGCCAGACGGTCATCGCGACGCGCCTGGCCGCGGCCGCGGGCATGGCGCCCGAGCTTCAGGCCGCTGCCTTCTATGTGTCGCTACTGGCCTGGATGGGATGTGTTGCCGACTCGCACGAGCTGGCGCACTGGTTCGGTGACGACCTACAGATGCGGTCCGACAGCTACCGGGTGGACAAGGCCGGACCCGGCATGGCGCGCTTTCTGCTCGGACACCTCGCGCAAGGGCAGCCGGCGTTGCAGCGCATCACCATGGTCGGCCGTTTCCTGGCCCAGGGCGTCGTCGAGATGCCGAAACTGTTTGTCAGCCACTGTCAGACGGCCAGCGACATCGCGGACCGTTTGGACCTGCCGCCCGAGGTGCGCGCCGCACTGCTCGACGCCTTCGAGCGCTGGGACGGCAAGGGTGTGCCGGGCCGGGTCCGGGGTACGCAGATCCAGCCGGTGATGCGCGTCGTGCACATCGCCGACGACGCCGAGGTGCACCACCGCAGCGGCGGCGTCGACGGCGCGCTGGCGATGCTGCGCAGCCGCCGGGGGACCGAGTTCGACCCCGAGCTGGTGGACGTGTGCTGTGCCCGGTCCGACGAGATTTTCGGGGGACTCGACACCGTCGACGCCTGGGGCTCGGTGATCGGGGGCTGCGCGTCGCTCGATTGCACCATCCCCGACGCCGAATTGACCGCGGTGCTGCGGGTTTTCGCCGACTACGCAGACCTGAAATCGCCCTGGTTCCTGGGCTATTCACGCCGCGTCGCCGAACTCACCGCGGCGGCGGCCAGAGCGGCCGGACTCAGTGCCGACGACGTCGCTCTCGCCGAGCGCGCGGCGTTGGTACACCGGATCGGGGCCATCGGTGTCTCGACGGGCATCTGGAACAAGCCGGGTCCCTTGACCATTGCCGAACGCGAGCGCGTTCGCACCGTCCCGTATCTCACCGAACGGGTGCTGTGCCGACAGCCGCGGCTGTGCGAGATCGGCGCGGTCGCCGCGGCCGGCCACGAACGCATGGACGGCAGCGGGTACCCACGCGGGCTCACTGGCACGGCGATCCCGGCGCCGGCCCGGCTCCTGGCTGCCGCGGCGGTCTACCAGGCACTCGGCGAGGATCGCCCGCACCGGACCGCGTTGGCACTCGCCGACCGCGCCGAGGCCCTGCGCGCGGAGGTCACCGCAGGGCGGCTCGACGGCGCCGCGGTCGGAGCGGTGCTGACCGCCGCGGGCTGCCGGCCCGGCCGCCGTACCCCACTCGTCGCCGGCCTGACCGGCCGCGAACTCGAAGTCCTCGAGCTACTGGTCCGTGGTTCGTCCAATCGGCAGATCGCCCAACATCTTTCGATCACCCCACGCACCGTCGGCACCCACGTCGAACACATCTACACCAAGATCGGGGTGTCGACCCGCGGCGCCGCCGCCATGTTCGCCATGCGCCACGGGTTGGTCAGCACGGCTGAATAGATCGGGTATTCACCCGATGTGCCCGGGTGTCGGCGGGCCGTAGAACCGATACATGAACAACGACACCGGCACAGGATGGGCAGTGGCGGGCGCCTTCCTGGAGGCCTTCGCCGGCCAGGATTTCGCCGCGCTCGCCGAATGCCTAGATCCCGAGGTACATTTCCGCGCCCTGATCCCGCCCGGCCTCGTCGACGTGACCGGCGCCGACGACACCGTCGGGCGCTTCCGGCACTGGTTCGGCGCCGACACCTTCGAACTGGTCGATGCTTCCGTCGGCCGCGTCGGCGACCGCGTCGCGCTGAGCTGGCGGGTTCGCACCTCGCCACCGGGCGACCCGACCGCCGTCAAGATCGTCGAGCAGCGCCTGTTCGCCGCCGCCGATGACCGCATCCGTTCAATCGACTTGCTGTGCTCAGGATTTCAGCCCGAACAGAAGGAGAACCGCTCATGAGCTCGAAAGTGGCGATCAGCCTCACCACCGGTCTGGAGGACGCCGAGAAGGTCACCATCGCCCTGCTCATGGCCGTCGGCGCGGCCGAACAGGGACACCCGACGATGATGTTCCTGGCCAAGGAAGCCGTGCGCCTCGCCCAACCGGGATTCGCGCTCGGCGTCGCGTGCGACGGCTGCCCACCACTGCCTGACCTGATGGCCCGCTACGCCGCCGCCGGCGGCAAGTTCCTCATCTGCCCGATCTGCTTCAACGCCAAAGCCCTTGACGCCGAACACATCGTGGCCAACGCGGACCTCGGCGGCACCATCCCGCTGTGGCAGTGGATCGGCGACGAACCGGCCACCACGTTCAGCTACTGACGTCCTCGGACAACTCCATCCAGCGGTCCTCGAGTTCGGTCACTTCACCTTCGAGCTCGCGCAGCGAGCCCGTGAGGCGTTGCAGCCCTTCGTAATCGCCTTGGTCATGCTCAGCCAGACGCTGGTGTGCCGTGTCGATCTGGCCGGAGAGTTTCTCCAGTCGCCGCTCGATGGCGGTGAGTTCCTTCTGCGCCGCGCGCAGCTCGGCGCCGGACAAGCCCCCGGCTGAGCCGGCGGCCGCCACCGCCGCCGGCTTTGTCACCGCCGCACCGGTCTGCGCCGCGTGCGAGGCCCGCAGCCGCAGGTACTCGTCGACCCCGCCGGGCAGGTGGCGCAGACGACCGCCGAGGATGCCGAACTGCTGATCGGTGACGCGCTCGAGGAAGTACCGGTCGTGGCTGACGACGATCAGTGTGCCCGGCCAGGAGTCCAGCAGATCCTCCATGGCCGCCAGCATGTCGGTGTCCAGATCGTTGGTCGGCTCGTCGAGGATGAGCACGTTCGGTTGTTCCAGCAGGATCAGCAGAAGTTGCAGTCGGCGCTGTTGTCCACCGGACAGATCCTTTACCGGCGTGGACAGCTGGGCACTGGCGAAGCCGAGGCGCTCCAGCAGCTGGCTCGGCGTGAGTTCCTGTGCCTTGGAACCAGATCCGAACGAGTACGTCGTGGCGAGCCGGCTCAGCACCACACGCACGGGTTCATCGAGATGCTCGGCCAGCTTCTCGACGCCCTGGGTGAGGGCGGCGATCTGCACCGTCTTGCCGTGCTTGACCCGGCCCCCGGTCGGCTCGACCGAGCCGTCGATCAATCCGAGCAGCGTCGACTTGCCGGCGCCGTTGACGCCGAGGATGCCCGTGCGCTCGCCGGGGGCGATCCGCCACTCGACGTCTTGCAGCACCTGCCGGTCGCCGTAGGTCACCGACGCGTCCAGAATGTCGACGACCTGCTTGCCCAACCGGGTCACCGCCAGCGACTGCAGCGCCACCTTGTCACGGATCTCGGGCACATCGGCGATCAGCGCGTTGGCGGCGTCGATGCGGAACTTCGGTTTCGACGTGCGCGCGGGTGCGCCGCGGCGCAGCCACGCGAGTTCTTTGCGGGCCAGGTTCTGCCGCCGGGCCTCAGAGGCGGCCGCCTGCCGGTCGCGCTCCACGCGCTGCAGGATGTACGCCGCGTAGCCGCCTTCGAAGGGCTCGACGATGCGGTCGTGCACCTCCCAGGTCGCGGTGCAGACCTCGTCGAGGAACCACCGGTCGTGGGTGACGACGAGCAAGCCGCCGGCGTTGGCGGCCCAGCGCTTCTTCAGATGCGCGGCCAGCCAGGTGATCGCTTCGACGTCGAGGTGGTTGGTCGGCTCGTCGAGGATCAGGACGTCGTGGTCGCCGGCGAGCAGACGGGCCAGGGCCACGCGGCGGCGCTGTCCGCCCGACAGCGTGCCGATCACCGCGTTCCAGTCGAGGTCGCCGAGCAGCCCGGCGATGACGTCGCGGCCGCGCGCATCGCCGGCCCATTCGTGCTCGGGGACGTCGCCGACGACGGCGTGCCCGACGGTGTCGGTGTGGTCGAGGGTGTCGGCCTGGTCGAGCATCCCGATCCGGACGCCGCCGCGCACCGTCACCCGCCCGGAGTCGGGCTTGAGCCGGCCGCCCAGCATTGCCAGCAAACTGGATTTGCCGTCGCCGTTACGGCCGACGATGCCGATCCGGTCGCCCTCCTCGATCCCGACCGTCAGCGAATCGAAAACCACACGGGTCGGAAATTCCAGATGCAGGGCTTCGGCCCCGAGTAGATGCGCCATCAGGCGCAGATTCTAGGCGTCGGCCGCAGGTGCCTCTGCCACGCCGTAACCACGAGGTAACCAGCGCGTTGTGCCATGATGGCGTCGTAATCGGGGGGATTTGTACTTATTTGACCAAAAGGGAGTACCCGGTGGTGGACTTTTCGGTGATCACCGGGCCGGTGGAGCGGTTGGTAGCTACCGCTCAAAACGGCCTGGAAGTGCTGCGCTATGGCGGTTTGGAGACGGGCGCCGTGCCGTCGCCGTTCCAGATCGTCGAGAGCGTGCCGATGTACCGCCTGCGGCGCTACTTCCCGCCGGACGCGCGTCCGGGCGCGGCGCCGGCCGGTTCGCCGGTGCTGATGGTGCATCCGATGATGATGTCCGCCGACATGTGGGACGTGACGCGCGACGACGGCGCCGTCGGCATCCTGCACGCCGCCGGCCTCGACCCGTGGGTCATCGACTTCGGCTCGCCGGATCAGGTGGAGGGCGGCATGGACCGCAACCTGGCCGACCATGTGGTGGGGCTCAGTGCGGCCATCGACACCGTCAAGGAGACCACCGGCAAACACGTCCACCTGGCCGGCTATTCGCAGGGTGGCATGTTCGCCTACCAGACCGCCGCGTACCGGCAGTCCCGCGATCTGGCCAGCATCATCGCCTTCGGGTCCCCGGTGGACACGCTGGCCGCACTGCCGATGAACATGCCGGCGAACCTGGCATCCGGTGTCGCGGACTTCATGGCCGACCATGTCTTCAGCCGCCTCAACATCCCGGGTTGGCTGGCGCGCAACGGTTTTCAGATGCTGGACCCGATCAAGACCGCGCAGTCGCGCCTCGACTTCTTGCGCCAGCTGCATGACCGTGAGGCGTTGTTGCCGCGCGAGCAGCAGCGCCGGTTCCTGGCCAGCGACGGCTGGATCGCCTGGTCCGGCCCGGCCATCGCGGAGCTGCTCAAGCAGTTCATCGCGCACAACCGCATGATGACCGGCGGCTTCGCCATCCACGGCAATCTGGTGACGCTGTCCGACATCACCTGCCCGGTCCTCGCCGTGGTCGGCGAGGTCGACGACATCGGTCAGCCCGCCGCGGTGCGCGGTATCAAGCGCGCCGCCCCGGAGGCCGACGTCTACGAATACCTCATTCGCGTCGGGCATTTCGGTCTCGTCGTGGGTTCCAAGGCCGCCGGCCAGAGCTGGCCGACGGTGGCGTCGTGGGTCAAGTGGCTCGACGCCGGCGGACCGATGCCTGCCGACGTGGTACCGATGCCGTTGCAGTCCGAACTGCCGCGCGAGTCGGTGCCGCTGGCGATCCGCGTGGCCCACGGTGCCGCAGCCGCGACGGAGATGGCGTTCAGTCTCGCCAACACCGCGGCCGACGCCGTGGTGACGGCCGGTAAGTCGACGCGGGCGCTGGCCATCGAGACCGTCCGGACCCTGCCGCGGCTGGCCCGTCTCGGCCAGATCAACGACCACACGCGAATCTCGTTGGGCCGCATCATCTGTGAGCAGGCCCAGGGCGCGCCGGACGGTGAGTTCCTGCTGTTCGACGGCCGCGTGCACACCTACGAGGCAGTGGACCGCCGCATCAACAACGTCGTCCGCGGACTGATCGAAGTCGGTGTGCGGCAGGGCGTTCGGGTCGGCGTGTTGATGGAGACCCGACCCAGTGCGCTCGTCGCCATCGCGGCGCTGTCGCGTCTCGGCGCGGTGGCCGTCCTGATGCCGCCCGATGCCGACCTGGCCGTGGCAGCCCGCCTCGGTGGCGTCACCGACATCATCTCGGACCCGGCGAATCTCGATGCGGCCCGGCGGCTGCGGACGCGCGTGCTGGTGCTCGGTGGCGGCGAGAACCGCGATCTGCACCTGACCGACGACGCCGACGTCGTCGACATGGAACAGATCGACCCCGACGTCGTCGAGCTGCCCGGCTGGTACCGGCCCAACCCCGGCTACGCGCAGGACCTGGCCTACATCGCGTTCGCGAACGTCGGCGGCGAGCTGGTGGCCCGGCAGATCACCAACTTCCGCTGGGCGCTGTCGGCATTCGGCACCGCATCGGCGGCCAACCTGGGCCGCGGCGACACCGTCTACTGCCTGACCCCGCTGCACCACCAGTCCGGCCTGCTGGTCTCGCTCGGCGGCGCCGTCGTCGGCGGCGCGCGCATCGCGCTGTCCCGTGGATTGCGGCCCGACCGCTTCGTGCACGAACTGCGGCAGTACGGCGTCACCGTCGTGTCCTACACGTGGGCGATGCTGCGCGACGTCATCGACGACCCGTCGTTCGTGATCAACGGAACCCACCCGGTGCGCCTGTTCATCGGCTCAGGCATGCCGGCCGGATTGTGGCGCCGCGTCGAGCAGGCGTTCCAGCCCGCGCATGTCCTGGAATTCTTCACCACGACCGACGGTCAGGCCGTGCTGGCCAACGTGTCGGGCGCCAAGATCGGCAGCGAGGGCCGGCCACTGCCGGGCGGCGGCCAGATCGCGTTGGCCGCCTACGACGTCGACGACGACCTCATCCTCGAGGGCGACGACGGTTTCGTGGCGCTCGCCGAGCCCAACGAGGTGGGCGTGCTGCTGGCCAAGCCCCGTGGGCCTGTCGACCCGACGGCGTCGGTGAAGCGTGGTGTCTTCGCGCCGGGGGACACCTGGGTCTCGACCGAGTTCCTGTTCCGCCGCGACGACGACGGCGACTACTGGATGGTCGACAACCGCCGTTCGGTCATCCGCACTCCGCGCGGCGCCGTGTTCGGCAAGGAGGTCGGCAATGCGCTGGGCCGTCTCGACGCGGTCGACATCGCCGTCACCTACCGGGTGCCGGTTGCCGATCGGGAGCTGGCGGTCACGGCGTTGAGCCTGCGTCCGGGTGGCAGTGTGCTGCCCGCCGACCTCCGTGAAGCGTTGGCCGATCTGCCTGTCGGTGTGGTGCCGGACCTCATCCATGTGGTGCCGGAGCTGGCGCTCAACGCGTCGTATCGCCCGGTGCTGGCCGAACTGCGGGCCGCGGGCGTGCCCGAATCGACGGACAACTCGTGGCAGTTCGACGTCGACAGCGACTCGTTCGTGCCCTTCACCGCGGCCGCCCAGGCCGAGTTGACCGGGACGAGCAGTCTGTCGTGACAGCCTGCCGGTCCTGGTTGTCGCTGTTAGGCTGCGGTTTGTCAGTCGGGGTTCACGCCGTCGGGCGCAGATATCGAATGGAGAACGCATGACGTCACACACCAGCCGGAGGCGGCGTGGTGTTGCCGGCGCGATTCTGGCGGGAGCTGTGGCTGCCGGGATGATGGTCACTCCTGCCGCGGCACACGCCGACATCCTGGACGACCTGGACGCCCAGTACGACATCGGTGCCAGCGGCGGTGATCTCTCGAAGCTGCTCCACACGGCGCTCAAGCTGCGTTCGCAGGGCTTCGGTCCCTCGCGGGGCAACCTCGCCGATATCGAGGCGGCGCTCGACCAGCGTCCCAACCAGGTGCCGCTGATCCATGCGCTGCAGGACACGGTGAAGTTCCAGAAGCGCAATCAGGCGCGCGCCGCCGGCGCGAAGCCGCAGAACCCCATCGTCATCGGTGGTCCGGGTGGCCTGCCGCCTGGCCTGGTGCCGGGTACCGGTGGCTCGCAGATTCCGTTGGGTGGCTGACGCACGGTGATCGACGAAGCGCTGCGCGCGATTTTGGTGTGCCCGCAGGACCGGGGTGAGTTGCTGCTGGTCGGGGACGAATGCCTGTACAACCCGCGGTTGCGCCGCGCGTACCGGATCGACGCCGGGGTACCGGTGCTGCTCATCGACGAGGCGGTCGACGTCACCGACGGCGCCGAGCATCAGCGACTGCTCGCCGCTGGCCAGCGTTAGCTCAGGGCCGGCAGGTCGCCGGTGAGGTAGCGCTGCAGGTTGGGCGCGATCGTTTCCGCGATCTGTTGCACGGGAAGCGATCTGAACGGCTCCAGTTGCAGGATGTAGCGGGCCATCACGACGCCCATCAGCTGGGAAGCGACGAACTGCACGCGGGTTCGTCCCGTGCCGGGCGGATTGTCAACCCGCGCACCGACTTCGGCGGTGATCACGTCTTCCAGGAAAATCCGGATCAGGTTGACGTCGTCGCCCGCGAGCATCGAGCGCAACGCCGCGATGAATCCCACGCCGAGCTCCGAATCCCAGATCGGGAACAACAGCGACGGCAGGGTGTGGCCGAGTTCGTCGACGGGGGTCTCCCGTAACGGGCCCAGCACCATCTGCGGATCGATGGGAATGTGCACTGCCGCTGCGAACAGCTGCTGCTTGGTCCCGAAGTAGTGATGCACCAGCGCCGCGTCGACACCGGCGGCAGCGGCGATCGCCCGCACCGACGTGTTGTTGAAACCGTTGCGGGCGAACAGGTCCCGCGCACACGACAGGATCGTCTCCTTGGTGTCCGAGGTTCCGGTGGGACGACCGGGCGGCTTGCGGCGCGGCCGCGGCTGTGTCGTGGTCATGGGGTCCGACGACGCAGGGTCGCGGCGGCCAGGCACATGGTGACGACCGCGAACGCGATCACGATCACGATGTCGCGCATTGTGGTGCTGGTGATGTCGGGGTGGCCGGCCACCTGCTGGAGAGCTTCGAGCGCGTAGGTCGCGGGTAGTGCGTCACTGATCCACCGTAACCAGTCGGGCAGCATTTCGCGGGGAACGATGATGCCGCACAACAGCAGTTGCGGAACGATGACCACCGGCATGAACTGCACGGCCTGGAACTCGGTACGCGCGAAGGCACTGCACAACAGGCCCAGTCCGACGCCGAGCACCGCGTTGATGATCGCGATGAGGAAGACCAGGGCGGGACTACCTGCGGTGTCGAACCCGAGGAACCAGAACGAGACCAGGCAGGCCAGCGTCGCCTGAGCGGCCGCGGCCACCGAGAATGCCGATCCGTAGGCGGCCAGCAGATCCAGCCGGCGCAGGGGAGTGGTCAGGATCCGTTCCAACGTGCCCGAAACCCGTTCGCGCTGCATGGTTATCGAGGTGATCAGGAACATGACGATCAGCGGGAAGACGCCGAGCAGGATCAGACAGGCGTTGTTGAACGGCGACAGCGTGCCGGGACGGTGCGGCAGATCGTCGAACATGAAGTACATCAAGGTGATGACGGCGCTCGGCACCACCAGGATCATCGCCATGCTGCGATGGTCGGCGGCGAGCTGACGCAGGATGCGGGCCGTCGTGGCCAGGTAGGGCTGCAGCGTCAGCCGGCTCTGGCCGCGGTGCTGCGCCGGATGACGGTCAGGAACGCTTCCTCCAGCGATGAACATCCGGTGTCCTCTCGTAGTTGG
Source organism: Mycobacterium sp. SMC-13 (assembly GCF_045311035.1). Taxonomy (NCBI): domain Bacteria; kingdom Bacillati; phylum Actinomycetota; class Actinomycetes; order Mycobacteriales; family Mycobacteriaceae; genus Mycobacterium; species Mycobacterium sp. SMC-13. The sequence continues at coordinate 46,916 of NZ_JBJIAI010000030.1, forward strand.
GTGGGCGTGGTGTGTGCGAGCAGACGGCCGTCGCGCATCAGCAGCAGTTCGCCGCAGTGATCGGCCTCGTCCATCACATGGCTGGACACCAGCAGGGTGGTGCCGCCGCGGGCCAGTCGGTCGAACTGGTCCCAGAGGTCGACCCGCAGGACCGGGTCCAGGCCCACCGTCGGTTCGTCGAGCACCAGCAGGTCAGGTTTGGACACCAATGCGCAGGCCAATGAGGCGCGCGTCCGCTGCCCGCCGGACATGTTGCCGCACAACGCCGTTCGGTGATCCTGCAGGCCGACGGCAGCGATCGCCTCGTCGGCCGCGGTCTTGCTCGAGCCCGTCAGCGCCGCGAAATACCGCACGTTGTCGATGACGCGCAGATCGTTGTAGACCGTCGGCTCCTGCGTCACGTACCCGACGCGGCGGCGCAGGTCGGCCGATCCGCCGGGTTTCCCGAGCACGGTGACCGTGCCGTTCGTGATGATCTGCGTACCGACGATGGCGCGCATCAGGGTGGTCTTGCCGCAGCCGGAGGGGCCGAGCAAGCCGGTGATGCTGCCACGCCGGACCTGCAGGGACACGTCGTCGATGGCGCGCCGCTTACCGCGGACCACGGTCAGGTTCTCGATCCGAATTGCCACGTCAGCGGCATGACCATGTAATTCACCAACCGATGAACTCATCATAGGATGAATAATCCGCTCATGGCGTCGACGTGTCAACGGCCGGCTCGGACCGGGCAGAATGGCGGGCCATGAGTGCCGAGCTACTCGCCGTCGATCCGGTGACCGCGGCTCGACGGCTGCTCGGCGCCACGTTGTACGGCCGGGGCGTCGTCGCGACCGTGGTCGAGGTCGAGGCCTATGGCGGCCCACCATCGGGACCCTGGCCGGACGCGGCTGCGCACTCGTTCCGTGGGCCGACGCCCCGGAGCTCGGTGATGTTCGGGCCGGCCGGGCACTTGTACACCTACCGCAGTCACGGAATCCATGTGTGCGCCAACGTGGTTTGTTGCACTGATGGCGTGGCCGGTGCCGTACTGCTCCGTGCGGCTCGCATCGTCGGTGGTGACGGCGTGGCCGCGAGTCGGCGGCGGGCCGGCATCACGCCCGCGGCGTACGCCCGGGGCCCGGGCAATCTGTGCGAGGCGCTCGGAATCACCTTGGCGGACAACGGCATTGACCTGATGGATCGCCGATCACCGGTTCGGATCGAACTTAATCCGCCGCAGGAGGCGAGCGCCGGGCCGCGAGTGGGCGTCAGTCAGGCCGCCGACCGCCCATGGCGGTTCTGGTTGCCGGGTACGCCCGAGGTATCGAATTACCGGCGCAGTCCCCGGGCGCCGGCACTGGGCGACAGCGACTGATGGCGGTGGCCGACCTGCTATAGGGGAAGATCGACGTCGTGAGTACTGGCATCCTCGATGAACTGGACTGGCGCGGCCTGATCGCGCAATCGACCGACCGCGAAGCGCTCGCCGCCGCGACGACGGATGGGCCGCTCACGCTCTATGCCGGCTTCGACCCGACCGCACCCAGCCTGCACGCCGGACACCTGGTTCCCCTGCTCACGCTGCGGCGATTCCAGCAGGCCGGCCACCGACCCATCGTGCTGGCCGGCGGTGCCACCGGCATGATCGGCGATCCCCGCGACAACGGTGAGCGGACGATGAACACCGCCGACACCGTCGCCGACTGGGCCGAACGTATTCGCGGTCAGCTGGAGCGCTTCGTCGAGTTCAACGACTCCGGCAACGGTGCGATCGTCGAGAACAACCTGTCCTGGACCGGGCCGATGTCGGCCATCGAGTTCCTGCGTGACCTGGGCAAACACTTCTCGGTCAACGTCATGCTCGACCGCGACACCATCAAGCGGCGCCTCGAAGGCGACGGCATCTCCTACACCGAGTTCAGCTACATGCTCCTGCAGGCCAACGACTTCGTCGAGCTGTACAAGAAGCACGGCTGCAGTCTGCAGGTCGGCGGCTCTGACCAGTGGGGGAACATCATCGCGGGCGTCCGCCTGGTGCGCCAGAAGCTGGGCGCGACCGCACATGCGCTGACGGTTCCGCTCGTCACCTCGGCCGACGGAAAGAAGTTCGGCAAGTCGACCGGCGGCGGCAATCTGTGGCTCGATCCGGAGCTGACCAGCCCATATGCCTGGTACCAGTACTTCGTGAACGCGGCCGACGCCGATGTCGTGGGCTACCTGCGCTGGTTCACCTTCCTGTCCGCCGACGAGCTCGGTGAACTCGCGATCGCTACCGCGGAGCGTCCGCACGAGCGGGCTGCGCAGCGCCGGCTGGCTCGGGAGCTGACCACGTTGGTGCACGGTCAGGCGGCGACCGACGCCGTCGAGCTGGCGAGTCAGGCGCTGTTCGGCCGCGCCGAGCTGGCGGATCTCGATGAGTCGACGCTGTCGGCGGCGCTGACGGAGGCCAGTAATGGCCAGGTCGCGGAGCTGGCACCAGGTGGTCCGGACGGGATCACCGATCTGTTGGTTGCGACGGGCCTGTCGAAGAGCCGCGGGGAAGCGCGCCGGACGGTCGCCGAAGGCGGCGTCTATGTGAACAACGCACGAGTGGAAAGCGACGAGTGGGTACCACAGCAGTCGGACTTTCTCGGTGAGCGCTGGCTGGTGTTGCGGCGTGGCAAGCGCCACATCGCAGGGGTGCGGCGGGTTGGCGGCTCCGGCCAGGTGTGACGGCCCCTCTGACCAGGGGAAACATCCCGCTGACCTGGCGATTTGACTCGCTGTTAGCCCTGCCGTAACTTATTCCAGGTCAGAGCGACACGGACAAGCGCCGGAGAGCGAAGACCAAATCCGAGAGTAACACCCATTAAGTTGGGAGTTCCTCACTGCCCGCACTACGGACCGCGGCTTTTAGCCGCGGGTTTGTTGCGCGGTCAGGCCGGGCGTGTTGTTTGAGAACTCAATAGTGTGTTTGGTGGTTTTTGTTTGTTGTTTTTTGACCATGCCTCGTGTTTTCCCGTTTGTGGGGTGTGGTTGTTTTTTTGATGCCAGTTTGTTTGGTGTCTTTTGTTTAGGTCAGATTGTTCTGAACTTGAAATTCTGCCCTGTCTTTGGATGGGGAGTTTTTGTTTGGAGAGTTTGATCCTGGCTCAGGACGAACGCTGGCGGCGTGCTTAACACATGCAAGT
>NZ_JBJIAI010000031.1:0-47201 GCF_045311035.1 Mycobacterium sp. SMC-13
TTGCCATGGGGACATCCTTCCAGCCCGCCCATGCTGGGCAAGCCAACTCAGATGTCACCTATTCGTGCAGCAGACCCCAACTCCGTATGGCCCTGGATCACCGGCGCGTTCGTCTTACCGATGGGACTTGTCGTCGTCACACTGCACCCATACTGGCGCGGAGCTGCCGCCGCTACCGTGTCGGTCCTGGGCTGGTTGACGGTACTCAAGGGTGTGGCGTTGATGACGTTCCCCGGGGCGTACCTCACGACGGGACAGGAGGTGCTGGCCGGCGCACCGTGGTGGCAGGCCGGCGTGATCGTCACCGGACTGGCCGGGCTGTATCTCACCGTCATCGGATGGTCGCCGGATCGGCGCTCAGCCCCGTCCGTCGCCGTGCCTTCCGAGTCTTGACGCGCACCAACGACACTCGGCTCTACCAGCCACGGCGGGCGTGGCAGGTGCCGAAGGTCCCTACGACCGCGGTCCATCAGCCCTGCTCTCGAACCGCCGACAGGCGCAACATCATTCGCGAATACCGCACCGTTGGCGGGCCGGCCCGTAAAGGACATCGATGAACGACAACCAGCTCACCGCTCTCGATGCCGGATTCCTGCAGGCGGAGGATTCCGACAGTCATGCCAATCTTGCCGTCGCGGTGGTCGCCATCATGGAGGGCCCAGCACCGGACTTCGCCGAACTGCAGGCAGTGCTCGACGAGCGCTGCGCCACCCTCCCCCGCTGCCGACAGGTGTTGCACTCCTATCCGCTCGACCTCAGTGCGCCGGAATGGGTACCGGCAACCAATTTCGACATCACCCATCACGTCCGCCGGCTCACCGTCACAGCGCCCGGTGATGACACCGCGGTTCATCGCGCGGTGGCGGGCTTGATGGAGCGCCGCCTCGACAGATCCCGGCCATTGTGGGAAGCGTGGATGCTGGACGGTCTGGCTGATGGTCGCTGGGCGATCGTGGTGAAGCTGCACCACTGCATCGCCGACGGTGTCGCGGCGACAGCGATGCTCGCAGGCATCTGCGACAACCAGTGGGCGGACCACGATGAAATCCCCAACCTCCCTTCGGTATCGGACCAGCGTCCGTCGCGCGCCTTCAATCCGATCACGCTCGGCACTGATGCGTGGCGGATGGTGCGGTCGACGGCGCGCAGTGGGGTGCGGATGGCGTTCGGGGCCGCTCAACTCGTGGCCGGCGTGCTCACCACGTCGACTCAACCCCTCAACGGTCAACTCAGCGACATGCGCCGATTCAGTGCTGTCGAGGTCTCGCTGCAGGATGTCCGGATGGTCGCCAAACGGTTCAGCGTCACGGTCAACGACGTGGCTCTGGCTGCCATCACCGACGGTTTCCGGTCCGCGATGCTGCAGCACGACATGCAACCTTCGGCCGGGCCGATCCGCACCGTCGTGCCGGTTTCCGTCCGGCCGGCCGAACTACTCCACGTGCCCGACAACCGGGTTTCTGTGTTGCTGCCGGACCTACCCGTTGATCGGCCGGATCCGCTCGAACAGCTTCGGCTGGTCCACAAGAGGCTGACGACAGCGAAAGGCAGTGGGCAGCGCCAAGCCGGCTCCTTCGTGGTTGCCGCAGCCAATCTGATTCCGTTTCCGGTGATGGCTTCTGCCGTGCGGCTTTTGGGCCGGCTGCCGCAACACGGCGTCGTGGCCGTGACGACGAACGTCCCCGGCCCGAACCGGCGAATGCGCTTGATGGGCCGAAAGATCGCCGCGCTCGTGCCGGTGCCCCCGATTGCGATGGGAATGCGCACCGGTATCGCCATCATGAGCTACGCCGACCGCCTGACGTTCGGCGTCATCGGTGACTACGACGCCGAGCTCGAGGCTGACGAACTCGCCCGCGGCATCGAGCACGGAATCACTCACCTGATCGCCGTCGCGTCTGCTGCGACGCACACCCGCCGGCTGGGCAACCTGATGCTGCTCAGCGGCTAGACCCAGGCGTTACCCTCTGTCGCGCAACGCGTTATGCCGCGACCCACAGCGAAGGACTGGACCGTGATCGATCAGCAATGGGACTCGGACAACTCGATCCTCACCATTCGTCCCGAATCACCCTTGAGCACCGGCGATTTCGCCGCGCTCGCCCACACCGTCGACCCGAAGATCGAGCACGGCGACGACCTTGCCGGCCTGATCATCGATGCTCCCCGTTTCCCGGGGTGGGACAGTTTCGGCGCGATGGTGACCCACCTGCGATTCGTCCATGACCATCACCAACACGTGAAAAAGGTTGCCGTCGTGACCGATTCACCGATGGCAGGCATTGCACAGCACCTGGTTGCGCATTTCATCGCTGCGGAGATCCGGCCGTTTCCCGAAGGCCGGGTCGAAGACGCCAGGGCGTGGATCACCGGCGGCGGTCAAGCTGAGGACCCAAGACCCTAGTCGCCGCAGCCCGCTGAGCGCACAGTCGTCCTATGACGAGGACACACATTGCCGAGGCCGCGGTCTGCGGTGCGGCACTGCTGTACGCGGCACGCCGGTACTACCGCAACTGGGGTACGACAAAGGAAGAATGCGCAAGACGATTGCCGGGTGACGAGCTCGTGCGCTCACCTGCGCTGCAGTCGACCGAGGGCATCTTGATCGACGCACCGGTGCGCGTCGTGTGGCCCTGGCTGATGCAACTCGGCGAGGACCGCGCCGGTTTCTATACCTATGAAACGCTGGAAAGCCTGCTCAGTCGCGACTACCACGGCGACCACGCCATCCGTCCGGAATGGCAACGACTCGAACCCGGCAACCCGGTACGCCTCACCCCGCCGGGATGGCTCGGCCGACGCGGGGGCGTCCTGCTGCGGGTCGCGAGCGTCGTCGACAAGCGGGCGATCGTGCTGCGTGGGACACCGCCGGATTTCCCGTGGGACGCGGTGTGGTCCTTCCATCTCGAACCCCATTGGGATGACCAGTGCCGCCTGCTGGTGCGCACCAGGGCGGGACTCCGTCACCCCGGCCAGGTCTTCGTCACCGAAGCGGCCGGTCCGGTGATATCGCTGACGGTTCGCGGCATGCTGCTCGGGATCAAGGAACGGGCTGAGTCGACTCCGGTGGGGACCTGCACCCCGGAACCCGCGGCCTGACCAGGTTTCTCGAGATCGGGCTGAGGGTATGGCTGCGACGGTGACCTACACCAGGTTCCGGCCGGCACTACGACCCTGGACTGTCGCCGTGCTCGCCGGACTCCTCGGTTACTGCGACTTCCCGCTTCAATGGGTCGTCGGGTCTCCGCTGAGCCCCACCCGGTCCTACATCAGTGAGCTGGCAGTCGCCGGCCAACCGTACTACCAGGTCTTCCGGATCGGTGACCTGGTCGCCGGCATCGGCCTCGCGATACTCGCGGGCGTCCTGGTCATCTGGCACCCCTCGTCACCGATGCGACTCGGGAGCACAGCGCTGGCGGTTGCCGCCGCCACTTCGATCGTCGACGCCCTGTCCCCCATGAGCTGCGCCCCGTCGGTCGACCCCCGGTGCTGGGCAGCCGATCACGCCGCATTGTCGACACAGCTGTCTCAGTTGCACACCGTCTCCGGCGTCGTCGGTTTCACCGCGGTCCTGTTCGCGATGGCGGCGTATGGCATTGCGCTGAGCAGTCGGCCGGCCACGCGTCATCTGGGATCGGAGGGCCTCACCTGTGCGGCAATCGGAGCGATACTCGGCGGCATCGAAATCGGCACTGCGCTCGCGGACACAGATTGGACGGGGCTGTTCGAGCGCATCCATGTTGCCCTTGTCGGCACGTTTCTCCTGACGTTGACTTTCGTCGTCGCGCGCGCCACAAGCCCGGCCACTCGACGATCAGTGGTCAGTTCGCTTCCGCACTGAATTGCGGGTCGCCATGGGCGACCGACGGCCTGGCACCCTCAGCCACCGATGGGCTCCCAACGCCAGTCCGTGACCTCGGGCAGATCCTCACCGTGCGTCCGGATCCACTCTCGGTGGCGGTCATGAGCCGCCACCATGTCCGCGCGCAGTGTGCGCACCGCCGGACCATCGAGTCCGGGCATCAGGTCGATGGCGTCGATCACCAGTTGGAAGCGATCCATCTTGTTCAGCACCAGCATGTCGAAGGGCGTTGTCGTCGAGCCCTCTTCCAGATATCCGCGCACGTGCATGTGCTGATGGTTGCGGCGACGGTAGGTCAGCCGGTGAATCAACGACGGGTAGCCGTGGTAGGCGAAGATCACGGGCCGATCGGTGGTGAACAGTGTGTCGTACTCCGCATCGGTCATGCCGTGCGAATGTTGGGTGTTCGACTGGAGGCGGAACAGGTCGACCACGTTGACGACGCGGATTTTTATCTCCGGCAAGTGCTTTCGCAGTATCGATACGGCGGCGAGCACCTCGAGAGTCGGCACGTCGCCCGCACAGCCCAGCACCACGTCCGGGACCGAGCCTCCGTCCGTGCTGGCCCATTCGAAGATGTCCGCGCCGCGTGCGCAGTGCACCGCCGCCTGCTCTGCCGTCAGCCACACCGGAGCGTCATTCTTCCCGGCGACGATCACGTTGATGTAGTCCCGGCTGGCCAGGCAATGCGCTGCCACCGACAGCAAGGTGTTGGCATCCGGCGGCAGGTAGATGCGGGCGATCTCGGCGCGCTTGTTGGCGACATGGTCGATGAAACCGGGGTCCTGGTGCGAGAAGCCGTTGTGGTCCTGGCGCCATACGTGCGACGTGATCAAGTAGTTCAGGGATGCGATCGGTGCGCGCCACGGTAGTTCGCGACTCACCTTGAGCCACTTGGCATGCTGGTTCACCATCGAGTCGACGACGTGGGCGAAGGCCTCATAACTGTTGAGCAGGCCATGGCGCCCCGTCAGCAGATAGCCTTCCAGCCAGCCCTGGCACATGTGCTCCGACAGGACTTCGAGCACGCGTCCGTCGCGAGCCAGATGCTCGTCGCTCGGCAGAACTGCAGCGTTCCACTGCTTGTCGCTGGCGTCGTACACCGCACCAAGCCGATTCGACGCGGTCTCGTCAGGTCCGAACAGCCTGAAGTTGCGATAGCAGGCATTGCGCACCATCACTTCGCGCAGATACTGACCGAGCACCCTGGTCGGCTCGGCAGTGGTGTCCCCCGGCTTGACGGTGGACACGGCGAATTCCTTGGCAGCGGGCAGATTCAACGGCGTGAGCAGCAGTCCGCCATTGGCATTCGGGTTCAACCCCATCTGGTAGTCGGGCGACGGCACGTTGTCGGTGACCAGCGCTGTCGGGCAACCCATCTCGTCGAACAACTCATCGGGCCGATAGGAAGACAGCCAATCGACAAACTGCCGGCGATGTTCTGGATCAGTCCGGATATCGGCTATGGGCACCTGATGGGCACGCCACGTACCCTCCACAGGTACACCGTCGACCCATTGGGGCCCGGTCCAGCCTTTCGGCGTCCGCAACACGATCATGGGCCACTGGGGGCGCGGAGGTGCCGCCGCGGCGGCGCGGGCGGACGTCCGGATTTCGTCGATCATCGCCACGACGCGATCCAGCGCCGCCGCCATGTCCTGATGCAGCTGGTGCGGATCGTCACCGCTGACGTAGATCGGGTAGTGCCCGTATCCCCGCAACAGGCAGTCGAGTTCAGCGTCGGTGATCCGGGCGAGGACCGTCGGATTGGCGATCTTGTATCCATTGAGGTGCAGGATCGGCAGGACTGCGCCGTCGGTCGCCGGGTTGATGAACTTGTTGGAATGCCAGCTGGCCGCGAGCGGGCCGGTCTCTGCTTCGCCGTCGCCGATTACGCACGCCACCAACAGGTTCGGGTTGTCGAGAGCCGCACCGTAGGCGTGCGCCAGGGAGTACCCGAGCTCGCCACCCTCGTGAATGGAGCCCGGAACTTCAGGCGCCACATGACTGGGAACGCCACCGGGAAAGGAAAATTCGCGGAACAATGTCGCCATCCCGTGGCCATCACGGGTGATGTCGGGACGAGTTCGGCTGTAGCTGCCCTCGAGCCAGGCATTCGCGAACAGCGCGGGCCCGCCATGACCGGGACCGATGACATACATCGCGTCGAGATCGTGCTCGATGATCGCGCGATTCAAATGCGCGTAGATGAAGTTCAGCCCTGGCGAGGTGCCCCAGTGACCCAACGGGCGGGGCTTGATGTGCTGACGCTCCAACGGTGTTCGCAGCAGCGGGTTGTCCATCAGATAGATCTGGCCCGCCGTGAGGTAATTCGCCGCGCGCCAGTATGCGTCCACCGATCGCAACCGCCCGGTGGCCAGGGGCGCACCTGCCTCGCGAGTGGCGCTGGTCATCGGGTGGACTCGCGAGCGTGCGGCCGAGCAACGAGTACCGGGCAGTTCGCCTGGTGAATCAGTTTGTGGCTGGTGGACCCGAGCAGCAGCCCGGTGGCGTCGCCGCGGCCATGACTTCCGGTGACAACCAACTGGGCACGCTGGGCGTGGCCCAGCAGGACGTGTCCAGGGTTGCCGATCGCCGCGACGCGACGGACCACGACTTCGGGGAACTTCTCCTGCCACCCGGCCAAGCGCTCGGCGAGAAGCATCTCCTGCTGTTCCTCACGAGCCTGGCCGGTCAGGTCATTCCAGGACGAGTCGGCATCGTAGAAATGCACCGGCAGGTAGCCCCACACCAGGACCGCGGTCAGTTCTGCCCGGCGCATGGAGGCTTCCTCGAAGGCCCAGGCGATCGCGTCCTCACTGTCCGGCGCCCCGCTGATCCCGACCACAACGGGCCCTGTCACCGGTACCCCCGGTGCGCGGACCACGACCACCGGGCTGTCGCCGTGCGCGGTCAGTGCGACTGCCACCGAGCCGGCCAACAGCCCGGTGAACGCGTTGAGTCCACTTGAACCGACGACAGTGAGGAATGCGCCCTTCGACAGGTCGATGAGCACCCGCGCCGGCCGGCCCGCCTTTCTGGTCAACGTCACCTCCAGATCAGGGTCCAGCGTCTGGACACGATCCAGGGCCTCGTCGAGGAAACGTTGGCCGGTCGTCTCGAGGTACTGGAAGAAGCTCTCCGAGGCACCCGGGTTGAACCCCATCGCAAAACTCTCGAAGTCGACGGCGTGCACCAACCGGAGCGGAAGGTTGCGCAACTGTGCCTCGTTGACGGCCCAGTTCAGGGCCATCAACGATGAGCTGGATCCATCGATTCCGACCAAAATGTAAGGGCGGGGCGATAATTCGGTCACGTTGTCCTCCGATGACGCTATTGTCCGATGCCACGACGGTACGAGTGCAGCCCATCGGCTGCTATGGCCGAAAGTCACTCGTTGAGTGACCACTCGCCACCACTCCAAGCCGTCGACCCTGGTGACTCATGCGGCGGCCCCAGAGGTCTTTGGGCCCTCGACCCGGATGCTCACCCGCGTGAGGATTCGATGACACATCTACGGTTCGGCATGCGCAGACGAGGCACTGCCGGGCGCATGAAAAGCGCTGGGAGACAGCATGATAGAAATACACAGTGGCGACTCAGTCGTGGTCGGCATCGACGGTTCGACAGCTGCTGTGTACGCCGCGCACTGGGCGGTCGCCGAGGCCTTCGCCCGAGATGTACCGCTACGGCTGGTGAGTTGCGTGCAAGGCCCGCAGCGCTCGGACCGGATGTCCATCGAATACGCACGCACCTGTCTGCGAGCGGCGCACGCCGCCATCGACGACACCGCCGCGCAGGTCAAAATCGAGACCGCCGTTGTAGTGGGCGACCCAACGGCCGTGTTGGTCAGCGAATCTCACCACGCTGCCATGGTGTGCGTCGGCTCGGTCGGGATCGGCCGCTTCGCAAAGGCGCTGCTGGGATCGACCGCGGCGGGTGTAGCCGAGGGCGCGGAGTGCCCGGCCGCCGTGGTCCGCAGTTATGCACCGCGCCGACGGCTCCCGGCGGGTTCGATCGTTGTCGAGGTCAATGATTGGGAAGAGAATCACGACGTGCTGGCCGCGGCGGTCGCCGAGGCGCAATTACGTGGACGGCCCATTCTCGCGGTAGGCGTGTGTCCGCCCGAGACCGGGATGAGCGCCCGCCAGGAGTTACTGCGTCGTTGCGCGGTGTGGCACGACCTCTACCCCGACGTGTACATCTCGACCGTGCCCGTCGCGACCAGTTTCATGCGATTCCTCCGGACGACGCCCGAACCGATCAGCCTGGTCGTTGTCGGCGCTCGCGAGGCCGCTGAGCTCGTGAAGATCGTCGGCTCTCACGCGGACTCCAACTCCGACAATCCGTCTGTGCTCGTTGCGCGGGCGTGAAATGTCTGAGGGCAGGTGACCGCGAACGGCCACCTGCCCTGTCAACAATCTGACTACCGGGCCTGCGGGCGGGCGACCAGCACCGGGCACTCGGCATGCTGAACCAGCCGGTGACTCGTCGACCCGAGGAACCACCCGGCCGCATTTCCGTGTCCGCGGGTTCCGGTGACGATCAATTGCGCGCGCTGCGCGTAGCCCAACAAAACGTGCCCGGGGTGACCGGCAGCGACCACCCGGCGGACCGTGACTTCGGGGAACTTCTCCTGCCATCCGGCCAACCGTTCGGCCAGCAGCATCGCCTGCTGGTCCTCACGGGCCGGCCCCGGCAGCTCTTCCCACGTGGGTTCGACGTAGTCGAAATAGGCCGGCACATAACTCGATACCAGAACGGCGAGCAGTTTCGCACCGCGTAGTGACGCCTCTTGGAAGGCCCAGCCGATCGCCTCCTCACTGTCGGGCGCACCGCTGATGCCCACGACGACGGGCCCGCCGGCATGTTGGCCCGGGGCGCGGACCACGACGACCGGGCTGTGGCCGTGCGCGGTCAGTGACACCGCCACCGACCCGGCCAGCAGCCCGGTGATTCCGTGCAGCCCACTGGAACCGACGACGGTGAGGAAGGCGTCTTTCGACTGTTCCTCCAGCAACTGTGCCGGGCGGCCGACGAGGTTGTGGACGGACACCTCCACCTCGGGCGCGAGCGCCTGCACCCGCTCCCTGGCTTCGTTGAGGAAGTTCTGGCCCGACGCCTCCACGAACTTGAAGAAGCTTTCCGAGGCGCCCGGATTGAAGCCCATGACGAAATTGCCGTAGTCGACGGCGTGAACCAGCCGCAATGGCAAATTACGCAGCTGCGCCTCACCGATGGCCCAGAGCAGCGCTTCCAACGATGACCGCGAGCCATCGATACCAACCAAAATGTAAGGGCGAGGAGATAACTCGGTCATGGGGTCCGCTCCAGAAGAAGGTGCAATTCCGACACCTTCAACGGTACGGACGCCGACTGCCGGTTGCTATGGCCAAAAGTCACTCGCCGGCCGGGCACGGGCGGCGTCGCTGCCGGCCCGCGGACCGGCCGACGACTCGGCGGCACCTGTCCGAAGAATCTCTCGACCACGCGCACCGAGCGCGGCATAATTCTTATTGACATGACTGCAACCATCGACGCCCGCGACGTGGGCACGCTGCCGCTCGCGCCGAAGAATCCGCTGCCGTTCCGGCAGTTGTTCGCCACCCGGCAACTGCACACCGGGCTGGTCCTGCTGAGTGAAGCCGGCGGGCCCGTCAGCCGCATCGCCGTGGTGCCCAAGCGCGTCGCGCCGCCCATCGTGCTCGTCACCTCCCCCGCCGGGATCCGCGACGTGCTGGGCCGCACCGACAACCTCGCCGAGCGCTCCACGATCCACGAAGAAGTCCGCAACGTGGTCGGCGACAATCTCTTCGTCCTGCCGAACAGCGCCTGGCCGCCGCGCCGGCGCGCCCTGCAGCCGGTCTTCACCAAGCAGCACGTCGACCGGTTCGGCGGACACATGTCCCAGGCCGCACAGTCGATCGCCGACCGCTGGCGTGACGCTCGCGACGTCGACCTCGACGCCGAGTGCCGCCGGCTCGCCATGCGCTCCCTCGGCTACTCGATTCTCGGTCTCGATATCAACGAGCACAGCAACACCATCGCCGAGAACATGCACGTGGCCTCGCGCTACACGGCCGATCGCGCCCTGCGACCGATCAAGGCGCCGAAGTGGCTCCCGACGCCGGGGCGCCGTCGCGCGCGTGCCGCCGTCGCCCGGATGCGCAAGATGACGATGGACGTCCTGCAGGACTGCCGCGCGAATCCGGACCGCGATGCGCCGCTGGTCAAGGCCCTGCTCGCGGCTTCGGACCCCGACACCGGCCGGCAGCTTTCCGACGACGACATCTGCAACGACCTGCTCATCTTCATGCTGGCGGGCCACGACACGACGGCGACGACGCTGACGTACGCCTTGTGGCAGCTCGGGCGTCATCCCGAGATGCAGGATCGCGTGGCGGCCGAGGTCGCCGCGATCGGTGACCGGGAGCTGACCCCCGACGACGTGTCCCGGCTCCCCTACACCGCACAGGTACTCAACGAGTCGCTGCGGCTGTGCCCGCCGGCGGCCGGTGTCGGCCGGACGGCGCTGCAGGACATCGTGGTCGACGGTCACCGCGTCGAAGCCGGCAGCATCGTGGCCATCGGCATCAGTGCCGTGCACCGGGACCCGACGTTGTGGGACCACCCGCTGGCCTTCGACCCCGACCGGTTCGGCCCGGAGAACGCCAAGACCCGCGACCGGTGGCAGTTCATCCCGTTTGCCGCGGGCCCGCGGTCCTGCATCGGTGAGCATTTCGCGATGCTGGTGACGACGCTCGCGCTGGCCACCATCGTGCGGTCGAACCGTATCGAGTCGTTGCGCGACGACTTCCCACTCGAATCGCCGTACACGACGGTCGCCAAAGGTCCCATCCCGGTTCGGGTCGCCGCGCGGGTGTGACGCCGGCGGTGGCCAACGCGCGCAGCCTGCTCGACTGGGACCACAACGCCTATTACCAGGGCTTGCTACTGCAGCACCTACCGCCGCGGTGCCGACGTGTCCTGGACGTCGGCTGCGGAGCCGGCGGATTCGCCGTCCAGCTCGCCCAGCGCAGCGACCGCGTCGACGCGGTTGACCGTTCGGCAGTGATGATCACCGAGGCGCGGCGCCGGACGCCGACGAACGTGAACTGCGTTCAGGCCGACGTGCTGACCGACGGGCTGCCGGCGACCGGCTACGACGCGATCGTGTCCATCAGCGCACTGCACCACATGCCGCTCGACACTGTGCTGCCCCAGCTGGCCGGAGCGCTGCGGCCGGGCGGCGTCCTCGCGGCGATCGCGCTGCCTCGAACCGACCTGCGGCGGGAGTGGCCGCAGGAGCTCGCGGCTGCGCTCGCGCATCGCGCGCTCGGTGTCCGGTTTCGCGCGGAACGGCTGCTGAAGACCGGCACGGGGTTCGCGAAGACGCCCGATCACGACGCGATGCCGGTGGTCCTGGATCCACCGCTGACGACGCGCGAAGTCGCCGCACAGACGGCCGAGCTTCTTCCGGGCGCCCACGTGCGGCGCCTGCTCTTCTGGCGTTACCTACTCCTCTGGCAGAAGCCCGCCGCGTAGCCCTCAGGTGCGGGCGTCGGACGACGTGAGCCTGTCCAGCACGTCCAGTGCTTCGCGGCACCAGTCCACCCAGGCTTGCTCCGTACGCAAACCCGCTTTCAACACGAGGTGGCGGAGTACGTCGGCGTCGGCGACCGGGGCCGCGAAGTCGCGGGCATCGATCTCGCGGTAGTTGGCCAGCATCGCTTCGTGCACGGCAAGGTGGTGGGCGATGCCGGCACGCACGGCCCCGGTCTCACCGAGTGCTGCGGCTGCACGCACGCGCACAGCGATGGCCATGCGCTCCGGCGCGGGATCGTCGATGCCACACAGCCATTCGCCGAGAGCCCGCCGGCCGGCCGGCGTGATGCTGAATCGCTTGGGCTGGCCGCGCTCGGGGCGGTCGGGAGTCGAGGCCTCGGCGAGCCCAGAGTTCTTGAGCTTGTCGAGTTCCCGGTAGATCTGCTGGTGCGTCGCCGGCCAGAAGTAGCCGAATGCCCGATCGAACCGGCGGGTGAGTTCGATACCGGTCGATGCCCGCTCCGTGAGCGCGGTCAGGATGGCGAATTGCAGCGACATGGCGTGATCGTAGGTCCAGTCGGGTTGCCGCCGGCGGAGCGCAGCAATAGTTCTGTCACGACCGTTATCCAATCTGTTGCATAAAGCCGCGGTGACGATCTGGCCGACCACCGGACGTTGCCGAATCCATCCCATTGCCAACAGGTTCGAGGATCATCCTCATCAATCGGCCAGCCACCCCTCTCGATTATGCCACTAGTTGCATAACCCGGACGGCACAGCTAAAGTCCTGCACAACCACGGTTTCCGATTCGAAGGGCTATCACCATGGGTCTGCCTCCCGTCCTCGCACAGCGCCTGTCCCTGCCGGTGGTCGCGTCGCCGTTGTTCCTGTGCTCGGGGCCCGAACTGGTGAAGGCGGAGTGCCAGGCCGGTGTCATCGGCTCGTTTCCCGCGCTGAACGCCCGGCCCTCCAGCCTGCTCGGCGATTGGCTGGATGAGATCGAGGAGTCGAACGCCGCCTACGCACTGGCCAATCCCGACGCCATCGTCGCGCCGTTCGCCGTCAACCAGATCGTGCACCGCTCCAATGACCGCCTCGAACACGACATGGCCGTCATCGTCGAGCACAAGGTCCCCATCGTGATCACCTCGCTCGGCGCACGGCCCGAGATCAACGACGCGGTGCACTCCTACGGCGGCATCGTGCTGCACGACATCATCAACAATGAGTTCGCGCACAAGGCCATCGACAAGGGCGCCGACGGCATCATCGCCGTCGCGGCCGGCGCCGGCGGCCACGCCGGCACCCAGTCCCCGTTCGCGCTGGTTCGCGAGATCCGCGAGTGGTTCGACGGTCCGCTGCTGCTGTCGGGCGCCATCGCCCACGGCCGGTCCATTCTTGCCGCACTCGCCGCCGGGGCCGACTTCGCTTATGTCGGTTCGGCTTTCCTGTCCACCGACGAAGCCAACGCGGTACCCGAATACAAGCAGATGATCGTCGACTCCACCGCATCCCAGATCGTCTACAGCAACCTGTTCACCGGCGTGCACGGCAACTACCTGCGCGGCAGCATCGTCGCTCAGGGGCTGGACCCGGACAACCTGCCCGAATCCGACGCCTCCGCAATGAATTTCGGCTCCGGCGGGAACACCGACGCGAAGGCGTGGAAGGACATCTGGGGCGCCGGTCAGGGTGTGGGCAGCATCAAGGAACGCCTCACCGTGGCGCAGCTTGTCGAAACCTTGAAGACGCAGTACGTCGAGGCCCGCCAGGACCTGCTGAGCCGAGTGCTCGACGACGAGGTTCTCGAGCCGGCGCACTAGCCCGCCTGGTACACCACCGCGCCGTCGTAGACGGTGGCCGCCACCAGCGAGGCGTCCAGCGCCGCCAGGACGTCTCGTGGTGGGGCGGTCAGCAGACACACGTCCGCAGGCATGCCCACCGTCAGCTCCCGAGGCACGTGCGGCCGCTCGGGTGTGCCGAGGAACATGCCCAATGCGGTTGCGGCGTCGATGCTTTCATTCGCCCCGAGCACGCTGCCGGCGGGCGTGCTGCGGTGCACCGCGGCACGCATCGCCGCCCACGGATCGGCATCCCCGAACGGCATATCGGTGGACAGCGCGACGGGTATCTGCGCGCCGCACAGCGACGCCACGCGCCACAGCTGGCGATGCTCGTCCGCGGGTACGTCGGTGAGGTACTGCTCGCCGCGCTCGGCGACGAAGTTCGGCTGGGTCACCACCAGCACGCCGAGATCACGCAACTCGCCAAGACAGTCGTCGGGGATGACGGCGCCGTGCTCGATGCGATCCCCGGCGCGCGCCCCCGCCTGTCGCAGCGCGGCGATCGTGACGACCAGTTGCATGGCCGTAACACAGTGCAGCGCAACGATTCCGCCCTGACTGTGCCGAGCCACGATCCAGTCGGCAAGTGCGTCGAGATCCAGATCGTCGTCGTGCAGAATGCGCTTGGCCGGTGCCAGGACTTCGACGCGCTGGCGCAGTTCGCCGTGGCGGCGCGCCTCGGCGAAGTCCAGCACATCCTCGGCGGTGAGGTCGGGGGTCGCGTCGGTGACACCGGTGACACCGAACGCCGAGAGCCGCCGGCTGATCTCGCCGAGCCCGGCATCGTTGCGCTGCAACGCGTGCGTCCAGCCCGGGTCCGCGCTCCGCAACCGGCCGTCGGGGTGGTCGGGCAGGCCGACGGCTATCAACCCCACCGAGTTCAGTGTCCACAGCACCCCGCTCCGGTGCTGGATGCGCACCGGCACATTCGGTGACACCTCGTCCAGCACTGCACGATCCAGTGGGCCGGCGACGGCCTCGTGATAGCCGACCGCCCGAATCCAACCGTCCACGCCGACGTCGGCCTGCGCCAGGACCGCACGCAGCGCGTCGCGGCTGCGCACCTCCCCCGGGCCCACCCGCACTGACGTCAATGCCGCTGCCGCCGAACGCAGGTGAACATGATGGTCGTGGAGCCCCGGGATGACGGTGCCGCCGGCCGCGTCGAGAATGTCCTCGCCGGCGATCGGCTCGAGGCTGTCCGCAAGGGCCTCGATCCGCCGGCCCAGCCGGATATCAACAGTGCGGCCGTCGAGCATCGTCGCTCGTTGAATCAGCATGCCCCAGAAGCCCTTTCTCGCACGATGTCCCGCACCCGTGTGTTGTCCGCGCCCAGCTCTCCGGCCAGCGACGACAGCGCCGGCGCAGTCGGCTCGGCCGCCCGAGCTACGCAGTCACCGGCTGCCAGGGGCAGCGCGGCGTATTCGGCCGCCACCTCTGCCAGGGCGATCTCGATAATCTCGCTACCACCGCGCCGCAGCGACTCCGTCACCGCCAGCGCGCCGTGCATCCCCGTCAGCGGATCGGCGATCGCGTCACCGCAGAACACCGGCCCGCTGCCCGCTGGATCGGAGCCGACCAGACCCCCGGATACCGCGGCATCATCACCGAACCCCACCCAGTGGGCGTGGGCCCCTTCCGCACCGTGGCCGGTGACCCGCAGCCACACCCGGCCATCCCGCGCCGGGACGTCTTCCGGCCCCAGGCCCCGGTGCACGAGTGCGTCCGGGCGCGACGATTCGATCACCACATCGGCCACGGACAACAACTGTCGCAGCTCCGCCGGCTGGCCGAAATCAGTGGCATAACAAAGCTTTCCGGCGTTCATCCAGTCGAAGAATCGTCGTTCGCCCTGTCGGGTCCCATCCGGCCGCGACGGGCTCTCCACCTTGATCACCGTCGCGCCGGCCCGGGCCAGCAGCTGCCCACACAGCGGGCCGGCCCACATCGAGGACAGGTCGACCACAAGCAACCGGCCGTAGTCCTGGAATGGGTTTCGGTTGCCGTGTCGACGCACCACCGGCGCGGAGGCGGTGGTCTCCGCCAGCACGCCGACCGGAAGGCCCAGCAGACGTGCGCGCTCAGCGACAGCGGCGACCTGGCGGCGACCGGCCCACTCGATGGTCGCCGGCCACAGGTGATCAACCGGCACATCGGATTCGAGCAGCGCCGGCACCGCAGCAACGTCGTCAGGCCGCGCCAGGGTGAGGGCGAACCAGCCGTCCCGGCCGGCGATCAGCCGCGTGGCGCCCCCGGCGCTGATCCGTCCCCGCCGGTGCAGTCCCGACAACGCGGCCCGGCCCGCGAGGAGTTCCGCGGCATCGACCGCGATGCCGAGTTGCCCGGACAGCACGGACGCGACCGCCCCAGCCCGGCTCAACACCGCGGCACGACTGACGTCCGGTGGCCCGTCGGGTACGCCCGTCAGCGCGGCCAGCCCGCTGGCCGACCAGTCCCGCGCCGCCTCGTCAGTCACGCACGAACCGCATCGACCAAGCCCCAGTCCAGCGCCGTCGCCGCGTCGATCGTCGCCCCGGACAGCACCAAATACGCTGTGCGCCAGCGGCCGATCCGGCGGGTGATGCTCACCGTGCCGCCCGCGCCGGGGATCAGTCCCAGCGCCAGCTCCGGCAGGCCGAGAGTGGCGTCCGGGTGGCAGGTGACGTGCCCGCAGAACGCGGCCATCTCCAGGCCGCTGCCGAGCACCTGGCCGTGGACGACGGCCTGGCACGCCGCGCCCAATCGCGCGGTGATCTCGTCGAGCACCAGGGCCGGGCTGAAGCGTGTGCGGGCCAGGTGCGCCGACGCGGGATCGTCGAACGTCCCGAATTCGGCGAGGTCGCCGCCGCTGCAGAAGGACGGGCCGTTCCCGGTGAGCACCAGGGCGGTCACCGAGGTGTCCAGACGAGCGACCTCCAGCGCCTCCAGCAGTGCCGCCCGCGCATCGGTCGAGAACGCGTTGTGCCGCTGCGGGCGGTTGAAGGCCACGTGCAGCGTGTCGCCGTCGCGGTCCGACACCACCGGATCCGGGAGCAGCGGAACGGTTTTCGGTCCGCGCTCGGCCAGCCAACGGGCGAACTCCCGGCCGGACTGCAACGTCGAATACGCCAGTGATTCGGTGATGATCCCGGCGAACGTCGGCGCTGCCGAGTCGAACGCCCGCAGTACGTCGTCGCACACGGCGGCCGTCTGCGGCCACGACTCGACGCGTTCGGCGATCTGCGCCAGCGCCGCGTCGACATCGGGCACCTGCACGGTTCTGCGGTCCGCGCACGGGCGGTCGACCAACGTGAAAGTCGCTTGCTGCAACCAGACCTCGGCATCATCGCCGGCGGGGTCTCCCACCCCGATCGCCAGACCGGCGGTACCCCGGGACATGAGCCAGCGGCACGTTCTCGCCTCCTGCGGATGTCGACAACGGGATCATGCCACTCCACCGCCGCGGCGTTCATGCGCTCCGGTCAACTGAGGGCGTCGAGTCGACGCTCAGTCCAGCTTGACCCGGACCGTGACCCGTCCCTTGTCGTCGGGCGACGCGATCGCGTGTCCGGCACGGTCGGTGCCGCGAAAGTTGAGCAGCGTGATGGGGCCGCCATCGCCGAGAAAATTGCGCCACCAACTCTTGGAGTCCGGGGACATCACGCCGATGATGACCTCGTCACCGGACAGCCGGTAGTTCACGGGAGTCTGGAAACTGCGGCCCGACTTGCGACCCGTGTAGCGGATCTCTACCAGACTGCGGCCGACGATGTCACCGACGACGGGAACCGTGGTCAGACCGACCGCCGCCTTGTTGAGAGCTCGCGCGACCGGGTTGTCGAAAAACGTGCTGGACATGGTCGCCAGGCTAGCGCGGGTGGGTCGAGTCGGCCGCCCAGGCGATCTCGATCAGGCGCACTCGCGACAAATGCGGCCCAGCGATCGATCAGCCGCCAATTCGCTGAGCTGTCGAACGTGAATGCAACGGGTACAGATGAATTCATTGACCTGCTGCGGCGTGCGAACCAGCTGCTGCGGGCTGTCGTAATCGATCGTCATATGGCCGGACCTTTCCAAGACGGACACCGCACCTACGGCATGTCCGCACCGGAATGCCCCATCCGCGTTCGGAGTAAACAATCCGGCGTCGAATGCCGGCCATCCGCGCGCGGCCGGCCTCCGAATCACTGGGTAGGAACGGGCAGTTTCGGGGAATGCCATGACAGCAACGTGAAGCCGTAGCCGAGGAGAATCAGTGACAGACGTCAATCAACACACCCCGTCGTTGCGCGTACTGGTCACGGGCGCCACCGGCTACATCGGCGGGCGTTTGGTGCCGCGTGTCATCGAGGCCGGTCATCGGGTGCGCGTGATGGCACGCAATCCGGACAAGATCAGTGACGTGCCCTGGGCGGCCGATGTGGAGGTGGTGCGAGGCGACCTCACCGATGCGGACACCCTCGGCGACGCCTGCCGCGACATCGACGTCATCTACTACCTCGTGCACTCGATGGGTAACCACGGCGAATTCACCGAAGCCGAACGCCGGAGCGCGGAGAATCTCGCGTCCGCGGCGCGCTGCGCCAACGTCAAACGCATCGTCTACCTCAGCGGACTCCACACCGAATCTGATCGGCTGTCCACCCACCTACGGTCCCGCAGCCAGGTCGGAGAAATCCTGATCAGTTCCGGAGTCCCGACTTTCGTGCTGCAGGCCGGCGTGGTCATCGGTTCCGGCTCGGCCTCTTTCGAAATGATCCGCCACCTGACCAACCGGCTACCCGTGATGACAACGCCGCGCTGGGTCAACAACCGCATCCAGCCCATCGCCATCCGCGACGTCCTGTACTACCTGCTGGCCGCCGCCACCGCCGAGCTGCCGCGCTCCCGCACCTACGACATCGGCGGACCCGACGTCCTGCGCTACGGCGAGATGATGCAGATCTATGCCGACATCGCCGGACTGGCCAAACGCAGAATCCTGGTCCTGCCGGTTCTCACACCCAAACTCGCCGGATTGTGGATCGGGCTGGTGACCCCGGTGCCACCGCAGATCGGCCGCGCCCTGATCGAGTCCCTGAGCACCGACGCGGTGGTCGCCGAGCACGATATCGATGCCGTCATCCCGCCCCCGCCCGGCGGCACCACCGGATACCGCGAAGCCGTCAGGCTGGCGCTGCGGCGCATCAAGAACGGCGAAGTGGAAACCACGTGGGCCAACGCCTCGCCGACCGGCGCACCCGCCGATCCCCTGCCTTCCGATCCCAGCTGGACCGGCGACGCCATCTACACCGACGACCGCAGCATCGACAGCGACGCCGCCATCGACCAGGTGTGGCGGGTCGTCGAGGGCATCGGCGGTGAACGGGGTTGGTACTCGTTTCCGCTCGCCTGGACCATCCGCGGGTGGCTCGACGTACTGACCGGGGGCGTCGGCCTCGCGCGCGGCCGGCGCAACCCGAACACCCTCTACACCGGCGACGCCCTCGACTTCTGGCGCGTCGAGCGCATCGAACGGCCGCACCTGCTGCGGCTGCGCGCCGAGATGCGCGCCCCCGGGAAAGCCTGGCTGCAATGGGAACTACAGGCCCACGGGAACTCCACCCGACTTCACCAACGCGCCATCTTCTTTCCCAAAGGCCTTGCCGGGCGGCTGTATTGGTACGCCCTGATGCCGTTTCACGGCATCATCTTCACCGGCATGATCAAGAACATCGCGGCCGAAGCGCAGAAGGAGCGGACCCGCGCCGCCTAACGACTGCCGCTACGTCAGCGGCGCCGATTGATCCACCAGATGTGCGTGGACAGTACGGTCGCGAAAGCGCACCAGGCCGGATAGGCGGCCAGCGGCGCCGCGCGCTGCTGCCGTACCGCAACGGCGCGACGCGTCAGATCGGCGCTGCTGACCGTCAGTGCGGCAGCGGTCAGTGCCGCCGCACCGAGCCGATGACGATTGAAGAAGATCCACGACCAGCTGGCGTTGAGCCCCAGATTGACCGCGAGTGCGGCACCGAAACGGCGGGCGGCTCGCGTGTCTTCCTCGTCGCTCAAGCGGTCGAGCGTGTCGGCTGACACGACAGCGATGTCCGCGTACAGCAGCGGCCAGACGATGGGGAACGCCTGCCGGGGCGGCTGATAGCTCGGCTTGCGCAGGCGCGCGTACCACGGCGAGGCAACAGCTGGGCCCGATGCCGCTCCGCCCGCAACGGCGGTGGCAAGGACAGCAGCGGCGGTGGCGCCCATGGTTTTCGGTTTCATGGTCTGAGGCTCCTGTGCGGTGGGTTGAGGACGTGGTCAATCGGGCAGGCTGCAGCGCGGTCAAGTTTCGATGGGAATCGCGATCTCGTTGCGACGCCGGCACGGCAGAGTCCACGGCGGGTCGTAGAACCAGGCCGACGGGTCGCCGGCCGTTGCGAATCCGTAGTCGCGGAGCGTGTCGCGCAGCTGATCGGTGTGCCGGGCGATGCTGTCGACCCCACGATCGCCGCTGAAGCGCAGCACTGCAACGGTTTCCGCCGGAAGCTGCACCAGCTCGACGCGCTCGTCCTCGGGTACCGGCAGCGACCCCAGCGTCGATCCTGCCGGCATGAAGAACCGGATGACCCAACCGCCGGCCGGACTGCCACGCTGCCCGACCGGCGCGGTCATCGCGATTCGATCGCCCTGGTAATTGGCGCCGAAGATGTAGGCGGCCAATCTGCGGAATCCCGCGCTGCGCGCGTCTTCCTCATCTCCGTCCACCGTGATTTGAGCGGCGATTCGACGGCCGTACCTGCGAATCTGCACCTCACCTGCCAACGTCTCCGCATCGTAGGGTGGCTCCTCGACCCCACTCCGAATCCCGACCGTGGACGTGACTGGCCCCAACAACTGCGTAGTGAACGTTCGCATCTGATTCAGCACATCACGCTCCTTCCCGTTCTACCGAGCCGTCAAAAGTGGTTCGGTGCCGAAGCCCCGCCGGATGGCCAGACCCCGGCCGTTCGCATACCTCTGCGGCAGCGGGGCCGATGAGTGGACAGTTGTCGGCAGGTGTACACCCGCTCCCGTACGGTGTGTCTGTGAGTTTCGCGATTGACAGGTCAGTAGAGATCGACGCACCGGCCGAGGTGGTCTGGCAGGTGCTCACCGACGGGGCCAGCTACGGCGAGTGGAATCCGTTCGTCACCGAGTGCTCGTCGACGTTCGAGCCCGGCAGCCCCATCGATATGAAGGTGGTGCTGATCGGTCCGCCCAAGAAGCAGCGCGAGTTCATCAACACCTTCACCCCGGGCGTCGAGTTCAGCTACAACATGAAGCCCGCCCCGCTGGGGCTGCTCCGCAGCGAACGCTCGCACCGCCTGACACCGCTGCCCGACGGCCGCACCCGGTACGACTCGCACTTCCAGCTGTTCGGCCCCGTGTCACCGATCGTCGCCGGCATCATGGGTCGCGCCCTGAAGAAGGGCTTCGGCGGCATGACCGACGGCGTCAAGAAGCGCGCCGAGTCCATCCAGTAGGCGCCAGCCGTGCCGTCGGAACGGCACGATTGGCGCGGTCGAGCCCGGGTAATCAAGAGCATGCCCGAAACCAGCGCAGCCGATTATCTCCCTGGGGTGCTCAACATCCCGGCGCTCCGGACTGCGGCCGGCGAGTGTCACGGATGCACGCTGTACCAGCATGCGCAGCAGACCGTGTTCGGCGCCGGCGACGACGCAGCCGCGATCATGTTGGTCGGCGAACAGCCCGGTGACGTGGAGGACCGTCGCGGTCAACCGTTCGTCGGTCCGGCCGGCCGCCTTCTCGACCGCGCACTCGGGGACGCCGGGATCGACCGCGGCCGGCTGTACGTGACCAACGCGGTGAAGCATTTCAAGTTCAAGGCCACCGATCGAGGCAAGCGCCGAATCCATCAGAAGCCCAACCGAACCGAGGTGGTCGCCTGCCGACCGTGGCTGCTGGCCGAGCTGCGCACCGTCGAACCCCACGTGGTCGTGCTACTTGGCGCGACGGCGGCACAGTCGCTGCTGGGCAACGACTTTCGCCTCACGCAGCATCGCGGCGAGACGCTGCCGCTACCGCCTGACACGGTCCCCGACCACGACGCCGTGGCAATCGCAACCGCGCACCCCTCGTCAATCCTGCGCCTGCCGTCGCCCGACCGCGACGCCGCCTACCGAGACCTGGTGACCGACCTCCAGAGGTCTGTGGAACTGCTCGGCTGAGACGCGCCCCGTTCCCGACCGATGAGTCTTGCGCCCGGGTGCAGTCTGATCTACATGGGCAGACTCATCTATGGCTTCAACGTGTCGGTGGACGGATACATCGCCGACGCACAGGGCAGCATCGACTGGTCCGAACCGAGCGAAGAACTGCACCAGTACTGGAACGACTTCGAGCGCGAGACGGCCCTGTCGTTCTATGGCCGGCGGCTCTACGAGCTGATGTCCGCGTACTGGCCGACCGCCGACGCCGACCCCGACGCCGCGCCGATGATCGTCGACTTCGCCCGCATCTGGCGCGCCATGCCGAAGGTCGTGTTCTCGCGCACCCTCGATTCCGTCGACTGGAATGCCCGCCTGGAACGCGGCGACCCGGTCGAGGTGGTGGCGAAGCTGAAAGCCGAGACCGACGGCAATCTGGAGGTGGCGGGCGCGACGCTCGCCACGCCCGTCGTGCAGGCCGGGCTGGTCGACGAGTTCCGGATCGTGCTCGTGCCCACCGCGGTCGGCGGTGGCACCCCGTTCTTCCCGACGCTGCCGTCGTGGATCTCGTTGCGACTGTTGGAGAACCGCACCTTTGCCTGCGGCACGGTCCTGCTGCGCTACGAGACGAAGCGCGACTGAGGACGGCTCGGCTAGTGCGCTGACGCGACGATGATGTCCACCGCTTCGGCGACGCTGTCGGTGCAGTGGATCAGGTCCAGGTCGGATTCGGAGATCTTGCCGTCGGCCAGCATCGTGTTGCGGATCCAGTCGATCAGGCCCGACCAGTAGTCGACGCCCAGCATGATGATCGGAAACGCCGTCACCTTGCGGGTCTGGACGAGGGTCAAGGCTTCGAACAGTTCGTCGAGGGTGCCGAATCCGCCCGGCAGGCACACGAACGCCTGCGCGTATTTGACGAACATGGTCTTGCGCACGAAGAAATAGCGGAAGTTGATCCCGAGATCGACCCAGTGATTGAGGCGCTGCTCGAAGGGCAGCTCGATGCCCAGACCGACCGAGTAGCCGCCGGACTCGCTGGCCCCACGGTTGGCCGCCTCCATCGCGCCCGGACCGCCCCCGGTGATCACCGCGTAACCGGCCCGCACCAGTGCGGCGCCCAACTCCTCACCCAACCGGTATTCGGGCGAATGGGGTGTCGTCCGAGCAGACCCGAAAACCGTGACGGCCCGGGGCATCTCCGAGAGGGCATCGAAACCGTCGACGAACTCGCCCTGGATGCGCATCACCCGCCACGGATCGGTGTGCACCCAATCGCTGGGTCCGCGCCGGTCCAGCAGGCGCTGATCGGCGGTCGTGGTGGCGCACCGCTCGCGACGGAGTTGCACCGGCCCGCTGATCTGGAAGTCACTGTCGTCGTCCGCGTTCTGGTCCTCGGTCACATCGGCCAGCGTATGCGGCGCGCTACTACACGTGAACTTGGATCAACGCGTGCCTGCCGTTGGTCCGCCACCGCTCTCCACTGGCATCGAGTTCTGTGAGTTGCTCCGGCGTGAGACCCACGACAACTTTCGATTTCAACGTCCGCAGTGCCGTGACCGGAGACGGGAAATAGTCGACGGTGTGGTCGAACGGTGTTGTCGCGGGCCAGTATCGGTCTCCGACGAGGCGCCGATAGTTGAGGTCGCCTTTCATCACCGTCATCGTGGCGGTCGCGAATTCCGCGGCGAGGTCGTCGGGCATGTCGTGGAAGGCCAGCGGCGCGCAGAAGAACTTGTGGGTGCGCACCTGGAGTCGGCCGCTACGCACAGCGGCCCAGAGCCGGTCACCGATCCTGCTCAGCTGCGGCCGGAACTCGGCCCGCAAGCGCCCGATGACCGACAGGACGTCGGCCATGGTCGCATCCGACACGTAGTACGGATACGGCTTGACGTACAGCACGATCTCGGCGGCCAAGCGCCGACTGAGCAGGCTGTCGACCAGGACGAGATCCGCCAACAGCTCGCGTCCGGCGTTGTCGGCGACCACGCAGACAACCGGGTTGTCCCGCGACGTGAGGGCAGACCACAGCAACGCGCTGTCGTCGACGAGGATGCCCTCCGACGGAGCGTCCGCGCCGGCGGTGTTCAGCTGCAGCTGGAAACTGAGGTCGGCGCGGTTACCCCACAGCGCGGCGACCAGTAGTGCCTCGTGCCGCCGGTCCTCCGACGCGTCCGCCAGGTCGGCGAAGGCGCTCAGTTCTCGGTCGACCTCCGGTCCCGTCAACTCGGCGTTCTTGGCCGGAGCGAACGGGTCGATTCCGCGCCAGGTGCCCGTCCCGAAGTAGCCGAGGGCCCCGAGCAATCGGCGGTAGAAGTAACTCTCGCTCCACAGGAATGGCACCTCACCCCACGGTCGTCCGTAGAGGTGCTCGCCCCAGACGAGCCACTCGTGCCGGTCATGCGCCGTCTCGGGCAACGGCGCGAGGACGCCTGTGGTGCTCTCGTCGAGCAGCTGTTGCAGCTTCGCCTCTTCGGCCGAGGTGTACGGCGACGAGTCCAGTACCTGACGAATCAGTTTCGGATGCCGCTCATGGAACACATCCCACTCGAAGGAACCGGGGACCGCCGCCGTGATCGTCGGCGCAGCAGAGATATCCACCGGGGTTCAGCTACTTGCTAGGTGCGGAAATACGGTTCAACCGTGCCGTTGAGCTTGACGACCATCGGGTTGCCGCGACGATCCTTGGCGGTCGGGACCTCCACCCGCACCCAGCCCTCCGCCACGTCGTATTCGTACACGTTGGTCTTCTCGGCGCCATTGAAGCGAATGCCGACGCCACGGATGAGCGCCTCTTCGTTGTAGAAGGGGCTGCGCGGATCGATGGAGAGGTGGTTCGGTGGAACGTCTGTGTTCTGATCCTGGGACATGATGGCTTTCGTCGAATGCTGGGCTGGGTACTCGGCTGTAATTCTCTAAGAACGTACGCGACCCCGCGGTGGCGGGCTGCGCGTAGGTCATGGCCGGCCGCGGCGCCGAAACTGGACGTCGTCGAGCAGCAGACGGCGCCCAAACCGAAACCTGTTGGCGGCTTGGGCAATTGCGCACTGACACCGGCACAACGTCCCCATCTATCTCATGCGCCACACCAGCCTCGGAAGTGCACTGGGGGCGGGTGTTCGGCTGCACACATAACGGTGTCAGCACTCCAAAAGTCGGCCTACCATCGGAATTTATGGGCCTGGTGACGGCCACTCACCAGAGCCTCGCGACAGATCAAACCTCATGACAGAAGGAGGGATGGGCTGATGAAAATCGCAATCGCAATCGCTGCCGCCGCGTTCGCACTCAGCCCCATCGGCGTAGCCCACGCCACACCAGGACAATGCTTCAACACCCCCTGGGGCGGATACTGCGACGGGCAAGCCGACGGCAACGGCATCTTCAACCATTGCGAAGGCGCAATGGGATTCAGCAACTGCTTCTACGTCCGTGCCGTACCCACGGATGTCGACCCGCGCGGGTGGGTGCCGCTGACCTGACGGCGCCGTTCCGCTGCGGCGTTCAGTCCGGTATCAGCCGGAGTTGGCGTGCCCTCTCCAGAATGATCCGGGCGCGGTTCAATCGGGGTAAGTCGCTGCCGTCCTTCGGTTTTCCGCCGCGCGCGTTGAACTGCTCGACGAACTCGCGGGCCCAGCCGATGTCGGATTCGGACGGACTCAGTCCGGCGTTGATGGTCTCGGCATCGGACGAGCGCAACGCGAGCTTGCCCGTCATACCCATCTGCCGGGTGAGCGCCACGCCCTCGGCCAGCTGATCTGGATCGCGGGTGGGCCCGTCGATCGGACCCGGGATGTGCGCGGCGCGCGATGCGATGACAAGCTGCGAGCGGCTGGAGGCCAGCGCCAACGGGTCCTGCTCGACCCCGATGTCCAGCGTGTAGTCGTTGACGCCGAACGCGATGCGGAAGCACGGTCGCGCCGCGGCGATGTCGTGCACGCGCGCCAGCCCGCGCGCCGTCTCGATCAATGCGATCACCGGCGACTCACCGCCGAGCCGATTCGCGGTGTCCCACATGTGGTTTCCGCCCTCGGTCTTAGCCAGCACGACGCCTTTCACCCCGCGGCACTCCGCCAGCGCACGGCAGTCGGCAGACCAGAAATCGCTCGACGCATCGTTGACCCGGACCCACGCCCGCGCCCCGGCGTTCAGGAACTCGACGACCCGGTCCCGAGCCCCCTCCTTCTCATCGGGAGCGACGGCGTCTTCGAGATCCAGAATGACCTCGTCGCATTGTGTCGTCGCCAGGACTGCCCCGAGGTCGGGTTCGCGAGACGGGTTGACGAGCAGCCAGGAGCGCGAAACTTTCGAGTTCACGGTCATGGCGTCAGGCTAGTCGCGCCGCCGTCCCACGCGCAGCAGCCAGGTGGGCAGCGCCAACCCGTGGATGATCCTTTGCGTCCGAAAGTACTGGCGCGGAAGCGATGCCGTGTTGTAGGGCAGGTCGTACTTCGCGCACAGTTCCCGCACCCGGACGCTCACTTCAGGCAACCGGTTGCTCGGCAGATCGGGGAACAGGTGATGCTCGATCTGGTAGCACAGGTGCCCACCCGAGAACGCCAGCAGCGGGCCGGCGTTGAAGTTCGCCGTCCCGAGAATTTGTCGCAGATACCATTCGCCGCGAGTTTCGTCCTTGACCACCGCCGGGTCGAACGTCTCGGCGCCGTCGGGGATGTGCCCGCAAATGATGTTCACGTACACCCACAGGTTCCGGAGCACATTCGCGGTGGCATTGGCCGCCAGCGTGCGACGCCACCGGCGCAGGCTCAGCGCCGGGAAGAGCACATAGTCCTTGCCCAACTGGCGCGCGCTCTTGGCGAGAAATTTCCGCCTCTCCACCGCGACAGCGTCTGGCGTCTCGTCCCGGAGCCGCTCCGAGTGCAGGCCGTGCAGGGCGATACCCCATTCGAACGTGGCTGCCAGCACCAGGTTTCGGAGCGGTGTCAACAGGTACGCCCACCGCCACGGCTGGTCGGTCGTCACCCGTAGCAGGCGGTACCCGATGTCCTCGTCCATGCCGAGCACGTTGGTGTAGAGGTGATGCCGATAGTTGTGCGAGTACCGCCACTGCGCGGAGTGCCCGACCATGTCCCACTCCCAGGTATTGGAGTGGATTTCGGGGTCGTTCATCCAATCCCACTGGCCGTGCGAGATGTTGTGGCCCAGCTCCATGTTCTCGACGGACTTCGCATACGCCAGCGCGCACGTGCCGGCGACCCAGCCAACCTTGGACCGGCTCCCGGCGATCATCAGCCGGGCCGCGACCTCGAGCGCCCGCTGAAAATGGATCACCCGCCGGATGTACGCCGAGTCCTTCGCCCCGAGCGACTCCTCGACGTCCCGGCGGATCACGTCGAGCTCGTAGCCGATCTCTTCGACGTCCTCACGGCTGAGGTGCACGTAGGCAGAGACATCGGCGATCGCCATCAAGGTGTCCTCGGGTGGGTGCGGCAGTAAGACGGCGCCATCCGGGCCACCGCGAGGCCTTTGACCTGCAAAAACTTTGTCGGGCTGACAGGATTTGAACCTGCGACCACTTGACCCCCAGTCAAGTGCGCTACCAAGCTGCGCCACAGCCCGCGGCGCTGCCGGACGAACCGGCAACGGTTGGAAAGCCTACCTCAGACCTCCCGCCGGACCCTAAACGGGTCCGGCGGCGAGTCGGCGGCTAGCGCTTGGCCCCGCGCTTCTCCCGCACCCGCACATTGATCTTGATCGGGCTGCCCTCGAAGCCGAACTCTTCACGCAGCCGGCGCTCCAGGAAACGGCGGTAGCCGGCCTCCAGGAAGCCCGTGGTGAACAGCACGAAGGTCGGCGGCCGCGAGGCCGCCTGCGTGGCGAACAGGATGCGCGGCTGCTTGCCACCACGCACCGGCGGCGGTGTGGCGGCCACGATCTCCTTGAGGAAGGTGTTGAGCCGCCCGGTCGGGATACGGGCGTCCCACGACGCCAGAGAGGACTCCAGCGCCGGTACCAACTTCTGCACGGCCCGACCCGTTTTCGCCGAGATGTTCACGCGCGGCGCCCACTGCACCTGCACGAGCTCGCGCTCGATCTCCTTGTCCAGCAGATAGCGCCGGTCTTCGTCGACCAGGTCCCACTTGTTGAACGCGATGACGAGCGCGCGCCCGGCCTCGATGACCATCGACAGCACCCGCAAGTCCTGCTCGGTCAGCGGCTGGGAGGCGTCGATCAGCATGATCGCGACCTCGGCGGCGTCGATCGCGCCGTGCGTGCGCACCGAGGCGTAGAACTCGTGCCCGCTGGCCTGACCGACCTTCCGGCGCAGGCCGGCCGTGTCGACGAAACGCCAAGTCTTGCCGTCCAATTCGATCAGCGAGTCGACCGGGTCCACCGTGGTGCCGGCGACATCGTGCACGACGGACCGCTCGTCGCCCGACAGCTTGTTCAGCAGCGAGCTCTTGCCGACGTTGGGCTTGCCGACGAGCGCGACGCGGCGCGGACCGCCTGTCCCGCCGGACGTCTCGGAGACCTCGGGCAGCACCTCGAGCACGCTGTCGAGCAGATCGGCCACGCCGCGGCCGTGCATCGCACTGATCGAGTGCGGCTGTCCCAGCCCCAGCGACCACAGCGCCGCTGCCTCGGATTCGACCTTCTCGTTGTCAACCTTGTTGGCCGCCAAGAAGACCGGCTTGCCGGAGCGCTGCAGCCGCTTGGCCGCGGCCTCGTCGGCCGATGTCGCCCCGACGACCGCGTCGACCACGAGAATGATCGCGTCGGCGGTGCGCATGGCCACGGTGGCCTGTTCGGCGACCAGCATCTGCAGACCCTTGGCGTCGGGTTCCCAACCGCCGGTGTCCTGCACCACGAACCGGCGCCCGACCCACTGCGCGTCGTACGACACGCGGTCGCGGGTCACGCCCGGGATGTCCTGCACCACCGCTTCGCGACGGCCCAGGATGCGGTTCACCAGAGTCGATTTACCGACATTCGGGCGGCCGACCACGGCCACCACGGGCGGGGGTCCGGCGTACTCGTCGAGCTCGGCCTCGAAACCCTCCGAGCCGATCTCCCAGTCACCTTCGTCGAACCACACACCGTCGTCGTCGCTCATTGACGCACACCTACCTTCTGCTGCACGAGATCCAGCAGATGTGCCACCACATCGGCCTGGGTCAGATCGCTGGAATCGACGACGATCGCATCGTCGGCCGCCTTCAGCGGCGAGACCGCGCGCGTCGAGTCCAGATGGTCCCGGCGCTGCACATCGGCAAGCACCGCTTCGTAGTTGTCGCCCAAGCCGTTTGCGACGTTCTGCGCATTGCGCCGACGGGCCCGCTCCTCGGCCGAGGCGGTCAGAAAAATCTTGAGATCGGCGTCGGGCTTGACGACGGTGCCGATGTCGCGGCCCTCGACGACGACCGAGCCGGCCGCCGCAATCAGCTCACGCTGCCGCTGCACCAGCAGCGTCCGCACGGCCGGGATCGCCGACACGGCCGATACCGCGAGAGTCACCGCGTCGCCACGGATCTCGTCCGAAACGTCCTCACCCGCAAGGTAGGACGTGTCGTGGTCGGGGTCGAAGCTGACGGAGAACTCGGTCTTCTCACACACCGCGACGACGGCGTCGGAGTCGGCCGGGTCGATGCCGGCCCGCAGCACCGCCAGCGTCACGATGCGGTACATCGCACCGGTGTTGATGTGATTGGCGCCGAGTGCATGCGCCAAACCCGTTGACACCGAGGACTTCCCGGTTCCCGCCGGGCCGTCGATGGCAATGACGAGGGCGTTCACAGGCCCACCGCCTGGTACAGCTCGCCGACTTCCTTGCGCGTCAGTGCCCGCAGGCTGTTGACGCGCTGGTCCCCCAGCGCCACCGTGCCGATGTGCGTGCGCACCAGTTCCTTCACCGGGAATCCCACCTCGGCCATGAGTCGGCGCACGAGGCGATTGCGGCCCTCGTGCAGCACGATCTTCACCAACGACTTGCCGGCGACCATGTCGACCACCGCGAATTCGTCGACGTAGACCGGCCCGTCGTCCAGTTCCACGCCCTCGCGGACCTTCTTGCCCAGCCCGCGGGGCACGGTCCCCTGCACGGTCGCCAGATATGTCTTGGACACCTCGTACCGCGGGTGCATCAGCCGGTGCGCCAGCTCGCCGTCGTTGGTCAGCAGGATCAGCCCTTCAGTGTCGGCGTCGAGCCGGCCGACATGGAAGAGCTTCTTGTTGCCGCGCACCCGGTGCTCGACCAGGTCACCGATGCAGGGGCGGCCCTGGTCGTCAGACATGGTGGAGTGCATGCCTTTTGGCTTGTTCAGCGCGAGGTACACCAGGTCCTCGTCGACGAGGACGCGGGTGCCGTCGACCCGGACGACCTGCCGATCGGGGTGTACCCGCGTGCCGAGCTCGGTGACGATCTGGCCGTCGACCTCCACTCGCCCGTCCAGGATCATCCGCTCGGCGACGCGGCGTGAGGCAATTCCCGCCTGCGACAACACCTTCTGCAGTCGCACGCCTTCTTCGTTGGCCATGTCAGTCCCGATCTACGTCGAATTTGGCCGGCTCTGCAGCCGGCGCAGGGGTTCCGCCGAGCTTGGCGAAACGCGGCTCCTCAGAGAGCGTTTCAGTGATGTCGTCGATGACGTCGACATCCGGCAACAGCGGGGCGAGTTCCGGCAGCTCGCTCAGCGAGGTCAACCCGAGCCGCTCCAGGAACAATTCCGTCGTGGCGAAAGTCGTTGCGCCACTGTCGGCATCGGTGCCGGCTTCGATGATGAGGCCGCGGGCGGCGAGGGTCCGCATCACGGCATCGACGTTGACGCCGCGCACCGCACTGACCCGGGCGCGGGTCACCGGCTGCCGGTAGGCCACGACCGCAAGGGTCTCCAGCGCCGCCCGGGTCAGCTTGGACCGGGCGCCGTCGAGAATCAGCCGCTCGACATAGGGCGCGTACCGGGCCCGGGTGTACATCCGCCAGCCGCCACCGGCCTCGCGCAGGTCGATGCCGCTGCCGCGCTCGGCCAGTTCGGCGGCCATCCGGCGCAGCTTGTCCTCGACGCGCTCGATGGTTTCGTCCAGAGCGGTCGCCAGAGAGTCGACCGGCGCCGGGGTGTCGACCACCAGCAGCAGGGCCTCCAGCGCGCACCCGAGCTCGTCATCGCTGATCTCGGTGTCGAGTTCGTCACCCTCGGCGACAGCGGCGTCGTCGGTCACACCGGCGTCAGGCTCGCCGCCCTCGCCCACGCTGCTATCCGCGGCAATCACCGCGTCGTTGTCCGTCATTGGTCTTCTTCCACCGCCGCTGCCAGATGCTCGTTCGTCGGCCGCTCCCCGGTCCACGAAACTTGCAGCACTCCAAGCGGTTCAATCTGCTCGAAGTTTACCGCCTTGGCCCGGTAGAGCTCTAATAGCGCCAGGAACCGCCCGACGATCTCCATACCGCCGTCACAGTCGGCGACCAGGTCGGTGAACGACGCCCACTCCCCGATGCCGCGACTCTCCAGCAGCCCCATCAGTTTCATCGCCTGCTCGGGCACCGACACCGCCTGCACGTGCAGGTGGTCGACGCGCAGCGACGGCACCGGACGCGGTGTGAACGCAGCCGCCGCGATCTGGGCGAACCGGTCGGCGTCCACGCCGAGCA
The DNA here is from genome assembly GCF_045311035.1 of Mycobacterium sp. SMC-13. Taxonomy (NCBI): domain Bacteria; kingdom Bacillati; phylum Actinomycetota; class Actinomycetes; order Mycobacteriales; family Mycobacteriaceae; genus Mycobacterium; species Mycobacterium sp. SMC-13. Next base: position 31,022 of record NZ_JBJIAI010000031.1, read on the forward strand.
TCACCTCAGGCAGCAGCTCGGTGAACCGGTCCTCCAGCGTGACGGCCCGCGGGTAGCTGCGCATCGCCGCGGCCTCGAGCTCGGCGAACATCAACGCGACGTGCTTGAAGGCCCGGTATTGCAGCAGCCGCGCGAACAGCAGGTCGCGCACTTCGAGCAGCGCCAGGTCGTCCTCGTCGTGGACCTCGGCGGCGGGCAGCAGCCGGGCGGCCTTCAGATCCAGGAGAGTCGCCGCGACGACCAGGAACGCCGTCGTCTCATCCAGCTCGAGCTGGCTGCCGATCTCCTTGGTGTACGCGATGAACTCGTCGGTGACCTGGTGCAACGCCACTTCGGTGACGTCGAGTCGGTGCGCGAAGATCAGCTGCAGCAGCAGGTCGAAAGGGCCCTCGAAGTTGGTGAGCCGGACCTGGAAGCCGGCTTTCTTCTCGTCCGGCTGGTCGGTCGCCGGATCCTCCGGCGCCGCGCCCCCAGCACTGTCGGGAGCGTCGACCTCCGAAATCACGCGCCGAACCGGTCGATGACCTCGCACGCCAACGCCCGGTACGCCTGGGCGCCACCGGATTTCGGGGCCCAGGTGGTGATCGGTTCACCGGCGACGCTGGTCTCCGGGAAGCGCACGGTGCGACTGATGACGGTGTCGAACACGAGATCGCCGAAGCGCTCGACCACTCGGGCCATGACCTCGCGCGCGTTGACGGTGCGGTTGTCGTACCGGGTGATCAGGATCCCGCTGATGTCGAGTTTGGGGTTCAGCCGGTCGCGCACCTTGTCGACGGTGTCGGTCAGCAACGCGAGACCGCGCAACGAGAAGAACTCGCATTCGGTCGGGATGATGACGCCGTCGGCGCAGGCCAGCCCGTTCACCGTGAGCAGCCCGAGCGACGGCTGGCAGTCGATCAGCACATAGTCGTAGCGGTCCAGCACGGGATACAGCGCGCGGGACAGCGTCTGCTCACGGCCGACCTCGTTGACCAGCTGAATCTCGGCGGCAGACAGGTCGATGTTGCTGGGCACCAGGTCCAGGCCCTTGACCCGGGTGTTGATCAGCACGTCGTCGATCGACACCCGCGGCTCGACGAGCAGGTTGTGCACGGTGTGCTCGAGCTCGTAGTGCGGGACGCCAAGGCCGGCGGACAGCGCGCCCTGCGGATCGAGGTCGACCAGCAGCACGCGGCGGCCGTATTCGGCCAGGCTGGCGCCCAGATTGATGGTTGACGTGGTCTTGCCGACGCCGCCCTTCTGGTTGCACATCGCGATGACCTTGGCCGGGCCGTGCACGCTCTTGGGTTTGGGCTCGGGGATGTGTCGGGCGGGACGTCCGGTCAGGCCGATCGCGGGTTCCGGATCTGCGGTCGCGGACGAGGCATCGACATGAAGCGGCAACGAAACCGGCTCCACCGGGCTCAGGCCCCCCACGCCTGTTGGGACATCGGTCATGCGTCGCCGATCAGCGGCGTGACTCCCATAGCGAACATCCGGGCAAGTTTAACGGTGCCACGCCGCTGACGACGGCAGACCCGCTGTCCTAATGTGACTGCCATGAGCTGGAAGCGACGGTGGTCCTTCGTCCGGATGGCGCTGGGGATGCGAAAGTTCGTCCAGACCGGACAGTGGGGCGACGGCCGCGAGGCCGCCGCGGCCGCCTATGTGGAAGCGAACGCCCGCCGCGGCGACGTCGATCATGTCCTCGCGACCATCGACACGTTCGCCCGCGAACAGTCGATGCTCGTCAACGTCGGTGACGAAAAAGGCCAACTCCTCGAGTCCGCGCTCATCCGGGCCAACCCGTCGCGCATTCTCGAGCTCGGCACCTACTGCGGCTACAGCGCGCTGCTCATGGCCCGAACCGTGCCGGACGCGCACGTCTTCACCGTCGAACTGTCTGCCGACAACGCGGAGATCGCCCGCCGCATCTGGGCCCACGCCGGCGTCGCGGACCGGATCACGTGCGTCGTCGGCACCATCGGCGACGGCGGCGCGACGCTCGACACGCTGGCCGGTCATGGATTCGGGCCGGGCAACCTCGATTTCGTGTTCATCGACCACGACAAGGCGGCCTACCTCAAGGACCTGGAGTCGATCCTGGCGCGGGGCTGGCTGCACCGCGGCGCGATCGTCGTGGCGGACAACGTGAAGGTGCCCGGCGCTCCGGCCTACCGCGCGTACATGCGGGATCAGGAGGGCAAGCTGTGGCACACGCAGGAACACCCCACCCACGTCGAATACCAGAAAAACGCTGCCTGACCTGGTGCTCAAGTCCGACTACCTGGGCTGAGCGTCGTCCGCCGCCTTGACCGGGCGCTGCCACGGCCACGAGCCGGTCATCTCGACCTGCAGCGAGAAGCTCAGGAAGGTCCGGATGGCGACGATGCCGGCCAGCACCGCGACGCTTTGCGCGGTCGGCGTGACGGCCACGGTGCGGATGATGTCGGCCGCGACGAGGAATTCGAGCCCCAGCAGGATCGAGCGGCCGAGCTGGCGCCGGAACGCGTCGTAGGCGCCGCCCTCTGAACCACGCATCCGACCGAACGTGGCGGCCAGGGCGATCACGGCACCGCCGACGATCACGGCGACACCGACGGCGTCGATCACCTTGCCGGTCGTCTCGATGATGTCGTAGAACGCCATGACCGGATGCTAGCCCCGGCCGATCGTCGTTCTTATCTGGCGCGCGGGTGCGCCCCCGCCCACACTTCGCGTAGCGCGCTGACGGTCACCAGCGTGTAGATCTGCGTGGTGGTGACGGACGCGTGGCCGAGCAGTTCCTGCACGACGCGCACGTCGGCGCCGCCTTCGAGCAGGTGCGTGGCGAACGAGTGGCGCAGCGTGTGCGGCGAGACCGCGGCGGTGATGCCGGCCCGCTCGGCGGAGTCCTGCAGCACCTGCCACGCGCTCTGCCGCGACAACCGGCCGCCGCGCGCGTTGAGGAAGATCGCGGGCGTGCCCTTGCCGCGGCGCGCCAGATCGGGACGGCCCCGCACCAGGTAGGCATCCAGTGCCGTGACGGCGGGCCGGCCGATGGGCACCAGCCGCTGCTTGCCGCCCTTGCCGTGCAGCATCACCGACCGGGACTCGGTGTCGACGTCGTCACGGTCGAGGCCGACCGCCTCGGAGATGCGCGCCCCGGTCGAATACAGCAGTTCCAGCAGCGCGCGGTTGCGCAACGTCAGCGGATTGTCGGCGTCACTGTCGCCGCCCGCGCCGTCCAGCAGCGCGATGACGTCGTCGTAGCTGAGGCTCTTGGGCAGCCGTCGGCCCGGTGTCGGTGGCTTCACACCGCGGGCGACGTCGGCGTCGGCGAGACCTTCGGCGGCGGCGAACTTGTGCAGCCCACGCACCGCGATGACGGCCCGCGCGGCCGAGACCGAGGACAACGCGACGACGCCGTTGTCGGGATCGCCCTGACGCAGCGCGACGAGGAACTCACTGACGTCGGTCTCGGTGACGGCGCGCAGGTCATCGATGCCGCGGCCGGCCAGATGGGCGGTGTACCGCCGGATGTCACGCCGATAGGAACTCAGCGTGTTGGCCGCGACGCCCCGCTCGATGCTGAGGTGGTTCAGGTAGCCCTGGACCTGCTGCTCCAGTCGCGACCGGACCCCCGCTGACGCCGCGGCCGTCATCAGTCCTGTTCCCGCCGGGTGCGCAGTGCGGACGGGCGGTCGATCCACGGCGCGTCGAGCGGCCGCAGCTCGGCCGGCCGGTGGGCGGCCGCGAGAATCCCGGCCACCGCAAGGGCATTGACGATCTCGCCGTCGAACACCATCCGCACGGCATCGGCCAGCGGCACCCGCTTGACCACCAGGTCCGCTTCTTCGTCGTGCGCGTGCGGCCGGCCGATGTCGGTCAGCCCGGTCGCCAGGAAGATCCGCACGCTCTCGTCGCTGAATCCGGGCGTCGAGTCGACATCGAGCAGCAGCTGCCAGTGTGCGGCAGCCAGGCCGGTTTCCTCTTCGAGTTCGCGCGCCGCGGTGACGTGCGGCGGCTCGTCACCCATATCGAGCAGCCCGGCGGGCAGCTCCCACAGCCGCCGCCCGATCGGGTGCCGATATTGGTACACCAGTACCAGGTTCCCGTCGTCGTCGAGCGCGACCACCGCGACCGCCCCGTAGTGCTCGACCACCTCACGGCGCGCCGAGCCACCACCGGGCATCGCGACCTCGTCGGCCCGCAACGCGAAAATCTTTCCTACATAGACGGTTTCGCTCGAAAGCGTGGCGAAATCGTGGTCAGCCACGGGATTCTTGCAGCTGCTCGGCATCCTCGTCCGAACCCTCCGCATGCGATCCGGCGCCGTGCACCTCGGAGTCGATCTCCTCGAGCGGCAGGCGTTCGGCCGCCTTGTAGTCCAGCGACGCTCCGATGAACGACGCGAACAGGGGGTGCGGACGCGTCGGGCGGCTCTTGAGCTCCGGGTGCGCCTGCGTGCCGACCAGGAACGGGTGCAGGTCGGCGTCATACTCGACGAACTCGACCAGCTGGCCGTCCGGCGACGTGCCGGAGAACTTCAGCCCGCTCTCGGAGATGCGGTCGCGGTAGGCGTTGTTCACCTCGTAGCGGTGCCGGTGGCGTTCGGAGACCTCGGTCGCGTCGTAGGCCTTGGCCACGATCGAATCCGCCTGCAGCACGGCCGGATACGCACCGAGGCGCATGGTGCCGCCGAGGTCGGCCTCACCGGCCACCGCGTCGAGCTGGTCGGCCATGGTGGCGATCACCGGGTCCGGCGTGTGCTCGTCGAACTCCGCCGAGTTGGCGCCGCTGATGCCGACGGACCGCGCGGCCTCGATGACGATGCACTGCAATCCGAGGCACAGGCCGAGCAGCGGCAGCCGCTGGCGGCGGGCGTAGCTGATGGCGCCGAGCTTGCCCTCGATGCCACGGATGCCGAAGCCACCCGGGATCAGCACGCCGTGCACGTCGCCGAGTGCGGCGGCCGCACCCTGCTCGGTCTCGCAGTCATCGGAGGCGACCCAGCGGATCTCGACCTTCGAGTGGTGGGCGAACCCACCGGCGCGCAGCGCCTCGGCCACCGACAGGTACGCGTCGGACAGGTCGATGTACTTGCCCACCAAGGCGATTCGCACCGTCTCCTTGGGCTCGTGCACGCGGCGCAGCAGGTCGTCCCACTCCGACCAGTCCACGTCGCGGAACGGCAGGTTGAGCCGGCGCACCACGTAGGCGTCGAGCTCCTCGCGGTGCAGCACCTTGGGGATGTCGTAGATCGACGGGGCGTCCGGTGTCGAGATGACGCCGTCGATGTCGACGTCGCACATCAGCGCGATCTTGTTCTTCAGCGGCTCCGGCACATCGCGGTCGCAGCGCAGGATCAGCGCGTCCGGCGTGATACCGATGCTGCGCAGCGCGGCCACCGAGTGCTGGGTGGGCTTGGTCTTCAGCTCGCCCGACGGGGCCAGGTACGGCACCAGTGACACGTGCAGGAAGAAGACGTTCTCCCGGCCGACGTCGTGACGGACCTGGCGGGCCGCCTCCAGGAACGGCTGCGACTCGATATCGCCTACGGTGCCGCCGATTTCGGTGATCACCACGTCGGGGCGCTTGCCCTGGGCGTCGGGCAGCGCCATCTCGAGGATGCGGCTCTTGATCTCGTCGGTGATGTGCGGGATCACCTGGACGGTGTCGCCGAGGTAGTCGCCGCGACGCTCCTTGGCGATGACCTCGGAGTACACCTGGCCGGTGGTGACGTTCGCCGACCGCGACAGGTTGCGGTCCAGGAAGCGCTCGTAGTGGCCGATGTCCAGGTCGGTCTCGGCGCCGTCCTCGGTGACGAACACCTCGCCGTGCTGGAACGGGTTCATGGTGCCGGGGTCGACGTTGAGATACGGGTCCAGCTTCTGCATCGTCACGTGCAGACCACGCGCGGTGAGCAATTGGCCAAGACTGCTGGCGGTCAGACCCTTACCGAGCGAGGAAGCGACCCCGCCGCTGACAAAAATGTGCTTCGTCGCGGCCTGTGGGTGCCTGCGTAGCGATGCCAAGAACGACCTCCGTGGTGATGGGGCAACGTAGCGGTTGAGCTACCTGGGGCCTGCCGACCCACGGAATTTCACCCTATCACCGACCGGCCCGAGCTGGGACTGACGCGCCGGTGACGGTCACCACGGCGCGCTGCGACTCGAATTACTGCAGGACCGTCACCGAGCTGGCGCCACGACCGATACCGAGCTGCGCCGGATGGCCGCCGGCGATGAGTTGCTGCAGCGACAGGACCGTGGTGATCCGGCCGGCTTGGCTGTTGACGTCGTCGACGGTGCCGACCGCGCCGGACAGCCCGGCATCCGAACGCACGACGGCGACGGCCGCGGTGCCCGACGCGCAGCCGTCCCGGCCGGCCACCAGCGTGCCCGCGCCGTGCGGCGCCAGGCCCGAGGCCAGGCGGGCCACCGTGGCTCCCCGGTTGCCGGCGTCATCGCCCAGGGCGCCGCCGGTGACGATCAGTGCGCTGTCGGCGACCCCGATGCGCTGCGAGCCGTAGGTGACGAACCCGGTGTCACGCAGCGTCGCGAGCACGGTGTCGCGCTGCATGTCGTCGACGGGCAGGATCGCCGGGTTGCGGTCGCGCAGCAGCGTGATGCCCAGCAGGTCACCGGCCTGCGAGCCCTGGTCGACGGTCCGGGTGCTCAGCTGACGTCCGGCCGGCACGATCGGCGAGTTCACCACCGACAGGAGCTTCTCCGAGGCGTTGGCGTCCACGAACTGCTGCGTCAGCGCGATGGTTCCCGTCACCGAACCCCCGGCGGCCGCAATCAGTTTCGCGGCCGCGTCGACGTCGTCGGTGGCGGCGTCCGGGGTGCGGAACACCACGACAGATTTCCCCGCCAGCGCGTCATGCACCATGCGCGGCGACATCTGGGCATCGAACTCGCCTGCCGCACTGAGCTTCTGGTTCAGTGCGTTCTTCTCGTCGGTGAGGCTGTTGATCTGGTTCTGCAACTCGTGTTTGTCGTCACGAAGTCCGGACAGCAGCGTGTTGGACAGCAGACCGGAACCGAGCATCACCCCGATGGCCAGCGCCAGGAACACCGCGGCCAGTGAGATCGCATGCGAGCGTAGGGAAATCATCGTCCGGCTAGCTCACCAATCCCTGCGCCCACAGCAGGAAGCGGTTCCAGTAGTCGGTCACCAGGTGCAGGACGGTGGCGTCGGCGCGCGCGACGTACAGCGCGACGATGACGGCGACCAGCATCGCCAGCACCAGCAGCGCGATGGCGCCGCCGGAAACCCGGCTGCGGTACAGCGTCGCAACGGCTTTCGCGTCCACCAGCTTCTCCCCCACCTTCAGGCGGGTGAGGAACGTCGACGGCGTGCTCGACTGCCGCGTGCGGTCGAAGAACTCTTCGATGTTGGCGCGGTGGCCGGCGGTGACGATCAGCGCGGCACCGTGGTGGTCGACCAGGAGCAGCGCCAGATCGGCGGCCGAACCGGCGGCCGGGAAGGTCATGGCACCGACGCCCAGATCCTGGATGCGCTCAAGGCCTTTGGCGTGGCCGTCGGCGTCGGCCGGAAGCACCACCTGGGCGCCCGACCGCAGCACGTCGGCGCTCATGTCCTCGGGATCGCCGACGATCAGCGCGGGCCGGTAGCCCGCCTTGCGCAGCGTGTCCGCGCCGGCGCCGACACCGACGAGCACCGGCTGGTACTCCTTGATGAACGGCTTGATGGCCTTCAGGTCGCCCTCGGCGCTCGGGTCGTCGGTCACCACCACGACGTGCCGGCGGTTCACGTCGACGTCGATGTCGGGGATGCCCATACCGTCGATCAGCAACGGGCTCTCACTGCGGATGAACTCGATGGTGTTGCCGGCGAAGGCCTCCAGATGCGCCACGAGGCCGCTCTTGGCCTCGTGCATCATCTCGTGGATCTGCTCGTCGTTACGCTCGTTGCCGAGGACCAGGCGGCGGTCTCCGTTGTAGATGCCGCCGTTGTGCAGCCGCACCTTGGCGCCGTCCTTGACCTTCTTGAAGACCTCGGGCCCGGTCTCGTCGATCAACGTAACCCCGTTGGCGACAAGCACTTCCGGCCCGAGGTTCGGGTAGCGGCCGGAGATCGACGACGATGCGTTGACGACTGCGGCGACCTCGGCCTCCACCAGCGCGTCGGCGGTGATGCGGTCGAGGTCGAGTGCATCGAGGATGACGATGTCCCCCGGACCGACGCGTCGCAGCAGTCGGTCGATGTCACGGTCAACGCGGGCGGTTCCAGTCACGCCCGGCTTGGGTCCGGCATTTCGGGTGAGCAGCGCTGCCATCTTCATGCGTCGATTCTGTCGATGAACCCTCAAGTAGAGGTGGAGGCGCGCCGTAACAACAGCCTCAGAAGTTTTCTTTTGTCACATCCGTAACAGCCGAATGGTCTCAATCTCGCTTCGCCGCATAGTGCCGAGCCGCCTTGGCGCGGTTGCCGCACGTGGTCATCGAGTGCCAACGCCGCGTGCCGTTCTTCGACGTGTCGTAGAACCACAGGACGCAGTGTGGATGCGCGCACTGCTTGATGCGGCCGGCCGATTCGGCCAGCAGCTGCAGGAGGTTGTCGGCGGCGAGCCAGCCGGGCAGCCATTCGGATCGCGACACATCCACGTCATCCTGCGGCCCCGAGTCGGTGAGCGAACGCCGGATACGCCCGTGGTCCAGGACCGCGTTCAAGTCGTCGGCCGAGCCGTCGGCGACCACCTGCAGGATCGCCTCCCGCGCCCGCACCAGCGCCACACGGGTCTTTTCATCGGCTGCGCAACGGTCATCGAGATCGTTGGCCACCAGCCAGCATCGGAGTCCTGCCACGTCGATCAGGAGATCCTGCGGCCCCTCCGCTGACATCCACCGGGTGTTCAGCAGGTCCAGCGCCAGAGGTTCGCCGACGTGCGGGCGCGGATCACGCATAGCTGAGATTAACCGCCTCTCCTGCATCGACAGCCTTCCGATAGTCCACTAACCGTCTATTTTTATTTTAGTGGTTGACACGTTGCGACTCCGATTCTAACCTTCAAATGTCAGATAACCAGTTACAACGGAGGAACCGATGACCACCGCCATCACACCCAAGCTCGCCCCCGGCCACGTCGGGCTCAACGTCACCGACCTGTCGCGATCCGTCGACTTCTACCGGCGCGCTTTGGGTTTCGAACAACTGGGTATCAGCGACGACGGCGACCACCGCTTCGCCTTCCTGGGTTCCGAAGGCACCCTGCGGCTGACCTTGTGGCAGCAGAGCGACGGCGCGTTCTCCACCCGAAGCCCGGGCCTGCACCACCTGTCCTTCCAGGTCGACACCATCGAGCAGGTCCAGACCGTGGAGGCCGCGCTCAAAGAGCTGGGCGTGACGTTCGCGCACGACGGCGTGGTGGCACACGGAGAGGGCGCGGCCTCGGGCGGCATCTTCTTCACCGACCCCGACGGCATCCGGCTCGAGATCTACGCGCCGGGCGGCGCCGAGAGCGCGCCGGCACCGAGCGGCGCCGCCCCCACCTGCGGATTCTTCTGAGTCGCGCCGTGACTGCCTACCACGCCGGTGAACTGGAAGTGCAGCGGCGCATGGGCCAGGCGGAGATCGCTGTCCGCGTCGGCCGGATGATCCGTACGGAGATTCCGGCCGCCGCGGCGGCCTTCCTGGCCGAACAGCCGATGGTCGTGCTCGCCGCGACCGACGACGCGGGCCGGGTGTGGGCCAGCCTGGTCACCGGTCCGGCCGGATTCATGCACGCCGACGCAGACGGGACCATCGCGGTCGGCGCTCTACCGGTACCAGGTGACCCGCTCCACGATGTTCTCCGCCGGCCGGATGAACAGGTCGGCATGATCGCAATCGAACCGCAGACCCGCCGCCGCATGCGGGTGAATGGGCAGGCCCGACCAACCGCAGACGGCCTGCGCATCCATCCCGACCAGGTGTACTCGAACTGCCCGAAGTACATCTCGCGCCGGCACATAGCTGGAGTCGACGAGGCGACGCACGGCCCGACTGTCCGCCACGCCGACGTCCTCGACGAGCGCCTGCAGCAGATCGTCGGCCGCACCGACACCTTCTTCGTCGGATCGGCCGATCCTGACGGAAACGCCGACGCGTCGCACCGCGGCGGCAATCCCGGCTTCCTGCAGGTGCTTTCGCCGAACCGGCTGCGCTGGCCCGACTACCGCGGCAACTCGATGTTCATGACGCTTGGCAACATCAGCGCCAACCCACGCTGCGGACTGCTGATCCCCGACTGGCAGACCGGGAACACCCTGCAGGTCACCGGCACCGCCGAGATCATCTGGGACGAAGGCCCCCAATGTTCGGTGGAGTTCACGGTCGACGAAGTGGTCGAGCTGAGCGACGTCAGTCCGCTGCGGTGGAGTCAGGCAGAGCTCTCGCCCGCCAACCCCATCTGACATCTACGGCGCGGCGTGCTCCTGCTGCGCCGCCTCGAGCAGCTCGCGGGCATGCGCGCGACCACTGTCGGTGTCGCCGAGTCCGGCCAGCATGCGGGCCAACTCGGCCACCCGGTCGTCATCCTCGAGGCGCACCACGCGGCTCGACTTCGGGCCGCTCTCCACCACCAGATGCACGTCGCCATACGCCGCGACCTGCGGCAGGTGCGTCACGACGATGACCTGGTGCGTGCGGGCCAGCCGGGCCAGGCGCTTGCCGATCTGCACGGCGGCGCGACCACCGACACCGGCGTCGACCTCGTCGAACACCATCGTGGTGCCCTCGACGGACGCCGACAACACCACTTCGAGCGCCAGCATCACGCGCGACAACTCACCACCGGACGCACTCTTGGCCAGCGGCAACACGTCCGAACCGCTGTGCGGCGTGAAACCGAACTCGACGGCGTCGACGCCATCGTGGCCGGCGTGCACGGCGGTGCCGTCGGGCAGCGTCAGCGGTGCGCTGTCGTCGGCGCGCGCCTCGAGCGGTGACACCGTGATGCTGAATCCGGCGCCACCCATCGCCAGTCCCGCGAGCTCGGCGGTCACCGCCTTCGCCAGCGACTTCGACGCCTTGGTGCGGGCCTTGGTGACCTCGGCAGCAGCCAGCACCACCTTGTCGTGCCGCTCGTCGACCTGCTTCTGCAGTTCGGCCAGGGCCTCTTCGGACACGTCGAGCTGGGACAGCCGCTGCCGGGCATCGGCGGCCCACTGCAATACCCCGTCGATATCGGCGGCATACTTGCGCGTGAGATTGCGCAGCTCCGCCTGCCGCGCCAGCTTGGATTCCAAAGTGCTTGCGTCACTGGGCAGCTCGGACAGGTAATCCCCGAGTTCGCCGGACACATCGCCGAGCACCGCCAGCGCCTCGCTCAACCGGTCGCCGAGCGCACGCAGCACGGCGTCGTCCGTCGCCGACAACACCGACTTGGCCTGCGCCGCGGCATCGAGCGCCGACGCCGCGTCGTCCGACGGACCGTCGCCGAGTTCCCCGGACAGCGCGGCGCGTGCGGTCTGTGCCGCGTCGCGCAGCGCGTCCAATTCGGACAGCCGGCGGATATCGGCCACCAATGCGTCGTCCTCGCCGGCCTCCGGCGCGACCGCGTCGATCTCCCCCAGACCGAACTGCAGCCGGTCGGCCTCCATGGCGAGATCCCGCGCACGGTTGCGCCGGTCGATCAAATCCCTTCGGGCGGTGAGCCATTCGTCCCGCAGCTTGCGGTACTTGGCCAGCAGCCCCGTCACGTCGACGTAGCGGTCCAGCGCGCCGCGCTGCTCGTCGGGGCGCATGAGACGCAGCTGGTCGTTCTGTCCGTGCAGGGCCAGCAGCTCGGTGGTGAACGTCGCCAGCGACTTCGCCGGCACACTGCGGCCACCCAGGTACGCGCGCGACGGCCCGTCCTTGCTCACCGACCGCGCGGCGATGACGCTGCCGTCGTCGTCGCGGTCCGCGCCGGAGGCCTCCAGAATCCCGTCGACCCGCTCGGACACCCCGTCGCCGAGTTCGGTTGTGGTGAAACGGCCTTCGACGACGGCGCGGGCCGAACCCGACCGCACCCGGCTGGGATCGGCGCGCGCGCCACCCAGCAGATGCAGGCTGGTGACCACCATGGTCTTACCGGTACCGGTCTCCCCGGTCAGCACAGTCAGACCACGGCCGAATTCGGCAGTGGCCGCACTGATGGCGCCCAGCGCCTCGATGCGAATCTCGGTCAGCATTACTGGCCGCGCCACCCTTTCACCGGCAACCGGAACTTGCGCACCAAACGATCAGAGAACGGGGCGCTGTCGAGACGAACCCATTTCAGCGAGGTGTCACACCGGGTGACCTCCAGCCGGCCGCCCGCCGGGACCACCATCTGGCGACGGCCGTCGCAGAACACCATGGCGTCATTGTTGCCCGCTTCGACCTCGATCGCGATCGCTGCGTCGGGGCTGGTCACCATCGGACGGGCGAACAGGGCGTGAGCGTTGTTGGGTACCACCAGGATTGCTTCCAGGTCCGGCCACAGAATCGGGCCGCCCGCCGAGAAGGCATACGCCGTCGAGCCGGTCGGGGCCGAAACCAGCACCCCGTCGCAGCCGAACGCCGACACCGGACGCCCGTCGACCTCGAGCACCACATTCAGCACACCGAACCGGCTGCTCTTCTCCAGGCTGGCTTCGTTGAGCGCCCAGCCGCGCTGCACGATCTCGCCGTCTACGCGGACCCCGATGTCCAGCGTCATCCGCTCTTCGACCCGGTAGTCCTTGTTGATGATGCGCTCGAGCACATGATCTATGGCCTCGGCCTCGGCTTCCGCCAAGAACCCGATATGTCCGAGGTTCACTCCAACCACGGGGATCTCGGCATTGCGGGCCAGCTCGGCAGCCCGCAGGAAAGTGCCGTCCCCGCCGAGCACCAGGACCAGTTCACAGCCCTCGGCCGCGTGGCTGTCCGGGTCGACGACCGTGATGTCGACACCCATTTCCCGCATGTGATCCGGTGCCAGGTGCAGCGCACCGCGGTCGACGGCCTCGGCGGCGAGCACGCGCAAACCGATTCCGTTGTCTCCCAGCACTTTTTCGACCCGGGTTGCGGTTTCGGTGGCTTCGTCGCGGCCGGTGTGGATCACCAGCAGGACGGTTCGTTCGCGCGTCACTGCGGCCCCTCGGCAACCGCGCGGCCGACGGCGGCGATGAGGGCGTCGTCCTTCAGCGGCTGATCAGTGGTGGTCCGTAGCCGCAGGAAGTACTCGACGTTGCCGGACGGGCCGGGCAATGGGCTGGCCGTGACGTCCACCGCATGCCAGCCGAGTTCGGCGGCCCGCCGCGCGACGGTCAACACCGCGTCGGCACGCAATTCCGGGTCGGACACCACACCACCGGCCCCGACCCGGTCCTTGCCCACCTCGAACTGCGGCTTCACCATGGGAACGATATCGGCTAGGTCCGACGCACATGCGGTCAGTGCCGGTAGGACGGTGGCCAGCGAGATGAAGGACAGATCGGCCACCACCAAGTCGACCGGACCGCCGATGGCCTCGGCCGTCAGCTCCCGCACGTTCGTCCGCTCCATCACGATGACCCGATCGTCGGACCGCAACGACCAGGCCAGCTGCCCGTAACCGACATCGGCCGCGACGATCTCGCGTGCTCCGCGGTCGAGCAGCACTTCGGTGAATCCACCGGTGGACGCACCGGCGTCCAGGCAACGCCGTCCCTCGGGTGACACGCCGAACGCATCGAGGGCACCGATCAGTTTGTGGGCACCACGGGACACCCAGCTGCGTTCGGTGGATTCGGCGACCAGGAGATTGGCCGCGGGTGTGACGGCCGTCGATGCCTTCGATGCCCGCATGCCGTCGATCGTCACGCGGCCGGCCTCGATCAGTTCGGCAGCTTGTTGACGAGACCGGGCGAGCCCCCGCCGGACGAGTTCGGCATCAACACGTGCGCGTCGCGTCACGTGCTCTTCACCCCTTCTCGACCGATTCCAGGGCCCGGACCAGCAGATTGTGGGCGTGGTCCAAACCCGCCGCGACAGCCTCGAGGTCCGGCGTCTCGTCACCGTCACCAGACAGATCCGGCAGGTGGGACAGCAGGACCGCGATATCTTCGCGGATCTGGTCAGGATCGGTACTCATAGCGATGTTCACGCTAGCGGATCGGTGCCGTCGAGCAGCGACCACCGATCCAATGCGGCACGTGCCGTGTCGTCCCCCGCGGTGATACGCACCCGGCCGGAGACGGCGCCCGCCCATACGGCGCCGGCCGTCGCGCGGACCACCGACAACTCGTCGCCGACGGATTCGCCGGTGGCGTGCACGGTGACATCGTTGCCCGACATCTCGACCCGCCACGCGGGATGCGGCCCGACGCGCAAGGCATCCGAAGACACAGCCAACGAGCGCAGATCGGGCGCCAGGAAGTCGGGGCGCTCGGCAGGGATGGCATGCACCATGTCGGCTGCACTGTTCACCCCGGTCAGCACCATCAGGCTGGGCAGGCCGGCAGCGTTGGCCCCCGCGATGTCGGTGTCCAGCCGGTCCCCGACCACCAACGGGGCCTCGTACCGGCCGCGGGCCAGAGCGTCGTTCATCAACGTCGGCTGCGGCTTGCCGGCGACCTGCGGCACCTGTTCGGTGGCGGTCTGCAGCGCGGCGACCATCGAGCCGTTCCCCGGCAGCAGTCCCCGCTCCGACGGCAGCGTCTTGTCGCTGTTCGCCGCCACCCACAGGCCTCCGGCCCGGATGGTCAGCGCGGCTTCGGCAAGGTCGGCCCAACCGGTCTGGGGCGAATGGCCCTGGACCACCGCGACCGGGTCGTCGCTGAACTGCCGCACGGGCTCCAGACCGACATTGGTGACCTCGGCAGCCAGCGCTTCGGTTCCGATAACCAGCACCTTGGCGCCTGCGGGTAGTTGCAGCGCCAACAGATGCGCCGCACTCTGGGCGCTGGTCACCACGTCATCGGCATGCGCGGAGAAACCGAGCGCATCGAGATGGTCGGCCACCTCGGCCGGGGTTCGAGACGCATTGTTGGTCACGTAGAGCTTGCGGGACGTGATCGCGGCAAGGGCATCGACAGCGCCTTCGGTGGCCTCATGACCACGGAAGACGGTGCCGTCGAGATCCAGGAGCAGACAGTCGTGCAGCTGAGCCAGCGTCGCCACGTCAGCCCAATTCGGCGACGCGGTCCTCGGCGTCCGTGACGCCTTCCAGGTCCGCGGCCGCCGCGTGCAGGAACCACTGGAGTGCGTCGTTCTTGCGGTCGAGGGCCAGCAGTGTCTCGGCATACACGTAGAACAGGCGAGCCGCGGTCTGGCCCGTCCGAGTGGAATCCAACGGTGGGTTCGACAGCAGCGCCAACGCCTGCGCCGGCTGGCCCAGGTCGCACCGCGCACCGGCCAGGACGATCTTGAGTTCGTCGGCGTCGTCACCGGTGAGCTGCTCGGCTTCAGGACTGCGGCCCAACTCGATGGCGCGCTCGGGGCGGCCGACACCCCGCTCGCAGTCGGCGATCAGGGCCAACAGCGGGGACTTGCTGCCCATCCGTCGGGCCGCACGCAACTCCGACAGGGCCTGCGCCCAGTCACCGCAGTGATAGGCCGCGATACCGACGGCCTCACGGATCGCCGCGATCCGCGACGCCCGGTTTCGCGCGGCACGTGCGTGCTCGAGAGCGGCCTCCGGATCTTCTTCCAGCAGGTCGCCGGCCATGACGAGGTGTTTGGCCACGTAGTCCGCGGTCGCCTTGTCGAGGGTCGTCAGTTCACGACGGACCTCGGGCGAAAGCTGCTTGGCTTCGACGTCGTCGGGCAGCCGGGGACCAGACGGGCGATCCGACGCTTCGTCACGGAACTGCGGCGGCCGGCCGTTCCGATCTGAACCGGGGCGTCGGGGGGCCTGCGTGCGGTCACGCTGGGGGCGCTGCCCCCGTCGTGCGTCGCCGTCGTCTCTGCGCGAGGGGCGACGATCGCCGCCCTGCCTGTTGTCGACCACTGGAACCTTTCCCTACGAAATCTCAGGTCAGAATACGGCCCGATCTGTCACCGGCCGAACTTTGCTCGCGAAACTCGCCCTCCGGGCACCGGCGCCGAAGCAATCGGCTGCCGGCCCGGGGCACATTTCCGAGCCGAGAAATGGAAATTCCTCAAATAGAATCACCCCCCACATAAATGTGGGGGGTGATTCCTAATTTGTGTTCGGCGGTGTCCTACTTTTCCGCCCGTGCAGGGCAGTATCATCGGCGCTGGCAGGCTTAGCTTCCGG
>NZ_JBJIAI010000032.1:0-46351 GCF_045311035.1 Mycobacterium sp. SMC-13
CAGATCATCCTCGGGAAGGTGCGCCCTTTCCTACGCCGCCTCGCCGAGGCTCATCCACAGGTTCTGATCATTGCTCCGTTGTTGGCCGGGTCGGGTCGACGCCGGCAACGCCGATACTGGCGCTGACGGCGATGGTGTGCTCATCGGTGACGATTGGGTTCTCGAGGGCGTGGTGCAGCCGCCGAGCGATCTGCTGAAGGTCTGCGGCGCTGGCTGGTGCAGCGACGAGCACCACGAATTCGTCGCCGCCGACACGGGCGAGGGTGTCGGTCGCGCGGATCGCCCCCTGGAGACGCTCAGCGCAGGCTTGCAACACCACATCGCCAACGTGGTGCCCCAGCGAGTCATTAATCCGTTTGAGTTGATCGATGTCGATGAACATCAGCGCCGCCAGATGAGGGTGGTCGCTGGGCGTCATGGCCGCAGTGATCATCGCCAGGGCGCGGCCACGATTGGGTAGCCCGGTGAGCGTGTCGTGGTGCGCCGCGCGGCGCAGATGCAGATTGGTCAGGTGCTCGGTGGTGACGTCAGTGAGCGACATGACAATCGGCGAACGTTCGGGTTCATCGGGGTTGAGCAAGGTTGTGGTGAACGAAATCCAGGATTGATGGCCATCGTCGCGACGCAGGCCGAGAACCTGCGCGTAGACGGGCTGCCCGGTGCGCAAGGTGATGTTGGCCGGCCGCTGCGGGGCAGGCACCATGTTTCCCTCGGTGTCGAAACCGGGTAGTCCAGCGCGCGCTCAGCATGTGTACTAGGAAAGCGTCCGCCCCCGGGTCCGCGGATGCGGATGGCGGCCGGATTGATGGAGGCGATGGTGCCGTCACGATTGATGACCACGATGCCGCGGTCCAGCGATGTCACCACCGACTGATAGTGCTGTGTGGTATCGAGCGCGTCGGCGCGGTCGGTGCAGATGAGGATGTACCCGGTGTCGACCGCTGCGACAGAGACACGCACCGCCACAGGCCCTCCTGTCAACGTGTAGCAGGTGAGGTCGCGGGCACGTCCCTCTGCGGCGATGGCAACCACATCGAGTTCGACGCCGAGCGCGTCGCGGATCAGCTGCCCGAGGGAGTCGGCGACTGATCGCCCGAACAGCCGCTCGGCAGCGATGTTCCATCCGGTGATCAGGCCGTCGACGGTGGCGGTGATGATGGCCTCCGGCGCATGCCGGACATGCAGTTCGTGGTTAATTGTATTGCTGTGCAACACTATTGGCGTGGTCACCGCTCGCAGCACCGTCTGATGGGCGGGGCGACCTTCCCACGGGGTGGCTACCGTGGTGGCTTCGATGTCGAGCGTGGTTCCATCGCAGCGCAGCAAAACCGACATCACCGGTGCCGATGCCTGGCCTGAGTCGCCGGGAGCGGTCAAGGCGCTCAAAATTGCTGCGGGATGCACAAAGTCGGTGATGAGCGTCCCAACCATCTGCCCCGTCGACTCGGCCATCGTCAAACTCGCCGCCGCGGCGTTGGCGTACACTACACGTCCACGATCGTGCACCAGGACGGCGTAAGGGCTGGTCTCGCTGAGGCTCCGGAAGCTGGCTGCCGATGCACCGACTGACACATTCCACGAGGTACCAGAATCGTGCCCCGTCGCATGATTGTTATGCATGCGTCACGCTCCCATCGGGGCCGACAGACACTGCCCGACGACAGTCGGGACGACCCCTGCCAAGCCTCTCTGCAATGATCGGGCGGTCTTGAGCGTCTGCGCATACCGCTGCGCCGCCGAGTCGGCGAAGTACTTCCCTGCCATGCATCAGTCCCGTCAGCCGGTGCGCGAACACCGTTCCCCGCGTCGCGCCGTCGCGCGACAAACCCCACCAACCACCTGCTAAAAATGACTGGCGCTAGCACTTCTAGCAATCACTGATGCAGTGCTACTTCAACTTCTGGGCGCAAAGAAGTCGCAAAGAAGTTCTGATCGCGCGCCGACGACCGATCGCGCCATTCATTACCACCCGCCGGGTCATCCCAACATCATCGGCGGTCTTGAACACGTATTACTGACGAATATCCGCGAACTGCACTTGACGCATCCGCGAGAAGACGACTCCTCCCGGAGGTGCGGCCACAACTCCGAGAGGACCACTGACGAGTGTCGAACAGAAATTAACTGTGAATGATATGAGCTAAGTTATTAGCCGATACTCCTACCTAGCGGACCATGCTCACCTATGCGGACCGGTGATCGAACGCTTTTTGGTCAACGGCCCCGCCGCGGCGGGCTCTTGTCCGCGACGCGAACGCCAGGCTCTGCGTTTCAGCCGGGCGGGGTCGGGTCGCTGAATCTGTCCGCTAAGGCCGCGCGCACTGGCGAGGGGACGGTCGGCGCGAACCGTCGCAGGTAAGCCTCGACCCAGGCCGGCGAGGTGTTGAGAAAAGCGAAGTCACTGCCCACCATGTGCCGTATCGCGAGGAGCGGAACGGGCGACTGCAGCGGACGGAAGTCGGCATTCCAGAGACCGCGCTCGGTGCAGCCGTCATAGAACTGGCCGACCATGAGGCCGGCGTCAACGAATTCGGGTTTGAGTGCCTGCTGCACCGCATCGATGACGGCGACGTCGGTCAGATCGGGGAACACGATGAACACCGCCTTGAGCAGGCTCTCGGGGCCATCAACCGGCTCCAGCTCCAGGAATGTGTCACGCAGTGTGTGCAGCTCAGCTACCAACTTGGAGAATGCCGGTAGTTCGCTGTGCACCGCGGTAATCCACAGCATGTCCTGATCCAACGAGGCGCGGGCAAAAGGGCACACCGGTCCCGCCCGCCCCAGGTCCCTATGCGGTTCCATGAGGTACTCACGAATCCAACCGCGCAGCAGGTGAGCAAATTCTGACGTTTCGTTGTCGGAATCGTCGCCGTCAGATAATTTGCAAAGACCGTCAAGCAGGGTGACCGCCATGTGCACAATCTCCCTGTCTCTGCTAACCGCCGCAGCTGTCGCGATATCCCCGTGGAGGGTGAAAACACCCATGTCAGTGCCCACCGAACGTCGAATCGCGATCGTATATGAACCCGACTCGGTCCCGCTGCTCATACTCACAGAGACGGCGACACGAAACGGGATTCACCTCGTCTGGTTAGCCGGTCAGACCGACGCACGAATACTCAGACGATTCGGAAGCGTTGTCATTACCGACGGCAGTTCCACCGAGAAGGTGACCGCGCAGCTCACACTACACGATGTCGTCGGCGTCACCACATTTGCCGACTCACGCATCGAGCATGCCGCCGCCCTGGCACGGAATATTGGTTTGCCAGCAAACCATGCCTGCACAGCACGGCTACTCGTCGACAAAATCGCCCAACGCCACGCACTGGCCGATGCCGGCGTACCCGGACCCGGGTTTGTCGGCATCGACAGCCCGGCCAGGGCAACCAGCGCCGACGAACTACTCAAGAAGCTGACCTACCCGGTCGTGGTGAAACCGGCGTCGGGGCACGGGGGCCGCGACACCATCTGCATTCCCGATTTCCCGGCGCTGGCAGCAGAATTGGCAATCCGATGCCACGCCAACCCATGGCGACCGACCATCATCGAAGAACTCCTCGGTGACTTCCCACCAACCGATCGCGGCGGCGTCGGCGACTACGTCTCGGTTGAAGTGGTGGTGGACAACGGGCTGCCCTCGGTCCTCGCAATCACCGGCCGCATGCCCCTAGCCGAACCATTCCGAGAAACCGGCGCCTTCCTCCCGGCGATACTGAGCCCAGTCGAGCGACACGACGTCGCAGACGTGGCGCTAAAGGCAGCACTAGCACTCGACGTGCAATGCGGCTGCCTACACATCGAGATCAAACTGACCACGACCGGGCCCCACATCATCGAAGTGAACGGGAGAGTTCCCGGCGGCGGCATCACCGACCTGGTTGCCGCACAAACCGGCATCGACCTTTTTGAATGCGCGCTGAACTCGGCCGCCGGACAGATCGTCGACCGGAGGCCGGGCAACGCAGCCGGGGTCCATTACCAGTTGGCCCTCCAGCCGCCGATCGGCCAACGAGTCCGACTACGACCGGATTGGTCGGCACAGTTGCGCACCGTCGCCGGCATCGAACACGTTGCGCTACGGTCAATGACCGCCGAAGTCGACCTGCGCGACGGCTCCTACGGCTACCTGCTGATGGCACGTGGCTGCGCCGACGACCACGAGGGCTTGCTAGAAACCCACCGGCGTCTGAACACCCTGTTGCTCAACGACTGATACCACTCACGAGACAGGACATCAATGACAGAATTGCACGCGCGAGTGCGCGCGCACCTGGCCGCTGCCGCGGTGACGCACCGGGTGCACGATCACGCCGCCCTGCCCGGCCCCATCTCATCGCCGACGGACTTCGCAGCCGCGCTGGGCTACCCCGTGGACCGGATTATGAAAACGCTGATCTGCCACGAACACTCCACGGGCAGACTGATCGCCGTCACCTGCCCGGTGAACATTCGGGTAGACCTCAAACGTGTTGCCACCGAACTCGGTTGCAGCAGAATCGAAGTCGCCAGCAGCGTGCAATTAGAAGCGACTACCGGCTACCCCCGACTCGGGGTATCACCACTGGGCCTGGACCCCAGTTTCATCGTCGTCATCGCGCAACACACGCTGACCTATGACACCGTTCTGGTCGGTGGCGGAGCAGCCGGAATCGAAATCGAACTCGCCCCCCGCGACTTACAACGCACCACTGACGCAGTTCCCGTCGATCTCCGATAGCGTCCCACCGCACGCGGGTACGAATACGGGCGGCACAGCCGTGCTGGCGAACTCTAATTTCTGATCGTTCTCAGCGTGTCTTCAGGTCGTGGCTCCTACGGTCGGGAGGTATATGCCCGGCGTAGCGCCACACCTGACCGAAGGCAAGCATGTTGCCTCGGCCGCCGGTCATTCACACGACCAGAAAGGACAACGCCGTGAGCCGAGAAGGAGAAATGGTCTTTCTCGATGATGTGTTGGTCCAGCATGCTGGACGGCTGCGGCAAAACACTGGGTTGTCGATCCGAACCGACCTGCAGCCGACCTACGTGGTGGGTGACGCTACGACATTGAACCGGGCGGTCACTGCGCTGGTCGAACATGCACGTTGCAACGCCGTATCGGCGATCGAGCTTGAGGTGTACCGCCGAGATGCTCAGGCGGTCATCATCATCCGCGACGACGGCCCCCATATCGCGGTCGCCGACACCGGCCGGATGTCGTCAAAGTGCAACTCCGGTCTGGAGTTGGCTGCTCGGATCATCGCCACTCACGGCGGGACACTTGCCGTGGGTGAACGCGGCGCGTGCACCAATGCAGTGAGCGTGCGGTTGCCGTCCACGCGGCAATCTCTGTTCAATTCGCCTGCACCGAAATGGATTTCGGATGGGCAATGACATCGCGCGCCGCCGAGGACGCACGCTGTGACATCGCTGCCGGAGACGGCAGTGAATGATGGAGCGATGTGGGTCGGTCGTGGGTGGGTCTCGCTGAGGGGCCTGCAAGGCCAGGGCGCCGAGTGAGCCGCCGCGTGGCGCTGAGGGATTTCGCAGGCCGGTGGCGTGGCTGGTTCGGCGGCATTGCGGTCCGCTCAGCGCTGGTGGCCGCGGCGGTGGTGCTGGCCGGCCTCGTGATCGTGGGGTCGGCCTCGACGCTGTTGCTGTACCGGATGATGTGCGCCGACGTGGACAACGCAGCGGAGGCCCGCGCCCAGGCGGTGGCCGATGTGCTGCGCAAGGAACCACCCGATGAGGTGGAATCGGTATTGATGCACACCGATCACCGGATCGTGGCCGTGCAGATCGCCGACGCCGCCGGCACCGTGGTGGAGCGATCCGCCAGCGCACCGCAGACCCCGTTGATTCCTGTGCCGCACGAAGGTGCCCAGGTCGGGGTGCTGGCAACCGATGACGACGACGTGCGCGTCAGCACAATCACAGTGGCATCCCGCAAGGGGCGGCAGTACACGGTACTTGTGGGCGGGGGCATCGAGCCGATCGAGCAGATGATCGGCACTGCCGGGCAGATGCTGGCGATCACGGCGCCGGTTGTGGCTGTGGTGGCCGGAGTCGTCACATACCTGCTGGTGCGCCGGTCGTTGCGGTCCGTGGAGGCCATCCGGTCGCGAGTGTCGGCGATCAGTGCCTTCGATCTGGGCGAGCGGGTCCCCGTCGGTCGCAGGTCGGATGAGATTTCCGCGCTGGCGGTGACCATGAACGACATGCTGGCCCGCATCGAGGCCGGCCATGCCGCGCAACGACGGTTTGTCGGGGACGCATCCCACGAGCTGCGGAGCCCGCTGGCAACGGTGGTGTCCGCGTTGGAGATCGGAGCCACCCACCCCGATCTCCTCGACAGAACGCTGCTGACCAACGCATTGTTGCCGGAAGCACGCCGGATGCAGACCCTGGTGGAGAACCTGCTCCTACTGGCGCGCGCCGATGAACGCGGCTTGCCGCTGCGTCGTGTCGAGACCGATCTCGACGATCTGGCGACTGCGGAGGCGGCACGACTCAAACGGGAAACGACGTTGCGAATAGTCTCCGATCTTTCGGCGGTAAAGGCCAGCGTCGATCCGGACGGGTTCGTGCGATTGTTGCGCAACCTGGCCGACAACGCGGCCCGCCATGCCACCAGCGAGGTGACCATCGTCGTGCGCGCCGAGGGTGACAACGCCGTCGTGCAGGTGATCGATGACGGCCCGGGAATCCCTGCCGCCGCACGGGACAAGGTTTTCGAGCGGTTCTTCCGGCTGGACGCCGACCGATCCCGGCGTGGTGGTGGTACCGGGTTGGGGTTGGCGATCGTCTCCGAGATCGTGGCCGCCCACGATGGCTCGGTCAGCATCGAGGACCGACGCTCTGGCGCAGGAACCGTGGTGACGGTTCAGTTGCCGCTTGCCGGTTCGCCGGATTCGAGCCGGTAGCCTGCGCCACGGAGCGTGGTGATCGCCTCCGAGCCGATCTTGCGTCTCAGATAGCCGACATAGACTTCCACCACGTTGTCGGGGCCGTCGTAGTGACTGTCCCAGACGTTGTGCAGGATCTGGGTTTTTGTGAGGACAGTGTCCTTGTGGCGCAACAGGTATGCCAGGAGCGCGAATTCTCGCGGTGTCAGCGAGACGTCCTCGCCACCCCGGTGCACGGTCCGGCGCGCGGGGTCCAGTGAAATGTCGCCGGCAGTCAGCACGACGGGACGCTGCGGTGCGCCGCGGCGAATCAAGGCCCGCAAGCGCGCGGTGAGCACCATGAACGAAAAGGGTTTGGTCAAATAGTCGTCTGCGCCCAGATCAAAGGCGTCGGTCTGGTCGTAGTCGCCGTCCTTGGCGGTCAGCATCAGCACCGGCGTCCAAATGTGTGCGGCGCGCATCTTGCGCAAGACCTCGTAGCCGTTGAGACCCGGCAGCATGATGTCGAGCACGATGACGTCGAACTGCTCGTGGGTGGCCTGCCAGAGGCCCTCGGCACCATCGGCCACCGCGACCACGACGAACCCTTCGGCGCGCAGCCCAGCGGTGATCGTCTCGGCCAGCATGGGCTCGTCTTCGACCAGCAGCACTCTCACCTGCGTAGCCTGGCACAGACTGAGGCGGCGGCCATAAATTGGCCGGCTACATCCCCTGGACGAGTGCGCTGTCGTAGTGCCCGCCGTTCGACAGAGCCGGTGCGTTCTGGGCGCGCTCCTGGGCCTCGTGGACCGACATCGTCGCCGCCACCAGCATCAGGGCTCCGACCATCAGGTTGATTGCTTCTCGCCGGGCTGTCATGTCCATCAACACCTTTCACGGGATTCCAGCTGATCGAAGCCGAGCAGCTGTCGGGTATGCCACCAGACTGACAGCAGGTCGCTGTGAGGACGCTGAGCGCGAACAGGCCTGAAGACCCGCGCACACGTTTCAAACGCAAAACTGCTGAAAAGCCCACCGCCACAGTCTGCTTCAGTGAACGGCACCTGGCTCAGCGGCCGTGATGAGCGGCCGCAGCCGGGTCCTGGCGGCGCGTTCCACCAGCCGGCTCAGCACCGGCCGGGCGACGAGATATCCGGAAACGCTCAGGGTCGCGCCCAGAGCGAGACCGGCAACGACGTCTTGGGGGTAATGCGCACCGACATAGACGCGAGCCAATGCCATGGCCACTGCCGCGATGGCGGCGATGACGCCGAGTCGTCGATTCACCAGCCAGACCCCGGCAGCGACGGCCCCGGCCATCATCGCGTGGTCACTGGGGAAGCCACCGTCGGTGTTGCAATGCAAGACGACGATGTGGGGCAGCGCATTACAGGGACGGGTGGCATTGATGGTATCGGCGATCGGCTGGTTGATGGCCACCGCTGCCAGCACACCCAAAGGCGCCCATACCGCCGCTGCCATCGCACTGGGGTTGTTGGTTCTGCGGGCGATCCACCATCCAGCGAGGAGAAAGCTGGCGAACAGTACAACACCGTCTTCGGCGTATCCGGCCACGACCGGGTGCAGCCACGGGGTGTCCCGGGCGAAATTGTTGATGTAGTAAAAGATTCGGGTATCGAGGTCCATCGCGGCCTTGTCGTTCTGAGTTGCGAATGACTGAAGGAATCAGCGCAGACTGTTCAAAAGCGTTGTCAGAGATTGTTTTTCGTCGTCAACGCTTGGGCTGCTGGATCGGACGGACTTGAGTGCTGCGTCGATTTCCCGGTCCAGCGCCGTCCAGGCGCTGGAGTCGATGGCCTGCAGCCGGTCCTGGTCGTGGTCCCATGCGGTTTCGAGGTCGGTGATCCGCGCTCGGGCGCCGGATTGGTCTCCAGCATCGACCTTTGCCAGCGTGTCTTGGGTGACGTTGCGGAAGTGCGCAATATCGGTCGCCGGGAAGGCACCGACCTTGCCGGGCACCAGAGGCGCGGCCGCCGCGGTCGGCGCGGGCCCTTCCTCGCTGTCGGTGACGGGGCCATGCGGCTGAATCGAGGCCCATTGCAGCAGGGCGCCGGCCGCCAAGACCACGACGGCGTAGTAACCGACGGTGCTCACCGCCGATAGCGTGCGCTTCGGCGCGGGGGCCGCCGCCTGATCGTCGACCTCGATCACATCGATGCGGGTCCAGGTCAGATAGCCGACAGCAGCGGCGATCGCGGCGAGGAAGATTCCACTGGTCAGGCCGTATCCGAGGCCGAGACCGTGTGCGCTGCGCGGTGTGGCAAGCCAGTCGCCGAGGTTGGCGCCCAGCGGGCGGGTCAAGATGTACGCCAGCCAGAACGACAACACGGAGTTGACCCCGACGCGCCAGCCGATGGTCACCGCGGCGATGAGGGTGACCGGGAGCAGTACCGATACCCCGGCACTCCACCCGGTCAGGGTCAAGGTCCAGTCGCCGGCGGCGGTGCCGAGCGCGAAGGTGACCAGGACAGCGAGCCAGTAGAACAGCTCCCGCGGTCGCGTTGTGATGCTGTGGATCGACAGTGTCCGCTCCCGGGCGAACCACACCGCGAACACCACCGCCAGAGTGACAGTGAAGACGGCTGTGCTCGTGGCCATCGGGACGGCAAGGGCGTCGGTGAGCAGATCGGTGTAGAGGGTGCCGGTGACGCTGAGGACCACGACCGTCAGCCAGTAGACGACAGGGACGTAGCGCGGCAATCGCAGCTGGGCCCCCATGACCAGGGCCAGTACGGCGGTGAACAGCACCGCGGTGGCACCGAGACCCACACCGAGACCTTGGTTGATCCAGTCGGCGAAGCTCTCTCCGACCGTGGTGCACAGCACCTTGATCAGCCAGAACCAGATGGTGACTTCGGGAACCTTGCTCGCAGTCACGCGCTTCACGATCGTTGAGGGGCGGGCAGCACCGGTCATGCCTGCGGAAGGTAGTCACCGCTTGCTGAACTGACGCTGAGAACGAAGGGGCCTGTCGTCGATCCTACAGGTGGACCAGGTGAACACCCACGTGCGGAGCTTCCCCGCGGCTCACTTGCAAAGGCCGGCAATCTTCGTGCTGACAGCTTCGCCGGCTTTCAACCGACCCGCCTGCGCCGGGTCGGCCCCGCCGATCCCGGCCTGCCCGTACATCGAAATATCCTGCAGGTCAACGGCAAACTCGCGAATCGCGGCCGTGAGGTCCGCCGGCGTGGCCCGGTCCAGATGCGTCTGCAAGTACTGAGCACCACTGCTCATGGCCAAACGCGAGACTGCTGTGACCGCCGTAACCGCAACCGGCTCAGAGCCGAGTTCGGTGTGCGTCTGTAGCGCCACCGCCGTGCGCACGGTGGTGAAGGCGGCACACGCGCGAGCCTTCGCGTCGGCGACTTGTTGCTCGGTGGGCTCTGGGACCGATGGCGACGACTGATGTGGTGGCGACACCAGCGCCCAGACCGCAACCCCTAGCGCGATGACCGCGATTCCGAGCGATGCGGGCGCCAACCACTTCGGTTGCAGATCTACCGCAACGGGCTGACGCGAGATTGACGGCGCTTCAGGGCCAGTCTCCGGCATACGCGCGATGGTAGAGCAACAACTGTCCGAATATCGGCGGTTGGACGAAGCCCAGGCAGGAACCGGTTCATTCGAGTCGAGGCCAGCATTCAGCTACCAGAGGGTGGCCGCAGTGACTGCGATCCATGCGGGCGGCGACTTGGTCGGAGTACAAGCCCGACCCAATCGCGGCGAAGTTGGAGCCATCGAAGTACCGAGCCATCTCCAGCAGAATCTCGCAACTCCGCCGGGAAGGCCCAGTGCGCCAAACCAATTCGGCCGTTGAGAGCAGACACCCATGCCCTACGGGTCGCGGCGGGTGACCACCACGAGCGCCAGCATGAACACCGCCGCCGCAACTGCGGCGAAGTAGAGGGCCGCGCCGGCCGGTCCCCACCACAACGAGAACGTCTGGAACCAGGGGGTCCTGGTGAAGGTGTACGCGTTCCCGAAGGGCAGCCACGGTCCCACCCGTGCGCCGACCTGAGGAAGCGCGCCGAGCACCGGTTCCACGACGAACGGCATCAACAACACCACCGCGACCACTGCCGCCGCGTGCCGCAACAACCCGCCCAGACCGACCGCCAGCACCGCGCCCAGCACGGCATACAGCGACATCGTGCCGATCGCACGCCAGACCTCCGCGTTCGAGAAGGACAACTCCTCGGCCTGCTCTGCGGTCACCAACGACGCCGCGAACGCGATCGAGCCCGCCACCATGACCGCGGTGACGACCGCGGAAAGCGCCGCCGTCACGAGCGCTTTCGCTGCCAGTGCCCACGCTCGGTTGGGGGTGGCCAGGAACGTCGTGCGGATCATGCCGGAGCGGTACTCCCCGGTGATCGACATCGCGGACAGGATCATCAGCATCGGCACACCGAAGACGCTGACGCCGATGGCCGCCCGCTCGGGCTTGAGCACCCCGTGCGGACCCAGTGCCGCCGCCTGTATCGCGGCGAACCCCAGACCCACCACCGCAACTGTCAGGATGAGCCAGATCGGCGACCGCGTGGTCTGCAGCTTGATCCGCTCGGCGTTGATCGTCATGGCGCACCCACCGCCCGGTAGTCGACGGCGTCGTCGGTCAGTCGCATGTACGCTTCCTCCAACGAGGCCTGCTGGGCGGCCAATTCGTGCAGCACGATTCCGTGACCGGCAGCCAACTCCCCCACCTGCTCCGTCGAGATTCCGCGAACCAGCAGCACGCCGTCCGCCAATTGCGCCGACGCATCCTGCGCCGTCAGCAACTCATGAAGACGCTCCAGCTGCGGGCTGCGGACCCGAATGGTGTCGCTCCCGGAGCTGGTCAGGAACTCCGCCATGGTGCTCGAGCTGATCAACTGTCCCCGCCCGATCACCAGCAGCCGGTCCGCTGTGTTCGCCATCTCGGCAAGCAGATGACTGGACACCAACACCGTCCGGCCCTCAGATGCCAAGTCGCGCATGAGCGTCCGAATCCACCTGATGCCCTCGGGGTCCAGCCCGTTCACCGGTTCGTCGAACAGCAGCACTTCGGGATCACCCAACAGCGCCACGGCGATGCCCAACCGCTGCGACATCCCGAGCGAGAACGTGCCGGCCTGTTTACCCGCGACATCGGTCAATCCGACGATGTTCAGTACTTCATCGACACGGGCCTTCGGCAGCTTGTTGCTGGCGGCCAGCCACCGAAGGTGAGCGCGCGCCGTGCGATTGGGATGCACCTGACGGGCATCGAGCAGCGCACCGACGCTGCGCAGCGGATGCTTCAGCTCGTGATAGGTCTTGCCCAGCACCGTCGCGATGCCGGAGGTCGGCCTGTCCAGCCCGACGATCATGCGCATCGTGGTGGATTTACCGGCGCCGTTCGGCCCGAGGAAACCGGTGACGAAACCGGGCTCGACGGAACAGGTCAAATCATCGACGGCGCGTTTGCGCCCGAAAACCTTTGTCAATCCCGTCAGCTGGATCATCGCCGGACAACCCCCTTGCCTGATGGCAGCGCCATCAGGCGCACGATACGCGTTCGATCACCATCTGCGCGACGGCGCGCATACCCGCGGCGTTCGGGTGCAGCGGGGCCACCCGGCCCGGCAGTGGCAGATGAAACGCCGTGGTCCAGGGATCGGCCGACCACGCATGGTGCGCACGGCTGGCAGCTGCGACCGGCACCAGTTCACATCCGGCCGCCGCGGCCGCGGCGGCCGTCAGCTCGGCCAGCCGGGCGGCGACGTGCCGGCCCAGCTCGGCATCGGCCGCACCGATCGGTGGTGCGGGCACTCCCGCCGGCGGCAGGAGCGTCAGGTAGTCGACGAACAGCACCCGGGCCTGTGGGGCACGTCGACGTACTTCTCGCCCAACGGTTTTCAGCGACTCGCCCACGACTTCGAGCGCCTGGTCCCGCGCCGCCGCATCGAGTTGCCCGCGCAGCAGTCCACCGATGACGGGCACCGACCGCAGGAACCGGGGCAGGCAGGCCGCCCCGAGCATCGGTACATAGCCGGCGTCGTTGCCGCCGATGGTGATGGTGACCAACGACTCCGAGCCGTCGAGCGCGTCCACCTGCGGCGGCGCACCGTACTGCCGTTCGGTGAGCAGGTGGGTGGTGGTGGCGCCCGAAAAGGTCACGTCGACAAGGTCGTAACCGAGGCGGTCGGCGACGAGATGCGGGTAGTTGACCGCCGACCGGCCGGACCGCTTCGGCGCACCGGGCGCACCCGGTGCGATGCCCGGCCCGGCGGCCATCGAACTACCGAGGGCGACGTACCGCGGCGTCATAGCGCCGGACTGGATGCCTGCGCCCAGAACCGCTTGGGCACGCGGCCGGCGCGCGAGGCCAGCCGGCCCGCGGTGACCGCCGCCGCCATGGCGGCGGCCATCATCGGCGGATCCGAGGCCCGGGTCACCGCCGTCGCGAGAAGCACTGCGTCACAACCCAGTTCCATGGCCAATGCGGCATCGCTGGCCGTGCCGATGCCGGCGTCGAGCACCACCGGCACGCCGGCGGCCGCGACGATCATCTCGATGTTGTGCGGGTTGGAGATGCCCAGCCCCGTGCCGATCGGCGCGCCCAACGGCATCACCGCCGCGCAGCCGGTGTCCTCCAGCCGGCGCGCCAACACCGGGTCGTCGTTGGTGTAGGGCAGGACGACGAAGCCGTCATCCACCAATTGCTCTGCGGCGCGGACCAACTCGATGGCGTCCGGCAGCAGGGTGCGCTCGTCGGCGATCACCTCGAGTTTCACCCAGTTGGTCTGCAGCGCCTCGCGCGCCAGTTGCGCCGTCAGCACCGCTTCGGCCGCGCCGCGACAGCCGGCGGTGTTGGGCAGCGCGGCGATGCCGAGCTTGTTCAGCAGATCGAGCACGCCGGTGCCGGTTTCGGCGTCGATGCGCCGCATCGCGACAGTGGTCAGCTCGGTACCCGAGGCGACGAGTGCCTCCTCCAGGATCGACAGATTCGCCGCACCGCCGGTGCCCATGATGAGCCGCGAACCGAACTCCCGGTCGGCGATGCGCAGGACGTCGGCCGACGTACAGACCTCAGCCACCTTGCACCGCCGTCACGACCTCGATCTTGGCGCCCTCGGCCACGACGTCGTCCCACTCCGACCGGGGCAGCACCGTCCAGTCGACCGCGACGGCGATGCCCTTGTCCGGAAAGCCCAGGGTGCCAATCAATTCGGCCACCGTGGTGCCTTCGCGAATCTCCACGTTCTCATCGTTGACTGTGATCAGCACAGTGCCACCTTCTCTCTCGCATCGCCCTTCAACAGGTCCGAAATCCGTTGTGCGGTCCAGGCGGCCAGCAGAAAGCCGTTCCTCCCGTGACCGGTGGCCGCCAGGGTGCGGTCATCGAGCCAGCCCACGATCGGCAGGCCGTCCGGGGTCATCGGCCGCAGTCCCGCAGCGCATTCGGCAAGTTCGTATTCGCCGAGGGCAGGTATCACCGCACAGGCGTCATCGAGAAGGTCGCGCACTCCGGATACCGCCGGCGCGGTATCCCGGCCGTGCTCGTACTGGGTGGCGCCGACCACCACACCATCGGCACGCGGCACCAGATACACCTGCCGACCGTGCACCCGAGCGCGAATCACCCGCCGCGGCACCGGCATACAGCCCTTGCGCCACCGCAGCCGCAGAATCTCGCCCTTCACCGGACGCACGGGCAGCCCGGGCCACAGTGCCGGCGCGTCGATCCCGTTGGCCAGCACGGTGACATCGGCGTCGCGCGTCTTGTCGAGGGAATCGACCGGTCCGGCCCATTGCACACCCAGGCGGTCGCAGTGCGCGATCAGCCCCTCGACCACGAGGCGGTTGTCGACGGCCAGTTCGGTCTCCGCCCGGAAGCCGTGCCGAATCCCCTGCGCCAGCAACGGTTCGATGTCGCGGGCCGCGGTGGTGACCGTGACGGGATGCCCCTGCGCTGCCAGCCACTCAGCGACCGTACGGACGTCGGCCGCGTCTGCCCGGTCGACCGCCACCACGAGCGAGTCGCGGGCCGTCACCACGTCGTCAGGCAGGCCGTCGAGGAAGCCGTCATGCCACAACGCCAGCGAGTCCAGCCCCACCTGCAACTGGTCCTGCTCACCCGGCCAGCCCTCGGAGTGCGGCGCGAGCATGCCGCCGGCGACCCACGAGGCGCCGCGCGCCTCGGTCCGGTGCACGCGCACCGACCACCCGTCCAGCGCCGCGCGCCTGGCCACGGCCAGACCGATGACGCCGCCGCCGATTACCGCCATGCCAGCCGGCACGATGATTCCTCTCCCTTCGCCGGCATGATCCGGATCAGGTGTGACGGTAAGGGTAGGACGACCCCACTCTCAGCCCCCGGTCCCGGGACTCCCGTGTGTGCGGCGTCCACGGTAGTCGCTACCGTCGCGCTGTGTCTAAAGCCTTCGAGCGTCTGCAGTCCGCGTCCCTGTACCTGTGCACCGACGCCCGCCGGGAGCGCGGTGACCTGGCCGAGTTCGCCGACGCGGCACTCGCCGGTGGCGTGGACATCATCCAGTTGCGGGACAAGGGCTCGGCCGGTGAAGCACAGTTCGGTCCGCTCGAGGCCAAGCAGGAGCTCGAAGCGCTGGAGGTGCTGGCCGACGCGGCCAGGCGGCACGGCGCGCTGTTCGCGGTGAACGACCGGGCCGACATCGCCCGCGGCGCATTCGCCGACGTGCTGCACCTCGGCCAGGACGATCTGCCGCTGGCCCTCGCCCGCGACATCGTCGGGCCGGATCCGCTGTTCGGCCGCTCGACGCATGACGAGCAGCAGCTGGCCGTCTCGGTGACCGAGGACGTCGACTACTTCTGCGTCGGCCCGTGCTGGCCGACGCCGACCAAGCCGGGCCGCACCGCGCCGGGCTTGGAACTGGTCCGCGCGGCGGCCGCGACGGGTACCGACAAACCCTGGTTCGCCATCGGCGGCATCGACCTGGCGCGGGCCCCCGAGGTGGTGGCCGCCGGTGCGCGGCGCATCGTCGTGGTCCGGGCGATCACCGCGGCCGAGGATCCGGCCGCGGCAGCGCAGGCACTCAAGCAGGCCCTGCCTACGAACTGAGCGGGATACTCGCCGTCACGCTGCGCAGCTGTTCCCAGCTGGCGGCGAATCCGGGATGCAGCGGCAGCGACGCGACGTCGTCCTCGGAGACCCACCGCAGCTCGACGCTCTCCCGGTTGGGCACCGTCGCGAGTTGTTCGGGTGCGTCGGCGATCACCGTGGTGTACGTCCACACCTCGCCCATCGCGATCGCGGTGACCACGGTCGTCCGGACCGTCAGCTGCTCGGCCAGCAGGCCGGCCTCCTCGTAGGCCTCGCGGACGGCGGCCTCCTCGACGGTCTCGTGGCTGTCGCGCGCCCCACCGGGCAGTGCCCAGGTGCCGCCTTGATGGCTCCATGGCGCGCGGTACTGCAGCAGCACCGCCGCTCCGCCGCCCGGCTGCGGCGCCCGCAGCAGAAGTCCGGCCGCACCATGGCGACCCCAGAAGTGGGAGCCGTCAGCCGCGAGCACCCATCCGTCACCGTCGCCCTGCACGAAACCCACAATAGGGAACGTCGCGAAAGATTTGGGGGACCGGGCCGACCGGTAGTCCACCCCCTACGCGCCGCAAGCTCTTAGACTTCTATTAAACGAGTTCGGCAGGGCCAACGGGTCAGGAAAGTTGAGGTCGGCGCACACGTGACGGTGGAGTTGGCGCACCCTTCGACCGAGCCGGTGGTATCTCGGTCCCCCGGGACTCCCGCGCACACTCGATGGTGGTTCATGTGGACCACCCCCGGCCGCATCCTCCTGATCGGGTTGATGCTCGCCAGCCTGGTCCTCGCGTGTGCCTTCGCCACCTCGACCACGATCCACGCCCGCCAGCAGGCCCTGACCACCGTGCTCGACCACACCGAGCCGCTGGCGTTCGCGGCCGGCCAGCTCTACACCACGCTGTCGGTCGCCGATGCCGCCGCCGCGACCGCCTTCATCGCCGGCTCGGAGCCGGTGGATCTGCGGCAGCGCTACGAGCAGGCCATCACGGACGCCGCCGTCGCCGTCACGGCCGCGTCCAGTGGCATCACCGACGAGCCCATGGTCAAGGTGCTCGGGCACATCAATGCCGAGCTGGCGGTCTACACCGGCCTGGTGGAGACCGCGCGGACCAACAACCGCGCCGGCAACCCGGTGGGTTCGTCGTACCTGTCCGAGGCGTCATGGCTCATGCAGACCCAGATCCTGCCCGACGCCCAGCGGCTCTACGAGAACACCTCGGCGCGGGTGAACTCGGAGACCAGCGGCTCGTCGCAGGTGCCCGCACCCGTGATCCTGGTGGTCGCGGCGACGCTGATGTTCGGCTTCTTCTCGAACCGCTGGCTGGCCCAGCACACCCGCCGGCGCGTCAACATCGGTTTCGTCGCCGGCGGCATGGCGGTACTGATCATGATCATCTGGATCGGCGCGACGCTCATCATCTCGACCACCGACACCCGGCATGCCCGCAACGCGGCAGCGTCGCTGCAAACTGTGACGAGCATGGCCATCACCGCACAGCAGGCGCGGGCGGACGAGACGCTGTCGCTGATCCGGCGGGGCGACGAGAGCGTCCGCAAGCAGTCGTACTACCACCGCATCGACGCCCTCCAGCAGCAGCTCGGGGATTACATGCGTCGCCCCGATGCGATCGGCAAGAAGGACCTGGACGGCGCCGATCAGTTGATCCGCCGGTGGCGTGCCGCCGACGACCGGATCAACGCCTACATCTCGACCGGCAACTACCAGTCCGCCACCCAGGTGGCGCTGGGTACCAGCGAAGACGATTCGACGCCGGCGTTCGACAAGCTCGACGAAGCGCTCTCCAAGGCCATCGACGAAAGCCGCAAGCAGCTGCGCAGCGACATCCTGAACGGACGCCAGGCGCTGTCCGGGGCGACGGTCGGTGCGGCCGCGTTGAGCTTCGCCGCGGCACTCGCGGTGGCGCTCGGGCTGTGGCCGAGGTTGAGTGAATACCGATGAGTTTCACGATGCGTTCTCGGTTGGTCCCGGCGATGGTCGCGGTGTTGGTGGCCGCCGGCTGCGGCGAGGCCCCGCCGCCCGCCGCGCCGCAGAGCATCACCATCGCGCCGCCGACACCCGCGGGCATGGAGGTGCAGTCCGCCGTGCCGGAGCTCGGCCCGGAGGACAAGTCCGACTGCACCGCAAGCCTGCGGCCGTTCCCGACGCCCGAGGCCGCCGCGGCGGCCGTCACCAACATCAAGGACCGCGGCCGGCTGATCGTCGGGCTCGACATCGGCAGCAACCTGTTCGCGTTCCGCGACCCCATCACGGGGCAGATCACCGGATTCGACGTCGACATCGCCGGGGAGGTGGCCCGCGACATCTTCGGCACCCCGTCACAGGTCGAGTACCGCATCCTGTCCGACAACGACCGGATCTCGGCGCTGCAGCACAATCTCGTCGACATCGTGGTGAAGACCATGAGCATCACGTGCGACCGGCGCAAGCTCGTCAACTTCTCAGCCGAGTACTTCTCCGCCAAGCAACGGATCCTCGCCACCCGCGACTCCGACGTCCGCAGGCCCGCGGACCTGTCGGGCAAGCGGGTCTGCGTCGTGAAGGCCACCACCTCGAAGGCACGCCTGCAGCGCATCACCCCGCCGCCGGTCCTCGTGGAAGCGGTCACCTGGGCGGACTGCCTGGTGGCGTTGCAGCAGCGGCAGGCCGACGCGGTGTCGACCGATGACGCGATCCTGGCCGGTCTGGTGGCGCAGGACCCGTACCTGCACATCGTCGGCCCCAACATGGCCGAGGAGCCGTACGGCATCGGAATCAACCTCAACAACACCGGTCTCGTGCGGTTCGTCAACGGGACGTTGGAGCGGATTCGCCGCGACGGCACGTGGAACACGTTGTACCGCAAGTGGTTGACCGTGCTCGGCTCGACGCCGAACCCACCCGTACCGAGGTACAGCGACTGATGCCCGACAGCGAAGCGACGACAGGCCCCGTTGAGGCGGGCCCGGTGGACGCGGGTCCGGTGGACGCGGGTCCCGACACCGACCCCGGCACCCAGGCCGTCGAGGTGACGTGGGATTCGCTGGCCACGATGCGGCCGATGGGCACGCAAGCCGTGTTCCGGCCACTGTTCGACGACTCGATGAGCATCCCGGTGCCGGTTCCGCCCGA
Source organism: Mycobacterium sp. SMC-13 (assembly GCF_045311035.1). Classification (NCBI taxonomy): domain Bacteria; kingdom Bacillati; phylum Actinomycetota; class Actinomycetes; order Mycobacteriales; family Mycobacteriaceae; genus Mycobacterium; species Mycobacterium sp. SMC-13. The sequence goes on from NZ_JBJIAI010000032.1 coordinate 19,055, forward strand.
ACGGGATTCCGCGCCGACCGGCCTCGTCACCGCGACCACCCGGGTCTCGCCCATCCGGCGCCTGGGCGGCGGCCTGGTCGAGGTGCCGCGGGTGGTTGACCAGGATCCGCTCGCCGCGTTGATGACCGATCCCGTGGTGGCCGAGGCCAAACGGTTCTGCTGGTCCTGCGGCAAGCCCGTCGGCCGCTCCGAGAACGGCGAACCCGGCCGGTCCGAAGGCTCCTGCCCACACTGCGGCGCCGCGTATTCGTTTCTGCCACAACTGAGTCCGGGCACCATGGTGGCCGACCAGTACGAGGTCAAAGGCTGCATCGCACACGGCGGGCTGGGCTGGATTTACCTTGCCCTGGACACCAACGTCAACAACCGCCCGGTGGTGCTCAAAGGCCTGGTGCACTCGGGCGACGCCGAGGCGCAGGCCATCGCCATGGCCGAGCGGCAGTTCCTGGCGGAGGTCACCCACCCGGCCATCGTGAAGATCTTCAACTTCGTCGAGCACGCCGACAAGCACGGTGACCCGGTGGGCTACATCGTGATGGAGTACGTCGGCGGCACCTCGCTGAAGCAGGCCAAGGGCGCCAAGCTGCCGGTGGCCCAGGCCATCGCGTACATGCTGGAGATCCTGCCGGCACTGGGCTACCTGCATTCGATCGGGCTGGTCTACAACGATCTCAAGCCCGAGAACATCATGCTCACCGAGGAGCAGCTCAAGCTCATCGACCTGGGCGCGGTATCGCGCATCAACTCGTTCGGGTTCCTTTACGGCACACCGGGTTACCAAGCGCCCGAGATCGTCCGCACCGGGCCGACGATCGTCACCGACATCTACACCGTCGGCCGCACCCTTGCCGCCCTGACGCTGAACCTCAAGACCGACAAGGGCCGCTACGTCGACGGGCTGCCCGAGAGCGATCCGATTCTGCTGCAATACGATTCGTTCGCCCGGTTGTTGCGCCGCGCGATCGACCCCGATCCACGCCGGCGGTTCGGCAGCGCCGAGGAGATGTCCGGGCAGTTGCTCGGCGTGCTGCGTGAAGTCGTCGCGCAGGACACCGGGACACCGCGGCCTGGCCTGTCGTCGGTGTTCAGCCCGTCGCGGTCGACGTTCGGGGTCAACATGCTGGTGGCCCACACCGACGTGTACATCGACGGGCAGCAGCACACCGAGAAGATCACGGCGCCAGAGATTGTCCGGGCGCTGCAGGTGCCCCTCGTCGACCCGGCCGACGTCGGTGCGGCCGTGCTGTCGGCCAGCCTGCTGAGCCAGCCGGTGCAGACCCTGGATTCGCTGCGCGCCGCCCGCGAGGGTTCGCTCGACTCGGAAGGGGTGGACCTGTCCACCTCGGTCGAGCTGCCCCTCATGGAGGTCCGCGCCCTGCTCGACCTCGGCGACGTGGCAAAAGCCAACCGGAAGCTGGAGAACCTGGCCGACCGGATCGGCTGGCACTGGCGGCTGGTGTGGTTCCGCGCCGTGGGCGAATTGTTGTCCGGCAACTACGAGTCCGCGACAAAGGATTTCACCGAGGTACTCAACACGTTGCCGGGCGAACTTGCGCCGAAGGTGGCGTTGGCGGCCACCGCCGAACTGTCCGGCTCGGAGGCCGAGCGGGCGTTCTATCAGACGGTGTGGAACACCGACAACGGCATCATCTCAGCCGGTTTCGGCCAGGCCCGGGTACAGGCGCTGGCCGGCGACCGGGAGGCCGCGGTGCACACTCTCGATGAAGTTCCGGCCACTTCAAGGCATTTCACGACGGCGCGACTGACCAGCGCCGTCACCCTGCTGTCGGCGCCGACCACCGCCGAGATCACCGAACGCCAAATCCGTGACGCCGCAAGGCGAGTGGAGGCGTTGCCGGAAACCGAACCGCGTGTGCTGCAGATCCGGACACTGGTCCTCGGCACGGCTCTGGACTGGCTGGCCGACCACACCGCCAGCACCAATCACATCCTGGGTTTCCCGTTCACCGAACACGGTCTCCGTCTGGGTGTGGAGGCCTCCCTGCGCGGGCTGGCCCGCGTGGCGCCGACCAAGGCGCACCGCTACGCGCTGGTGGATCTGGCCAACAACGTGCGGCCGATCAGTACGTTCTAGTTCGGCGTGTCGCCACGGGCGTGTCGGCTCTCCCTCGGCACATTCGATCTGCGTCCGTCAGCATTCCTTGACAGTCAATGAAAGTTGACGCGCTGAAATCGCCAGTGCCACAGGAGAGACGACACGCCGACCACGACTCGCTCAGCGGTAACGGTCACGCAGCTGCGGATCGCTCTGCCACCAGAGTCCGCTCGGCGGTGCGTCGGCCTCCGGTTCGTCGGCAGCGGCCGCCGGCGGGGTGGCCGAAGCAGCCGCGTCGAGTTCGGCATCGACCTCAGCCGCCTTGCGCCGTTCGTCGGAACCCAAGGCACGCATCAGCAGCAGGATGAAGGGCACGCCCAGCACGTCACCCAGAATCCACAGGATCCCGGCGCCGTAGCTCTGGTCCTGCCGGATGCTCGGGCCGAAGTCGCGGTGCAGTCCGGCGTAGTAGTCGTAGGCGATCACCGGGCCCAGCCACAGCACCAGCCCGAGGATGCCGTCACCGAGACCCTCGGCCACGCTGATCCCGATGGACAGCAACGGCGGGTAACGCCGCGGTACCGGGTCGACCTGCAAGCGGGCATAAAAGTAGCCAAAGCCGATGGCCGGCAGCACAAGTCGCGTCACTGACGCGAGCGGTCCGGTCATCGAGGTGACGTACCAGGGGGTCAGGTACAGCAGCCACGGCGTCACCAGCATCAGCACCGACGTCACCGGCGGCGACAGCAGTACCCGCGTGGCAGTGGAATTCAGCACCGGGTCGAGCACGGTTCCCACCATCGAGACCGGACGGCTCAGCGCCAGGAGGAGCGGCACCACGTACAGCAGGAGCAGGACCTGCAGCGCGCGCACCCAGAACAGCATCGGCGCATAGACCGCGACGGCGCTGAGCGTTGCCAGTGCCCACACCGCGATGGCGCCACCGAGGCACCACGATCGGGCACGAGACACGCGTCGGCGCAGCCGCACCAGGGCACCGATGCCGAGCAGCACCAGCACCACCGCTACGGGGTCGAACGTCCCGGTCAGTAAGGGCACGAGCGCAAGCTACGCCGCGACCCTGGCAGGTTCCTTCAGACAACCTTGCAGACGTCGACGCAGGCCCGCGCGATCGCCAGTTCCTCGTTCGTGGGGATGACCAGCACACTCACCGGTGAGGTGTCGGTGGAGATCCGGCGCGCACCGCGGTTCGGGGAGAGGTTGCGCTCCTCGTCGACCTCGATGCCGAGCGCCAACAAGCCGGCGAGCGCATCGCGGCGGACGGCGGCGTCGTTCTCCCCCACCCCGGCGGTGAAGGTGATGACATCGGCCCCGCCCAGCAGCGCCAGGTATCCGCCGATGTACTTGCGCAGCCGGTGGATGTAGACGTCGTAGGCCAGCTGGGCCGCGTCGTCGCCCGCATCCATGCGCTTGTGCAGCTCGCGGAAATCGGTCGCCCCACCCAATCCCGATACACCCGAGTGGCGGTTCAGCAGGACGTCGATGTCCTCGACAGACATCCCGGCGGCGCGCGACAGGTACATGATGATGCCGGGATCGACGTCACCGGAGCGCGTCCCCATCACCAGACCCTCCATCGGCGTCAAACCCATCGAGGTGTCGATCGGCCGACCGCCGGCGATCGCCGACGCCGATGCGCCGTTACCCAGGTGCAGGACAATCTGATTCACCGATTCCAGGGGCAGACCCAGGAACTGCGCGGCCTGCTCGCTGACGTACTGGTGCGACGTGCCGTGGAAGCCGTAGCGGCGAATGTGCCACTTGTCGGCAACCTCCCGGTCGATCGCGTACTCGGCCGCGGCCGCGGGCAGATCGTGGAAGAACGCCGTGTCGAACACCGCGACGTGCGATACGTCCGGCAAGAGCTTGCGGGCCGCGTCGATGCCCAGCAGCCCCGGCGGATTGTGCAGCGGCGCCAGCGGGGCCAGCTCTTCAAGTTCGGCGACCAGCTCGTCGTCGATCACGGTCGGCCGGTAGAACCGCCGGCCGCCATGCACGACGCGGTGACCGACGCACGCGATCTCGTCGGCCGACACTCCGGCGGCACCGACCGCATCGAACACCTGCTGCAACGCTTTCGGGTAATCGTCCACCCGCTCGATCACGCCGTCGGCCAGCGACTCGCCCGAAGCCGATTGCACCAAGCGGTATTTCACCGACGACGAGCCGCAATTGAGTACCAGTACCGGCCCGCTCATTTCGCTCCTTGAGCCTGAATCGCCGTGATGGCAACGGTATTGACGATGTCCTCGACCAGCGCGCCCCGGGACAGGTCGTTCACGGGTTTGTTCAGCCCCTGAAGCACCGGACCGATCGCGATGGCGCCCGCGCTGCGCTGCACCGCCTTGTACGTGTTGTTGCCGGTGTTCAGGTCCGGGAAGATCAGCACCGTCGCCCGGCCGGCCACCGGCGAATCCGGCATCTTCGTCGCGGCGACCGACGGCTCGACGGCGGCGTCGTACTGGATCGGCCCTTCGACCAACAGCTCCGGCGCCCGCGTGCGGACCAATTCCGTTGCCGCCCTGACCTTGTCGACGTCGGCGCCGGTCCCCGAATCGCCGGTCGAGTAGGACAGCATGGCCACACGCGGCTCGATGCCGAACTGCGCGGCGGTCTGCGCCGAGCTGATCGCGATGTCGGCCAGCTGCTCGGACGTCGGGTCCGGCACGATCGCGCAGTCGCCGTAGGCCAGCACCCGGTCGGCCAGGCACATCAGGAAGATGCTCGACACCGTCGAGATGTCCGGCGCGGTACGGATGATCTCGAATGCCGGCCGGACGGTGTGTGCGGTGGTGTGCGCCGCCCCGGACACCATGCCGTCGACCATGTTGTTGTGCACCAGCATGGTGCCGAAATACGAGACGTCGTGGATGATTTCGCGAGCCTGCTCGAGGGTCACGCCCTTCTTCTTGCGCAGCTCGGCGTACTGGGCCGCGAACTGGTCGCACAGCTCGCTGGTACGCGGATCGAGCACCACGGCGGCCGAGAGGTCCAGGCCCAGCTCGGCAGCCCGCGCCCGCACCGTCGGCTCGTCGCCGAGGATGGTCAGGTCGGCGACCGAGCGCGCGAGCAGCCGGCTCGCCGCCCGCAGAATCCGGTCATCGTCGCCTTCGGGCAGCACGATGCGCCTGCGGTCCGCCCGGGCCCGATCCTGCAGCTGGTGCGTGAACATCTGCGGCGTGACGACCGACGGGATCGGGACCGCAAGCTGGGCAAGCAGATCCGCCACGTCGACATGCTCGTCCATGAGGGCCAGCGCGGTGTCGACCTTGCGCAGCGACGTGGCCGTCACCCGGCCCTTCGCCGTCGACGCGGCGCGGGCGGTGTCATACGTGCCCAGCTCGGTGGCCACGATGGGTAACCGCAGCCCCAGGCCCGCAACCAGTTTGGCGATCGATGGATGCAACGGCAGGCCGCCGTTGAGGATGAGGCACGAGATCGACGGAAAGCCTTCCGCGGCATGGGCACTGGCGATGGCCAGCACCACATCGGAGCGGTCGCCCGGGGTGATGACGGCCATGGAGTCGCGCAACCGCTCCAGACAGTGTTCGGCCGTCATGCCGGCGACCATCATTCCCATGACCTCGCGCGTCAGCAGCTCCTCGTCGCCGCTGATCAACGTGCCACCCACCGCGTCCCGCAGCTCCGCCACCGTCGGCGCCGCCAGCAGCGGCTCCTCGGGCAGCACATAGCTTTTCGGTGTGAACCGCTGCAGTGCGGTGGCCACGTCGGCGAGTTCGTCAGGGGCGCACCGGTTCGCGACGACCGCGGCGGTGTGCGCGTGCTGGGCCGCGAGCTCGGCCAGGCACAGCTCGACCACATGGGCCACCTCGCCGGGTGTGCGATCAGCGGCGCGTACCGAGAGCAACACGGGCGCACCGAGATTCACCGCGATGCGGGCATTCATCGACAACTCGCTGGGCGAGGCGACATCGGTGTAGTCGCTGCCGACGATGACCACCGCACCGCATTTGTCCGCGACGCGGTGGTAGCGGTCGACGATGTCGGCGATCGCCGCATCGGGATCGTCGTGCAACTGCTGGTAGGTGACCCCGGCGCAGTCGTCGTAGTCGAGGCCCGCGGTGCTGTGCGCGAGCAACAAATCCAGGATGTAGTCGCGGCCGGTCCCCGCGCGCACGATCGGGCGGAACACCCCGACGTTGGCGACCGTGGCCGCCAGCCGGTGCAACAGCCCTAGCGCAATGGTCGACTTGCCGGTGTCGCCTTCAGGTGAGGCGATGTAGATCGCGGTGGCGTCGGGCACGGCGATAAGCCTACCGAGCCCTGCCTTCCGTCACGCCAGCTTGCGCAGGCGAGGCTCAAGGTCGGTCTTGAACAGCTCCAGGAAGCGGCGCTGGTCCTGCCGGGGGTCGTGGAACACCAGGTGGTTCAGGCCCCAGTCGACGTACTGCTTGACCTTCTCGACGGCTTCGTCCGGGTCGGACGCCACGATCCAGCGCTTGGCGACCTGCTCGATGGGCAGCGCGTCGGCGGCCGCCTCCATCTCGATCGGGTCGTCGATGGAGTGCTTCTGCTCGGCCGTCAGCGACAGCGGCGCCCAGAACCGGGTGTTCTCCAGAGCCAGTTCCGGATCCGGGTCGTACGAGATCTTGATCTCGATCATCCGGTCGACGTCGTCGGGGTTCTTGCCCGCGGCCTCGGCGCCCTCGCGCATGGCAGGGATGAGCTTGTCCTTGTACAACTCTTCACCCTTGCCCGAGGTGCAGATGAAGCCGTCGCCGGCACGGCCGGCGTACTTGGCCACCTGCGGCCCGCCCGCGGCGATGTAGATCGGGATACCACCCTCGGGCACGTCGTAGATCGAGGCACCCTTGGTCTTGTAGTACTCGCCCTCGAAGTCGACACGGTCGCCGAGCCACAGCTCACGCATCAGGCGCACCGACTCACGCAGCCGGGCGTAGCGCTCCTTGAACTCGGGCCATTCGCCTTCGTAACCGGTGGCGATCTCGTTGAGCGCCTCACCGGTGCCGATGCCCAGGAAGATGCGGTCGGGGTACAGGCAGCCCATCGTGGCGAACGCCTGCGCGATGACGGCCGGGTTGTAACGGAACGTCGGGGTCAGCACCGAGGTGCCCAGGACCAGCCGCTCGGTGCGCTCGCCCACCGCGGTCATCCAGGCCAGGGAGAACGGTGCGTGGCCGCCGGTATGGCGCCACGGCTGGAAGTGATCACTGACGGTGGCGCTGTCCATGCCCGCCGCCTCGGCGGCCACCGCCAGCTCGACGAGTTCACGCGGCGCGAACTGCTCCGCCGACGCCTTGTATCCCAGCCTGAGTTCAGCCATGAGTCCCGTTCCTGTTCGTCGCCTCTGCAGTTCCTTTTCTACTCTGCCTACACTCGCCACATGGCGGCAGCCCTGAGCGCGATCACCGAAAATATTCACTTCGCCCAAACCGACCTGGTGAACTGGACCCTGGTCAGCGACGACAGCGGGGTGATCCTGATCGACGCGGGTTTTCCCGGCCAGCGCGATGACGTCCTGCGTTCACTGCGCGACCTGGGCTTCGAGGCCGGCGACGTACGGGCGATTCTGCTCACCCACGCGCACGTCGACCACCTCGGCGCAGCCATCTGGTTCGCCAAAACCCATGACACACCGGTGTTCTGCCACGGCGCCGAGGTCGGTCACGCCAAACGCGAATACCTGGAACAGGTTTCACCGGCCGACCTCCTGACGCGGGCCTGGAACCCGCGGTACCTGGCCTGGTCGATGCACATCGTCGGCAAGGGCGGGCTGGTGCGCGAGGGCATTCCGACCGCGCAGGCCCTCACCGAGGACGTCGCGGCGACGCTGCCGGGCAGTCCGCAGCTGATTCCCAGTCCAGGGCACACCGGCGGACACTGCTCCTACGTCTTCGGCGACGTGCTGGTGGCCGGCGACGCCGTCGTCACCGGTCACCCCCTCATCACCAAGGGCGGCCCGCAGCTACTGCCGCACATCTTCAACCACGACGAGGCGGCGTGTGAACGCAGCCTGTCGGCGCTCGGTCTGCTGGACACCCAGGTGCTGCTGCCCGGCCACGGGCCCGCGTGGCGCGGCCCGGTGCGGGAGGCCGCTGAACTCGCTTTGCAGCGACGCTGACGCCGGTCGCCGTCACCCGCCGTGTTTGACCAGCTCCAGGAACAGCACGAACAACCCGGCCAGGAGCAGTCCGCCGGCCACGACGACCGCCGGCAGGAAGAGCATGTGATCGAGCTCTTCGTCGTCAAAAGTGTTGTTGCCCTGGGCGTCACGGTTGATCGGGCCGTAGAACACCTTGCCGAAAGTGGACCAGCGCACCGCGCGTGCGCGCCGACGATGCGGGTGATCCTGGGGCGTCCCGCCGATGTACGTGCGCGCCGCCATGCCGGCCCCCAACACCAGCACGGCGGCGACCAGCAGCAGACACCCGACGGCCCAACCGGTAAGCACAAATCAAGCGTATCCACCTGATCGGCGGAGCAACCCGGATTCCGCAGCGCTCGGTTGGGCAGCCGGCCCGATCCTGTCCCCCTCGGTACCAGGAAGATCGCGGCCTCCCACATGCCAATCCACCGAGGCAGGGTCGAGTGTGGACCGCCACCCGGCGGCCGCCGTCTTCAAAGGAGCACGCCATGTCCCTGCTGCACGAAGTCATCTCCGCATCCGGCGGCCAGGAGCGCTGGGAGCAGGTCAACCGCATCAAGAACCATCAGCTCATCGGCGGCGGACTGTGGGGACTCAAGGGCGTCGACGGCATTCTCGATGATTCGCGGGTGGAGATCAGTCCCAAGGACCAGCTCGCCTGGCACCACCCGCTGCCCGAGCCCGGGCTGCATTCCGCGTACAGCCCCGGCCGCGTCGTCATCGAAACCGATGGCGACTCGCCAAAGACTTTGGAAACATTGGATTCTCCTCGTGATTCCTTCGCCGGACACACCCTCGAGACGCCGTGGTCCACGCTGCAGCTGGCCTACTTCGCGGGCTACGCGATGTGGACGTACCTGTCCGAGCCGTCTTCGCTGACACTGCCCGGTGTCCACACCGAAGAGCTCGGCACGTGGCACGAGAACGGCCAGACGTGGCGCCGGCTCGGTGTGAAGTACCCCGATTCCATCGCCACCCACAGCACCCAGCAGACCCTCTACATCGATTCGGACGGCCTGATCCGGCGGCGCGACTACGACGTCGACATCGCCGGCGACTCCCCGGCCGCGCACTACTCGGACAACCACACCGAGTTCGACGGCATCGTGCTCCCGACCAAGCGCGTCGTCTACGTCCGCGACGCCGACGGGCAGCCCGTGCGCGACATGGTCACGGTGACCATCGACATCGACGACGTCACCGTCAGCTGACAGCGTCCGTCATGCCGAGTGGACGTCCGGGGTCCGCACGTGTTCGGGACGGAAACCGCGGCCGACGAGCAGCGGCGGAATGTATTGCAGCGGGCCCTTTCCCACGAATGACGGCACCTTGATCGGTGACAGGTCGCCGGCCAGGTTGGGTTCGATGAACTGGTTCTGCGCCAGCACCTGGCCGGCCTGGATGATGCGGGTCGGCAACTCGCGGCGGCGTTGCACCTTGGCCAGATCCGAGTCGGCGAGCAGGCCGTTACGCAGCGGACCGCACAGGATGTTGGCGGCGGCGACCGCGTCGGCCACCGCCAGGTTGATACCGACGCCGCCGGCCGGTGACATCGCGTGCGCGGCGTCGCCGATGCACAGCAGCCCCGACCGCCACCAGGTCTTGAGCCGGTCCACCCGCACATCGAGATGGCTGGTGTCGTCCCACGATTTGAGGTCCTCGACGTGCTCGCGCAGCTGCGGCCGTACCGACACGAGCCGGGCCTTGAAGTCGTCGAGTGAGCCGCCCTGCGGATTGGCGCCCTTCGGCATGAGGTACGCGACCTGCCAGTAGTCGCCGCGATAGATCATCGCCATCAACAGACCCTTGCGGATGATCCCGAACAGCTCCTGCGGATCGCCGGGGCGCCAGCCCAGCCGGAACCACAGCACATCCATGGGGCTGTGCGCGCTCGCCATGGGGAGCCCGGACGCCGCGCGCACCGCCGACTTACGGCCGTCGGCAGCCACCACCAGATCGGCGCGCACCTCCAGCTCGGGCGTGCGCACGCCGACGACGCGGCCGCCCTCGATGATCAGGTCGGTCACCTCCGCGTTGCGGATCAACCTGAATTCCGGGTAGGCGGAAGCCTTTTCCGCGAGGAAGTCCAGGAAGTCCCACTGCGGCATCAGCGCGATGTAGGGCTCGGGGAACCGCAGCGCCTTCAGGGCGCCGAAACTGCCGAACGTCCGCAGGGTGCCGTCGGCGTCCATGCAGACCCGGTTGATCTTGGTGTGCGGCAACTTCAGGAACTCGTCGATGAACCCCAGCTCGTGCATGATGCGCAACGTGGTGGGGTGGACGGTGTCGCCGCGAAAGTCGCGGAGGAAGTCGTTGTGCTTCTCCAGTACGACGACTTCGATGCCGGCGCGCGCCAGCAGCAGTGCATGCACCAGACCCGCAGGTCCACCACCGGCTACACAAACCTGAGTCCGCAGCGCGCGCGTCATGCCCCCGACAGTAGCCCGCCGGGGTGGCCAAATCAGGGCTTCATTTCAAAACTTGACACGTGTAAAGTTTGCGGCCATGGACAACATCCGCGGCAAGACCATCGCCATCACCGGAGCCGCACGAGGCATCGGTTACGCCACCGCCAAGGCCCTTCTCGCCCGCGGCGCGCGCGTCGTCATCGGCGACCGGGACGTCGCAGTACTCGAGTCGGCCGTCTCTGAGCTGGTCAAACTCGGTCCGGCCACCGGGTACCCGCTCGACGTCACCGACCGCGAGTCCTTCGAAGTGTTCCTGGACAAGGCCCGCAGCGACGGCGCCGGCCACCTCGACGTCCTGATCAACAACGCCGGCGTGATGCCGGTCGGCCCGTTCCTGAAGGAGACGGAACAGTCGATCCGGTCTTCCCTCGAAGTCAACGTCTACGGCGTCCTGACCGGCTGTCAGCTCGCGCTTCCCGAGATGGTCAGCCGCCGTAGCGGTCACATCATCAACATCGCCTCGCTCTCGGGCCTCATCCCGCTGCCCGGTCAGGTGGTTTACGTCGGGGCGAAGTACGCCGTCGTCGGCCTGTCCACGGCCCTGGCGGACGAGATGGCTCCCCACGGCGTCAACGTCTCGGTGATCATGCCGCCGTTCACCAACACCGAGCTGATCTCGGGCACCAAGTCCGGTGGCGCCATCAAGCCGGTGGAACCCGAGGACATCGCCGCGGCCATCATCAAGACCCTGGACAAGCCCAAGACCCACGTGTCGGTCCCGCCGCCGCTGCGCTTCACCGCACAGCTGGCACAGCTGCTTCCGCCCAAGGGCCGCCGCGGGATGAACAAGGCGCTCGGGCTGGACACGGTCTTCCTGGAGTTCGACGCTGCCAAGCGCAAGAGCTATGAGGACCGGGCCCGGACCGCGCAGGGTGTCATCGAGAAGGACTGATCCGGCGTAGACCCGAGTTTCTCGCCCTGCTTCAGGGTGCGAAAACTTGTCGGACCCTTCTGCTTTGATGGTGTTATGTCCAGCACGGCAACGGCTTTCGCAGTTGAAGCGCCGTCGCCGTGTGAGCGTATGGACGCGTACTTCGCGGAGATCGGTGAGCTGACCGGTCAGCGCAACGCAATTGACGGCCGTCTGGTGGAGATCGTGGCCGAGATCGACCGCGACGGGCTGTGGGGCGCGACGGGCGCCCGGTCATTGCCGTCGTTGGTGGCGTGGAAGACCGGGGTGTCGCCGCGTAACGCGGAAGTGATGGTGGCGGTGGCGCACCGGATCGAGGAGTTCCCGCGGTGCGCGGAGGCGATGCGGGCGGGCCGGTTGTCGTTGGATCAGGTCGGGGTGGTCGCCGAACACGCGGCCGACGGTTCGGATGAGCATTACGCCCAGTTCGCCGAGAGCGCCACGGTCACGCAGTTGCGGACTGCGGTGAAGCTGGAGCCGCGCCCCGAGCCCGAGCCGGAATCGGCGCCGGAGCCGGAGCGGTCGATCCGCAAGACCAGCCATGAGGACGGGTCGGCCACGTACAAGATCCGGCTGCCGAAGTTGGAGGCGGTGAAGTTCGATGCCGCGGTGGCGTCGCATCAGGATGCGTTGGTGGCGGACTGGAAACGCGACCACGAGAATTCAGAAACCGGTGACCCGGTGTCGGATGTGGTGCCGCCGTTCCCGAACCAGGTGGATGCGTTCATGAGCCTGATTGAGGCCGGGTGGGACAGCGATGTGGAACGTCGTCCGCATGGGCAGCACACCGCCGTGGTGGTGCACTTTGACCTCGAAAAGCGCGCGGCCGCATTGCATGTGGGGTTGCTGCTCACCGACGAGGAACGCCAACTGCTGTTGTGTGACGCCACCTGCGAGGTGTGGCTCGAGAAGCACGGTCAGCCGATTGGCGCCGGGCGCAGCACCCGCACCATCAGCCGGCGGCTGCGCCGCGCTCTGGAACACCGCGACCGCTGCTGCCGGGTACCGGGGTGCGGGGCGACCCGCGGCTTGCATGCCCATCACATCATTCATTGGGAGAACGGCGGGGAAACCGAGCTGCACAACCTGGTGCTCGTGTGCCCGTATCACCACCGGTTGCACCACCAGCGGGTCATCACCATCACCGGCCCGGCTGATCGGCTGGTCGTCACCGATGCCGCGGGCCGCCAACTCGACGGCGGATCCCTGGCAAGGCCACCGACGACACCCTTTCCTGATGTGCCGCCGTGCCCCGGACCGACCGGGGAACGCGCCCAATGGTGGTGGTACCAACCCTTCGAACCACCACCCACACCGTCGACCAACTGAGTGGTGCATCGAATTAACCTGGGCGCCAGTATCTTCCGTGTTTCCGCTGGCGACTATCGCCCCGGCAACCGCGTGGTGATCTCCTGCAGCACCCAACCGTTGCCGTCGGGATCCTCGAACGAGGCGTACGACGCGTAGCTGCGCCGCTCCAGGTCTGGACCGTCGACCCGGCCGGCCGTCCCGGCGCGGTGGAAGACACCACCCTCGTCGTGAAACACCTCGCTGACTGTGATGCCACGGCCAACGAGCTCAGCACGCGCCGCCACAACATCGTCGACCACCAGGTGCAGCCCGCCCACCGAGCCCGGCACCGCGTCAGAGACGCCGGTACCGAAGATGACCGAAGCACCGGAACCTGGTGGAGTCAATTGGATCACCCGGAAGTCCGCAGCGGTCTCGAAGTCGGCGTCCAGCCGCCAGCCCAACTTCTCGTAGAAGTCCTTGGCCCGGTCGACATCCGACACCGGCAGGACGGCGATCTCGAATTTCATATCCATGCCGGATCAAAGCACCCACCACCTCAGGAGAATTCCCGCCCACCCTGGGGCCACGGGGGCCAGGGTCGCCGGAATGAATACTGCGAACGTGGTGCTCACGTCAGCAGAACCCTGCGACAGGAGCAGTCATGCCAGAAACCACGACGCCCGGACCCACACTCAGTCTCGCCGAGCTCAACAACGGCAGCCCGTTCCTCACCGCGGCCGGGCTGCAAGTCACGGAGGCGACGGGCCGACTCGTCGTCGGCACCATCGAACTGGGCCCCGAGCACCACACGCCGTGGGGCGTCGTGCACGGCGGCGTCTACACGACCGCGGTGGAATCCGCGGCGAGCATCGGCGCCAGTGCGGCAGTGGCCGATCGCGGACAGTTCGCAGTCGGGGTACACAACAGCACAGACTTCGTGCGTTCCACCACCGGCGGGACGGCAACCGTCCGAGCCGTCCCGGTGCAGCAGGGCCGCACCCAGCAACTGTGGGACGTGACGATCACCGACGCGAACGGCAGCCTCCTCGCGCGCGGCAGCCTGCGCCTGCACAACCTCGACCTGCGGCGCTGACGCCTACAGATTCCGCAGCGCTTCAAGGGCTTTCGCGGAGTCGCTACCGGGGTCAGCACGGAATGTGATGACGTGCTGCCCACCCGAGTGCGGCAGGTTCAGTCGATTGCGATGCAGGAAGAGGTCACCGACCACCGGGTGGCGCATGTGGGTGACACCCGGCCGGTAACCGACGTCGGCCCGCCCCCAGAGCTCCCGGAATCGTGTACTGGCAGCGGACAATTCACCGACCATCCTCTGGAGATAGGGATCGTCGGGGTGATCACCCGTCACCTCGCGCAGACCGCCTACCGCGATCTCCGTCGCCTCGTCCCAGTCGACGAAGAAATCCTGGGCCGCGGGATCCAGGAGCCGCCAGGCCAGGATGTTCTGTCCCGGCCGGAAACCGGGCGCCAGCGCACAGGCGAGATGGTTGGCGGCGAGCACCACCTGGTAGCGGTTGGCCACGAAAGCAGGCATCGGGAACTGATCGATCAGCTCGTCCAGCCCGTCGGCGGCCTGCTCCAATCCCGATTTCTCCCAACGGATTCCGGTGGGATTCGCCAGGCGGTACAGATATTCCGTGCCGTTGATGTCCAGCTGCAGCGCCCGCGCCAAGGCCTCGAGCACCTGCGGTGACGGATTCGTGTCGCGGCCCTGCTCGAGTCGCAGGTAGTAATCGGAGCTGATCCCGGCAAGCAGAGCCAGCTCTTCACGGCGCAGGCCGGCCACCCGGCGGCGGGAGCCGGCGATCAATCCGACATCCTCGGGGCGGATCTGTTCACGGCGAGACCGCAGATAGTCGCCGAGCGCATTCCCCTTCGCCATCGTCTGAGCCTAAACCTGGCCCTGCCAATACCAGGATCACCGCGGCGTTCCCACGGACCACGTTCCGGGCTGATCGTGGACATCAGCAGACGAGGAGCGTGGACCATGGAGCGACAGGACGTCGAATTCACCGCAGCCGACGGAGTGACGCTCCGCGGCTGGCTGTTCATTCCGGACGGCGCGGGACCGCACCCGGCGATCACGATGGCCCACGGCTTCGCCGGGGTGAAGGAACACGGGCTGACGCGGTTCGCCGAACTGTTCGCCGGCGCCGGGTTCGTCGTCCTGGTGCACGACCACCGCAGTTTCGGCGCCAGCGACGGGATGCCGCGCGGTGACGTCGACCCGTGGACGCAGGTCGCGGACTGGCGGCGCGCCATCTCGTTCCTGGAGAGCCACCCGTCGGTCGACCCGACGCGAATCGGCCTGTGGGGCACCAGTTATGCTGGTGGGCACGCCATCGTGCTGGGCGCCACCGACCGGCGGCTGCGGGCCGTCGTCGCGCAGGTCCCGACCATCAGCGGCTATCAGCAGAGCCTGCGGCGCGTCGCTCCCGAACACGTGGCGGCGCTGGAAGCCGCATTCATCGACGACGAGCGCCGCCAGTTCCGCGGCGAACCACCGGCTGTGCAGGCCGTCGTCGGTGCCGACCCGGCGGTGCCGGCCGCCTACCGGTCCGCGGAGGCCATCTCCTTCTACACCCAGCCGGTGCCGGACGGCGTGTGGGACAACACGATGACGGTGCGCTCGTCACGTGCGGCGCGCATGTACGAGCCGGGCACCTGGATCGCGCGCGTCTCGCCCACGCCGCTGCTCATGATCGTCGGACTGCGCGACACCGTCACCATGACCGATCTGGAACTCCACGCCTACGAGCAGGCGCTCGAACCAAAGAAGCTCGTCACCGTCGACGGCGGGCACTTCGCCGCCTACCTCGACCAGTTCCCGAAGGCCGGCGGCGCCGCCCGCGACTGGTTCACCGAACACCTCGCCTGAAAGGACCTCGTCATGACCACCCTGAACTACGACGTGCTGGTGCACGACGGACTGCGCCGCTACCGCGACCAGCGACTGCCCGACGGCAGCCCCATCGTGTCCTCCCCGGTGTCGTCCACGCTCATCTTCGGCGACCACGACGCCGTCCTCGTCGACCCGCCGTTCACCCACGAGCAGATCAGCCGCGTCGGCGACTGGATCGAGAACTCCGGCAGGCGGCTGACGGCGATCTACGCCACGCATGGCCACGGCGACCACTGGTTCGGCACCGATGTTCTGCTGCAACGCTTTCCCGGTGCCGTCGCCTACGCGACCGCCGGCACCATCGGCAAGATGCACGAGCAGGCCGTGGCGGGCCGCGCCCAGATGTGGGACGTCGACTTTCCCGGCATGATCCCACCGAGCCCCGTTGTCTACCAACAGGTTCCCCCCGAAGGGTTCGAGTTGGAAGGTCAGCGCCTGGTGCCGATCGAGGTGGGCCACACCGATACCGACGACACGACCGTGCTGCACGTGCCGTCGATCGGACTGGTCGTCGCCGGCGACGTCGCCTACAACGGCGTGCACCAGTACCTGCTGGAAAGCGATCACGGTGGCATCCGGTCGTGGTTGCAGGCCCTCAACCAGGTCGCCGCACTCCGGCCCCGCGCCGTGGTCGCAGGACACAAGAACAAGGACCTCCCCGACGATCCGGCGATCATCGACCAGACCCGCGACTACCTGCTCGACGCCCAGCGGCTGCTGGCCGGAAAGCCCAGTCCCCGTGAGTTTTTCGACTACATGATCCGGCTGTATCCGGACCGGCTGAACGTCGGGCCCGTCTGGTACAGCGCCCTGGCCCTCCTGTCCTGAAAGGCATTCCGTCATGGTCATCGACCCCACCGATCTCGATCCCACCTCGAGCTACAAGCTGCTGATCGGCAGCGTCCTACCCCGGCCCATCGCCTGGGTCAGCACCGCCTCGACCGCAGGCGTCGGCAACATCGCGCCCATCTCGTTCTTCACCGTTGTCGGCCGCATGCCACCGATGCTGTCCATCAGCCTGCAGCCGCGGTCCGACGGCGTCACGCTGAAAGACACCTTCGTCAACATCCGCGACACCGGCGAGTTCGTCGTCAACCTCGCGACCATCGACAACGCCGATACCGTCCACCGCTCCGCGTTCGAATTCGACCATGACGTCGACGAATTCGACGCCCTCGGCCTGCACAAGGCCGCGTCGGAGACCGTCGCGGCGCCGCGTATCGCCGAGGCGCCGATTTCGTTCGAGTGCGAGGTGGACCGCATCATCCCGATGCCGCCCCTGCCCGACCACGTCGTGTGGGGACGGGTGACGAAGATCCACATCCGCGATGAGCTGTACCTGCCGAACGGACGCATCGATGTCGGTGCGCTGGGCGCGTTCGGCCGCCTGGCCGCCGAGTACTCGTTGATCGACAACATCTTCACGACGCCCCTGCCCGACGACGTCGTGAAGACACTCAGTACCCGGCGCGCTGCCCGCCTCGACGGGAAGCCGACCGACTTCTCCCCCATCGACACCGCGGCCTGGTCCGCGTCAGGAGCGACGAAATGAGCGGCTGGCAGGACGGTTTCGCGCAGCAGTCCCGGACCACATTCGCGGCTGAGTTCGCCGACGACATCGTGCTGGACGCCACCGCCTTGGCGGCACCCGTCCACGGCAGAGACCTTGTCGCCACGGTGATGGCCACCGCGAGCTCGATCTACGAGACCCTGGAGTTCACCGAGTCCGCGCAGGCCGGATCGACGAGCTATCTACAGTGGCGGGCAACAGCCTTCGGCGGCATGCAGATCCGCGGCGTGACCATTCTGGACCGTGACGCCGCGGGCAGGATCACGGGCGCCGCCATCCACCACCGGCCACTACCGGCAGTATTGCGGTTCTCCGCAGAACTCCGGGATCGCTTGTCCGGCGTCGTCTCGGCCGAGCACTTCATCGCAGAAGCGCTGTTCCCGGCCGGCTGAGCCGTCTGCGAGGCAATTCCTCACAGCTGCAAGGAGACCGGTCCTGGCGACCGACGGCCGGAGCCACGCACCATGAGGCATGCCCACGTCCGCCTGGCTCTCGATCGCCCGCGCCGCGGCAGCCCTGGCCGCGGCGATGGGCATCGGCCGGTTCGCCTACACGCCGATTCTCCCGCTGATGACGGGCCACGCCGGCCTCACCGGGCCGGCCGCAGGGCAGCTGGCCACCGCCAACTACGTCGGCTATCTGATCGGCGCGGTGGGCGCCGCCGTCTCGCCGCGGCTGGCCCGGTCCGTTGCCGTGTGTCGGGCGTCGCTCGTGATCCTGGTCGCGACGCTCGCGGCAATGACGCTGAGCACCAACGTCATCGAGTGGGGCGCCCTGCGACTGGTGGCCGGTATCGCCAGCGCGCTGGTGTTCGTGATCGCCGTCAACACACTGATGGATCACGGGCATCGGGCCCACCACGCCGGCTGGGCGTTCAGCGGCGTCGGTATCGGCATCGCGTTGTCCGCGGCCCTGCCCGCCACGAAAGACTGGCACGTCGCCTGGTGGGCGGCGGCGGGCCTGGCGGCACTGCTCAGTGCGTTCGCCTGGCACCTGCATCCGGGTACCTCCGGCGACATCCCGAAAGCACCTGCCGGGCAACAGGGCAGCGCCCGCGGTCCGCTGGCGTTGCTGATGGCGAGCTACAGCCTCGAAGGCGTCGGCTACATCATCGCCGGCACCTTCCTGGTCGCCGCGGTCGCGCAGCAGGCACCGGGCGGACTCGGCAGTGCGGTGTGGCTGCTGGTCGGTCTGGCCGCCGCGCCGTCAGCCGCACTGTGGGCGCGGTTCACGGGCCGCTTCTCGTATGCCGCACTGCTCGTCGCCGCGTTGCTGCTGCAGGCCGCCGGGATTGCTGGGGCGGGCCTAGGAAACGAGGCAACAGCACTATTCGGCGCCATCCTGTTCGGCGGCACCTTCATCGGCATCAGCACCCTGGCGCTCGCCGCCGGCCGCGCGCTGCAGTTTCCCGGCGCCGTCGCGCTGCTGACGACGGGTTACTCCGTCGGCCAGATCGTCGGGCCGGTCGCGGTGGCGCCCCTGCTGCACAACGGTTTTCAGCAGGCCCTGCTCGCCGGCGCCGCCGTCGTGCTAGTGGCGGCCCTGGCCGCGCTGTTGATGTGGATCAGTGGACGGCAGCCACGCCGCGTCGTCGATCCCGAGGGCGGCGGCGTCCCGCGTGAGCGCCTCGACGACAGCGTGAACGGCAGGGTTGTCTTCGCCCCGCCGCCACACGAGTGACCACGTCCACAACGGTGTCGGCTGAATCACCGGACGGCGCACCAGGTCTCGCGGCAGGGTGTCCGTCTGCCCGCGCGGGTTGTTGAGCACCGGACGGCCCAGCTGGCGGACATGCTCGAAGAACGTCGGACCCGTGACGCCGCCGTCGTCGGTGCGCATCACCCGCGCACCGGTGTCCGCGGCGAACTGTTCGCCGTAGCGGTTCCACGACTCCCAGCTCGCGGTGTCCGAATCCACCAGCACCAGGGTGTCTTTCGCGTGCACGGGTGAGTCGTCGGTACCGACGCACAGCGCGAACAGCCGGTCCACCCCCATCAGCCGGGCTTCCAGTTCGAGCCCGGCCAGATCGTCGGTCTGCACCCAGCAGATGGCCAGATCGAGGATGCCCTCGGCAACCCGGGCCGCCTGCGCGTGCGACGGCATCACCCAGGTATCCACGCGCAGCTGCGCGACGCCGGCCGCGCGCTCGGCCAGGTCGGTCGGGCACCAGTTGACATAGCCGATGCGGATCGGTTCGGAGTTCGACAAACCGATTGCCCGCCTGCGGAATTCGTCGGCCTCGGCCACCAGGGACCGGGCGTGCGGCAACAGCGACGCACCCGCCGCCGTGAGGCGCACCGACCGGCGGTCGCGATCGAACAATTCCACCTTGAGATCGCGTTCGAGCGCCTTGATCTGCTGGGACAGTGACGGCCCGGCGATGTGCAGGCGTTCGGCCGCCCGCCCGAAATTCAGCGCATCGGCAACGGCAACGAAGTACCGAAGTTGCCGCAGCTCCATGTCGACAGCGTAGTAGGCACAGCCTCTCAGCAGAAAGCGAACAAGTCCCGGAGCAGCGGCATCGATGCGGCCCGGCCGAGGTTGTGAAGGGCAGCAACGTCAACCGAAAGGAACCACCCCGATGAGCACCACAACCCGCGTCGCGATCGTCACCGGCGCATCCCAGGGCATCGGCGAAGCCCTGGTGGCCGGCTACCGCAAGCTGGGCTACGCCGTCGTCGCCAACTCCCGCACCATCGCCGAGAGCGACGATCCCCTGGTCCTGACCGTCGCCGGCGACATCGGCCGCCCGGGCGTCGGACAACAGCTCGTCGACGCCGCGGTCGAGCACTTCGGGCGGGTCGACACCGTCGTCAACAATGCCGGCATCTTCATCGCCAAGCCCTTCACCGAGTACACCGACGCGGACTACGACGCGATCACCGGCGTGAACTCCCGCGGCTTCTTCGAACTGACCCGCGCCGCCATCACGACCATGGAAGCCCAGGGCGACGGCGGGCACGTCGTCACCATCTCGACCAGCCTCGTGGACCAGGCCAACTCTCAGGTGCCCTCGGCCCTGGCGTCACTGACCAAGGGCGGCCTCAACGCCGCGACGCGCGCCCTGGCCGTCGAGTACGGCAGCCGCGGCATCCGCGCCAACGCCGTCGCGCTCGGCATCATCCGCACCCCGATGCACGCACCGGAGACCCACGAGTTCCTGTCGGCGCTGCACCCGGTCGGCCACATGGGCGACATCTCCGACGTCGTCGACGGTGTCCTGTACCTGGAGAACGCCAAGTTCGTCACCGGCGAGATCCTGCACGTGGACGGTGGTCAGAGTGCCGGGCGCTGAAGCTGTTCGCGAGGTCCTGGACCGGTGGCAGGCGGGCATCGCCGCCCACCGGCCGGACCAGGTCGCGGCGGTCTTCACCGACGACGCGATATTCCAAGGACTGCGGCCGTACAGCGTGGGCCGCCAGGGCGTCTTCGACTACTATGAATCTCAGCCGGTCGGCCTGACGGTCGACTACCGCATCAACGAGATCCGCGAACCCGCAGCCGGCGTGGTGCTGGCCTACGCCCGGGTCGACTTCACCCGCCCCGACGGTGAGGTGATCAGCCTGAACCTGAGTGTCCTTGTCACACAAGGCGACAACGGCTGGCAGATCGCGCACTACCAGGTCTCACAGATCGGTTGACGGGCAGATCAGAACTGCGGGACCGGCTCGCCGACGCGGTAGGCCTCGATGACATCGAGGTTCGCCATCAACTGCTCGACGGTGAAGCTGTAGATTTCGCCGTCCTCTTCGGTGCCGACGAGGATGAGCTGCGGCTGCTCCGGATCGGAGACCCAGATCCGCGTCACCAGTTCACGCGGATCGTCTTCGGTCGATTCGAAACCTGACGGCGGGTAGTACCAGATCAGGTACTCGTCGTTGGAGTAGTCCGAATCGAAAACCCAACCGCGCGGCAGGATTTCACCCGCGAGCCGCCCGACGGCCTCGACCTCGGCATGCACCTCGTCGGGCAGCCAGTTGGCATTGCGCGTGGTCTGCCGCTTCTTCCGACGGGCCTTCTTGGCCGCAGTCTGCTTGGACATCTCCAGCCCCCTAGCTCAGCGCCTGATCCAGGTCGGCGATCAGATCCTCGGTGCCCTCCAGGCCGACGGAAATCCGCACCACGCCGTCGCCCAGACCGATCGCGGCCCGGCCCTCCGGCCCCATCGCGCGGTGCGTGGTGGTGGCCGGGTGGGTGATCAGCGTCTTGGAATCGCCGAGGTTGTTGGAGATGTCGATGACCTGCAGCTTGTCGAGCACCTCGAACGCCCGGTCCTTGCCGCCGTCCAGTTCGAAGGTGACGACGGTGCCGCCGCCGCGCATCTGCCGCTTGGCCAGGTCATGTTGCGGATGTGATTGCAGGAACGGGTATTTCACCCAGTTCACGCCGCGCGCGCCTTCCAGGAACTCGGCCACCCGCTGCGCGGATCGGTTCGAGTAGTCGACCCGGATGGCCAGCGTCTCAAGGCCTTTCAGCATCGTCCAGGCATTGAAGGCGCTCATCGCGGGGCCCGTGTGCCGCATCAGCTGCTGCACCGGACCGGAGATGAACTCCTTGTCACCGAGGATGGCACCGCCGAGCACGCGGCCCTGGCCGTCGATGTGCTTGGTACCCGAGTAGACGACGACGTCGGCGCCGAGCTCCAGCCCCTGCTGCAGCAGCGGCGTCGCGAAGACGTTGTCCAGCACCACCTTTGCGCCGGCGGCATGTGCCATCTCCGACACCGCGGCGATGTCGACCAGCGACTGCATGGGGTTGGACGGCGTCTCGAAGAACACCGCGGTCGTCGGCACCGACAGCGCCTCCTCCCACTGCGACAGGTCGTCACCGTCGACGAAGACGGTCTCGACACCCCAGCGCGGGAGAATCTCGTTGCACACCACGAAGCAGGACCCGAACAGGCTGCGCGCCGCGACCAGCCGGTCGCCGGCGGCCAGCAGCGCACCCAACGCGGTGAACACCGCCGCCATGCCGGTGGCCGTCGCGAAAGCGGCGGGCGCCCCTTCGATGAGCCGCAGCCGTTCCTCGAACATCTGGATGGTCGGGTTGCCGTAGCGCGAGTACACGTACCGGTCGATCTCGCCGGTGAACGCCTGCTCCGCGGCCGCCGCCGACTCGTAGACGTAGCCCGAGGTAAGGAACATCGCCTCGGCGGTCTCTTCGAACTCGGACCGCAGCAGGCCGCCGCGCACGCCGATGGTCGCCTGGCTGACGCCGTCGGGCAGCGGCGCGGGGACCCGGACGGAGGGGACGCCGTCGGCGTTCACGCCTCTCACGACTGCACCCACGGCAGTCCGATGGCGCGCCAGCCGCTGCCACCGCGATGCCCATGCTCGTCGAGGTGCCCCTCGAAGCCGTCGAGCACGTTGTACGACGGGCCGATCCCGGCTGCCGTCGCCGCCTCGGCCGCACCGATCGAGCGGTTACCCGAGCGACAGAGGAACACCACCGGCCGCTCGCCGGGCGTCACCCCCGCGGCCAGCAGGTCGTCGACGAAGCTGGTGTTGCGCTTGCCGTCGTTCGACACCCACTCGATGTACACAACGTCCCGCCCGAGGCTGGAGATGTCGGGCACGCCCACCCAGCGCCATTCGGCGTCGGTCCGGCAGTCGACAAGCACCGCCTCGGGGTTCTCACTGAGCAGGTCCCAGGCCTGCTGCGGCGTGATATCTCCCGCGTAGCTCACGGATGCGAGTCTGTCACAAACTAGCTCGGGACCGGCGAGCACACCTTCCATGCGCCGTCCTCGTTCACCAGCACCACCGGCGCCGTGGGCTTCTGATCCGGTGTCTTGTCGAAGTGGTACACCAGCACGGCGGTGGCCTTCTGGCCGTCGAACTTGATGTCCCGCACCTCGTCGACGTAGCGCTGCCCGTTCTTGGCAGCCGAATCCTCTTGTTTGGCAAGCACATCGGCCTCGGTGCCGGCCTGGGCCTTGCAGGTGTACGTCTGGAAGCGCGCGTAGTCCTTGCGCTGCAGCCCGTCGTTCTGGCCGACGACCGCGGTGCGCACCAGCTGCTCCGGCGTCGGATCGTTCCGGCCGAACACCCCGATCGCGTTCAGGACGGCGATTATGACCACGAGGACCACAATCAACCCCAGCGCCGCCAGGAAGGGCCCCAGCGTCTGCCGCGGCTGCGATTCCGAATCGGTCATGGTCACGTCCCTGTCTGGTTGATCGCGGCCGAGTGGTTGAGCACTGCGGCCACCTGATGCGCGCGGTCACGCGCCCGCACGACGTCCGGCGCCGTCGCCAATGCCACGCACACCTCGCCGGAGAGCCGCACGTCGCTCTCGGCGATGGCCAGCGCATCCGGCAGTGCGCGCGCGAGTGCGGCCCGGTCCGACGCCGGACGGCTGACCTCGCCGGCCGCCGGCGAGATCATGATGGTGTCGACCGGCAGTCCGAGGATCGCCCGGGCGTGCAGGTCGAACTGCGACAGCCGCTGCGAGCGCGTCGTCACGAAGCCGGCGCCGGTCAGCATCGGATGGACCGTCGCGAAGTACACCTCCTCGGCTCCCGACTCCGGGTCGGCGCCGAGCAGCAGGTCGACCGTGAACAGCCCCGTGCCGCCGAGCTTGCCCGCGATCCGGGCCGCGATCGAGCGCGCCGCGTCCAGCGCCGACTCCGACAGCTGATGCGGCTGCCACAACTCGAGCGGACCGGCGGCCGAGAGTGACGTGTCGCGGCGGTGTCCGATCGGCTCACAGAACTGCACCACCGGACCCGCCTGGCCCTGCGTCCGCACCGTCAGCATGGTGAACTCGGCCGCCACGTCGACAGCCGTCTCGGCCATCACGCGCTCACCGCCCGCCGCCACCGCGCGGTGCCACGCGACGTCGACGTCCTCGAGACGCGACAGCACCGAACGGCCCGCACCCTCGGATCCGGGATGCGTCACCGGCGTGATGGTCAACGGCAGCCCGGCGTGCTCGGCAACCGCGGTGAGTTCGTCGACCGATCCGGCGAACCAGAACGGGGCCGTCGGCAGCCCGAGCTCGTCGGCCGCCAGGGTGCGCAGTGCCTCGCGATCAGACGCGAGCCGCAGGGCCGCCGGCGTCGGGAACACCGCGACTTCGTCGAGCCCGGCCAACGCCTGCACGACGTCGGCGCCGAGGTCCACAGCCGGGGTCTGCACCACGACCACCTGCGGGGTGTGCCGGCCGATCAGGGTCCGCAACGCCTCCCCGCCGGCAGGCGCGGGCACCGCGGTCGCCTGCGCCCCCAGCCGCTGGAAGGACAGCACCAGTTCACTGCTCAGTTCACCGGTGCCGAGTACCAGAACCGTTGTCCGGTCTACCAAGTCACCAACCTCCCCCGTCGTCTGCTCGCCCCGTCGGCCAATCTCCCGTCAACCCAATCTGATGTCGACGTAGCACCACCGCCAGCTCTCCCCCGGCTCGACCGACCGCATCACGGGATGGCCCGTGCGACGGTAGTGCTCGTTAGCGTGTTGGTGCGGACTCGAATCACAACAACTGACCTGTCCGCAGGTCAGACACATCCGCAGGTGCGCCCACGTATCCTCCCCAAGTGCCGCACAGTCACCACAGCGCCCGGGTGTCTGCGGCTCCGGTTCAGCTTGGCCGGCAGCGTCGGCGAGGTGCGTGCAGGTGGTCGGGGAATTTTCTTCACGCGGTCGCGTTGCCCGTGACTGCATCCATTTCCCCAGCATGTTGAACAAGGATAGGGCTGGCTGACCGAGGAGGTTCGAGGACGTGGGTGCCCCACTGCTGGCAGTGCTGGTGGCCTCGGTGTTGTTGGCGGCGCTGGCCCGCCGATACGACGTCTCCGCGCCACTGGGACTCGTCGTCGCCGGACTGGCTGTCGGGCTGATCCCCGGCGTGCCGGCCATCGAGATGCAGCCGCAGTTGGTCATGTTCGTGGTGTTGCCGCCGCTGCTGTGGTCGGCCGGACTCGAGAGCAGCTATCTGGCGCTGCGCAAGAACGTCCGCCCCATCGGACTGCTCGCGGTGGGGCTGCCGCTGGCCACCACGCTGGTGGTGGGCTTCGTCGCGTTTCACACCGTCCCGGAGCTGACGGTCGCCGCGGCCCTCACCCTGGGAGCCATCGTTGCGCCGCCCGATGCGGTGTCCGCTGCGGCCATCGGCCGGCGACTCGGGCTGCCGCGCCAGATCATGACGCTGCTCGGCGGCGAGAGCCTGCTCAACGACGCCACGGCACTGACCGCGTACAAGGTCGCGCTGGCCGCTGCCGTCGGCGCGGCGGCGACGTGGCAGGGCGCGCTGGGCACGTTCGCGCTCGCCGCCTTGGGCGGTGTCGTGATCGGCGGACTCATCGGCTGGCTCATCGAGTTCATCCGGACGTGGCTCGACGACCCGCTGGTGGAGAGCGCCATCGGCCTCGTCGCACCGTATTTCGTCTACTGGCTGGCCGAAGAGGCACACGGCTCCGGCGTGATCGCCGTGGTGGTCGCCGCGCTCCTGCTCGGACAGCGCGCGACGCGGGCGTCGTACGCCACCCGGCTGCAGGACGACGCGGTGTGGAAGTCGATCCAGCTCGTGCTGGAATCGTTCGCGTTCCTGATGATCGGCCTGCAGCTGCCGACGGTCGTCGACGAGCTGACCGGTATCCGCGCGGTCACCCTGGTCGTGGCGTCGGCCGCGGTGCTGGCGACGGTGATCGCGGTCCGCATCGTCTGGGTGTACGTCATGGCCTACACGCCACGGATGCTGTTCCGCGGGGTCCGGGACCGAGAACCCGCCCCGACCCCGTCGCAGGTCTTCATCGTGGCGTGGGCAGGCATGCGCGGTGTCGTGTCACTGGCCGCGGCGTTCGGTGTGCCTCTCGTGACACTGAGCGGCGACCCGTTCCCCGGCCGGCCGCAGCTGGTGTTCCTGACGTTCGTCGTGGTGATCGGCACGCTGCTGTTGCACGGCCTGACGTTGCCATGGCTGATTCGCACGCTCGACGTGCGCAGTGAGGCCGAGGCCCATCAGGATGCCCTGGAGCAGGCCGCGGCCTCGAGTCGCGCGGCGCAGGCGGCGGCCGACCGGCTCGACGAATTGCTGGCTCGCAGCAGCGATTCCAGCGCCCAACAGCACGTCGGCGAGGTATTGCAGAGCTGGAACGACCGGCGCCGCAACGCGGTGTGGGAACGACTCGGGCGCAGTGACGACGACATCGGCGAAAGCCCGGCGTCGGCCATGCGGCGGCTGCGGCTCGAGATGCTGGCGGCCGAGCGCGAGACCTACATCGCCGAACGCGACGCCGGGAACATCGACGACGAGGTGCTGCGCTCGGTGCTGCACGGGCTGGATCTGGAAGAAGCGGCGCTCAACCGGGAGTAGCGCTTGGCTCCCGCGCCGAGATTCCAGTTGAGCCTGCAGTGAGGGCGCAACCTACTCGCACAAATACGCCCTGGGTACAGGATCAACGGGCCACCGTGCACTTTCGACGCAACCAGCCCTTGACGCCGCCACGACGCCGGCCTAATCTACAACCAAATGGTTGTAGATACTTTCCCTGAGGCATTCACCGATGCGGAGATCGACCGGATCTTCCACGCATTGGCGGACGCCACGCGCCGCGACATCGTCGCCCGCACCATGCGCAGCGACCAGTCGGTGAGCGCGCTCGCGCGTGGCTACGACATGAGCTTCGCCGCGGTACAGAAGCACGTCGCGGTACTGGCCGGAGCCGCACTGGTGCATAAAGAGCGCCGCGGCCGGGAACAACTCGTGCGTGCGGTGCCAGAAACCCTGCACCGAGCGGGCGTGCTCCTGGAGCGCTACGCGGCGCTCTGGCACGACCGCGCCGCGAGCATCGAGGCGATCCTCGCCGAAGACGGCTATCCGCCCCACCAAACATCAAGCCGCACAACACCACCCAACCGAAAGGACTCTCAATGACCGTGTCAAGCCGCCGCCGTGGCGATTTGGGGCGTGTCGGGGTGCCAGGTCCGGTTGTC
>NZ_JBJIAI010000033.1:0-34814 GCF_045311035.1 Mycobacterium sp. SMC-13
TCAGATCATCCTCGGGAAGGTGCGCCCTTTCCTACGCCGCCTCGCCGAGGCTCATCCACAGGTTCTGATCATTGCTCTGCTCACACGGTGGCCCTGCACCTGTTGCGGTCACGTGCCAGCGCGGACCTCGAGCGGCAAGTGGAATCCGAACTGGTGATCCGGTTGCTGGAGGGCACTGCCGATGCCGCCACCGCCGCCAGCCGACTGGGCCTGCCGCACACCGTGTTGCGGGTGGTTGCGCTGCAGGCGTTCATCGGCGCGGAACGCGACGCGGCGCTGCTGTTGGCGTTCGAGCGAGCCACGACGGGCTTTGGTTGGTCACGGCCGGGCCGCAGTGCCCTGGCCGGCAACACCGTGTACACGCTGCTGCCCGGCGAACAATCAGAAGCTGCCAGGAAGTGGGTTTCCAGCCTGCAGGCGGCATTGCCCGAGCGGGTGACGCTGTTGGCCGGTATCAGTGGTGCCGCAGAGGTCGCTGATCTGGTCGCGGCGCGCCACGAGGCCGACGAGTGCCTGGCGCTACACGAGACGTCGCCGACCGGCGTCGCCCCTCCGGCCTACGACGAGTCGTGGGACGACATCCTGCTGCAACGGTTGCGCAGTGCGGCACGCTCAGGACGCTCCCCCGATCGCCGGCCGGTGGCCGAACTGCGCCGGCACGACCGCGACCACGCCACCGACTACCTGCCCACCCTGCGGGCCTGGCTCGAGGCGCAGGGCGACCCCACCGAAGCGGGTAACCGGCTGGGAGTGCACGAGAACACCGTGCGGTACCGGCTCCGCAAGATGGCCGAAATCACGAATCTCCCACTCGACGACGCCAAGAAGCGGCTGGCCATGATGATCGAACTCGCCGCCACCGACACCGACTGACCAGTCCGGGCTGTCGAAACACGACAAAGCGCGCCAGCCGGCGCTGTACGCCTCCGGCACCTCACGGCACGTCGAAGCCGGTCGCGGAGGTGCTCGCTGCCGGCGCCTACCCGATTCGCCGAGACACGACCGCGCTCAGGAGGGCGTTGTCGAATCTCGACAACCCGGCACCGGCCTCTTGTCGGATTTCAGCAAATGCCTTTCTCCTGGTGAAGCCACCATGGACGCAAGGACGAAGTTCGGATGCGGAGGTTTGTGATGAGCGGCGGCGAGCGCATTGACGGCGGACCCCGGTCGGCGATCGTGGTCGGTGCGGGCATCGTCGGGCTGTCGACGGCGTGGTTCCTGCAAGAGCGCGGCCTCGATGTCACCGTGGTTGACCGCACCGGAGTGGCCGCCGGAGCATCGTGGGGCAACGCCGGCTGGATCGCACCGGCACTGACGCTGCCGCTGAACTCACCCGGTGTGCTGCGATATGGGCTGCGCGCCCTCGTCGATCCGGCCGCCCCGTTGCACATTCCCTTGACCGCCGACGCCGAGCTCGGGGCCTTCTTGATGCGCTTCGTCGCCAACTGCCGGCCCGAGTCGTGGAACCGGGCGGTGCGCGCCAACGTGCCGCTCAACGAAGAAGCCATCGAAGCCTTCGACGTACTCGTCGCCAACGGTGTCGACGCACCGGTGACCGATGCCCCGATCACCGCCCTGTTCCGCAGCACCGAACAAGCCGAACGCATGATGCGCGAACTCAAGCATCTCGAAAAGGCCGGGCAGACAATATCTGTCACCGCTCTGGCCGGCGAGGCGCTACGCGAGCAAGTGCCGCTGGCATCGCAGGCGATCACCGCCGCCCTGAGCATCAACGGTCAACGCTTCGTCGATCCCGGCCGGTTCGTCAACGCGCTGAGTCAGGCAGTCGTGCGGCGCGGCGCCAGGATGCGCACATTGGAGGTGCGCGACGTGTCCAGCTCGGGCACCGGGGTCAGCGTCCACCCGCCAAATGACGAGCCGTTGACCGCCGACACCGCGGTGATCGCCACCGGCGCATGGCTTGCCCGGCTCACCGGCAGTCGGATACGCGTGCCCGTGCAGGCCGGTCGCGGCTACTCGTTCACAGTGCCCGTGGACCGTCCCATCCCCGGGCCCGTCTACCTGCCCGATGTGCGGGTTGCGTGCACGCCCTACCACGGCGCACTGCGGGTGGCGGGAACCATGGAATTCCGCGCCCCGCACGACCCGGCGACCCCGGCGCGGGTCGATGCCATCGTCACCTCCGCGGCTCCCCTGCTGCAGGGCGTGCGGTGGGCTGAACACAGCGAGATGTGGGTGGGCCCGCGCCCCGTCACTCCCGACGGCCGCCCACTCATCGGGGAGGTGACGCCCGGCGTCTACGTTGCCGGCGGCCACGGCATGTGGGGACTGGCGCACGGACCGGTGACCGGCCGGCTACTGGCCGAACAGATCACCACCGGCAAGCAACCCCAAGCCCTGCGCGAATTCGACCCGCTGCGCCGAACGGGGCGCTAGACCCACCAATCACTGGTCCACACCGCCCGTGCAGCCCCACACCACGGGCGCTCCAGTCGTCAGGGGCGGCGCGTCCACCACCGGCCCGCCCCTGGCGACAACCTCGGCTTCGACGAAAGGACAGCACCGAAAATGACCAGCACTGAACGTCTTTGGATGACGCGTGAGGCCCATACGCGGCTGCAGGCCGAACTGACCGTGCTGCGTTCACGGTCGGGTATCGAAGTTCGTGGCGACGTCATGGACACCGACGACAACCTCGTCGAGAATTACTTGGCGCGACAAGCGCGCATGCGTCAGATTCAAGATCTGCTGTCCAATGCCGTGGTCGGTGAAGACCCGCCCGACGACGGGATCGCTGAACCGGGAATGGTCCTGACCGTTCGCTACGACGACACCGGGGACATCGAGACGTTTCTGCTCGGTGTACGCGGTGCCGAGGACCCCGATGTCGATGTGTATTCCATGCAATCGCCGCTGGGCAGCGCGGTCGCCGGCGCACATGTCGGCGAGCAACGCACCTACTCCATCCCCAGCGGGGCCAGCGTGCCCATCACGCTACTCAAGGCGGTCCCCTACGGAATGCATGCCCCGAACGGCGACACATGAAGAACTTGAAATGCCCTACCGCGCAACCGGTCTCGCGACGAATGGAAATGACATGGCCACCACGACACGAGTCTGGATTTCCCCACAAGCCCACGAACGGCTGCACCGCGAACTGGACACCCTGCGTTATCTTCACTCCGCCGGAACGGCCGACGAGAACATCGACGCGAACGCCGCAGCAGTGCGACGCGCGTGGGAGAAGCGGATTCAGCAGATTCATGACCTGCTGATCAATGCCGTCGTCGGCGAAGACCCACCCAACGACGGCATTGCCGAACCCGGGATGGTGGTCACCATCCGACACGACGCCACCGGGGACTTCGAGACGTTCCTACTCGGCGTACAGGGCGCCGAATACGCCGACATGCCCGTCCATTCCATCGAATCCCCGTTGGGTGCCGCCATTGCAGGCGCGTGCGCCGGGCAACGACGCACCTACCGACTGTCCAGCGGCATCCCGGTGACAGTCACGCTCGTCAAAGCCGTGCCCTACGGCCTCCACATCGCCGACCTGGACCAGTCCGCACCGCAGTGAGACCGCGTAACCGCACAACACTCTGAGCTGCGGAAATCACACCACCTGTATCGCCGAGTCTTATATGTACTTGCATCTATATAGATAGCTGGGCATACTGACTTCATGGACGTCTTCGAAGCGGTCGCCGAACCGAACCGGCGCGCGCTGCTCGACGTACTCGCCGAGGGCGAACGCACCGCGGGCGAGCTGGTCGCCACGCTCCCGGGACTGACGCAACCGACGGTCTCCCGTCACCTCCGGGTGTTGCGGGAAGTCGGACTGGTCGAGGTGCGGCCCGATGCCCAACGACGCATCTACGCGCTGCGTGCCGACGGTCTGGTCGAGATGGACCAGTGGATCGACCGCTACCGCCGCTACTGGACCAACCATCTGGATGCCCTTGAGCGCCATCTGGATTCGACATTCGAGGAGGAACGTGACAACCGATGAACTCGAGGGCGTCGTCACCGTGGACGGCGACCGCGCCACGCTGACATTCGAGCGACGACTGAAACACCCCGTCGAGCGGGTATGGGCCGCGATCACAGAACCCGCGCATCGCGACATCTGGATGGGCAAGACCGTCATCGACGGCCGTGCGGGCGGCTCGATCGAGACGGTCGCCTCGGGCCCGCCCGTGCCACCGGATATGAAGCGCATGACGGGCCGCATCCTGGTCTGGGATCCGCCGCATGTGTTCGAGCATGAGTGGCACCAACAGATCGTCGAACCCGGTGTGGTCCGCTACGAACTCACCGCCGATGGCAGCGGCACTCTGCTCCGGATGACCCATCGCGGCCTTGGCGTGCCCAATGCCAACGGATTCCGGCCCGGCACACAGGCTTTCCTCGACCGGCTGCAGGCGCTGCTCGACGGCACTCCCCTGCCCGGGTGGCTCGAGCGATACGCCGAGATCGCCGGACACAGCCCGCTCGATGCCCCGCCCGCAGGCCCGAACCCCTAGGAGTTAATGATGTCGGACAATACCTTTCACGAAACACCTTCGGTTGTCGTCGCCTACCAGTCCGGGTTCGCACACACCGCGTTCCTCGCCGAGGCAGTCGCCGCCGGAGCCCGGTCCGGCGGCGCGGCCGTCACCCTGATCCGGTTGGGTGACCTCACCGACGACGACTGGCAAACGCTGGATACCGCCGACGCGATCATCTTCGGCACCGCCACCTACATGGGCAATGTATCGGCGGCGTTCCAGACGTTCGCCGAGCAGACGGGACGTCGCTGCCAGCAGGGCGCGTGGCGCGACAAGGTCGCCGCCGGGTTCACCAACTCGGGAAGTAAGAGCGGCGACAAGCTCAATTCGCTTGTCTCACTGGCGGTCTTCGCCGCCCAGCATCACATGCATTGGGTCAATCTGGGCCTGGGCCCGGGCTGGAATCACTCCACCGCAAGCGACAGCGAACTCAATCGGCTGGGGTTCTGGCTGGGTGCCGCGGCGGCGACCGATGTCGACGCCAACCCAGACCAGGTGCACCCATCCGATACGGCGACGTGCGAACACCTGGGCCGGCGCGTCGCCGAGGTCACCCGGCAATTGGTCGCCGGACGCGGTGTGGCACAGGCTGTTACCGAGCCTGTCATTGCAGGGGCCTGAGCCCCTCGAGCATCGTGGGCACCAGCTCGGAAACAGTCGGGTGGATGTGCACGGTGTGCGTCATGGTCGTGTACGGTGCTTTGGCGGCCATCAGGTCGAGGATGCAGTGCACCACCTCGTCGCC
The DNA here is from genome assembly GCF_045311035.1 of Mycobacterium sp. SMC-13. Taxonomy (NCBI): domain Bacteria; kingdom Bacillati; phylum Actinomycetota; class Actinomycetes; order Mycobacteriales; family Mycobacteriaceae; genus Mycobacterium; species Mycobacterium sp. SMC-13. The sequence continues at coordinate 5,257 of NZ_JBJIAI010000033.1, forward strand.
GCCGACACCGAGGATGGAGGCGCCGAGAATCTGGTTGGTCTCGGCGTCGACCACGACCTTCATGAAGCCCTGCGTCTCCCCCTTTTCGACCGCCCGGCCGACGCGGGTCATCGGGCGCTTGCCCACCAACGCTTTTCGCCCCGACGCCCGAACCTGCGCCTCGGTCAACCCGGCCCGCCCGAGCGGCGGATCGATGTACAGCGCATAGGTGGGGATCCGGTCACTGACCCGCCGCGGTTCGTTGTCGAGCAGGTTGGCCGCCACGATCTCGAAGTCGTTGTACGACGTATGAGTGAACGCCCCCTTGCCGTTACAGTCGCCCATGGCCCAGATGTGGTCGACGGTGGTCCGCAGCTGATCGTCGACGGTGATGTATCCCCGGGAGTCCGTTGCCACGCCGGCCTTTTCGAGACCAAGGTCGTCGGTGTTGGGCACGCGCCCGACCGCGACCAGCAGGTGCGAGCCCGGTACAACGGCACTGCCGGTGCTGACCGCCACCCCGTCGCCGTCTTTGGCCACCCGAATATCGCTGGCACCCAGGTGGATTGTGATGCCCTCACGTTCGAGAATGTCCTTGATGGCGGCGCAGACGTCGTCGTCTTCGCGCGAGGCAAGTCGCGGCCCGCGTTCGACGACCGTGACCTCGGCGCCGAACCGGCGGAACATCTGCGCGAACTCGAGACCGATGTAGCTGCCGCCGATGATCACCAGGTGCTCTGGCACCGTGTCGAGGTCGAGAATGCCGACGTTCGTGAGGTAATCAACGTCGGCCAGACCGGGGATATCCGGGGCCGTCGCACGGCCGCCTGTGTTGAGGAAAATCTTCTCACCGGTGATCTGTTGGTCACCGACCTGCAGCGTGTGTGGATCGAGGAAGCGTGCGTGCCCGCGTAGCAGCGTGCAGCCTTTCATGCCTTCCAGCCAGCTCTCGACGCCTTCGCGGTCCTCGGTGACGATCCCGTCCTTGCGGCCCTTGACTTTTGCCATGTCGACGGTGACGTCGCCGGTTCCGATGCCGTAGTCGGCGCCGCGGCGGGCCAGGTGTGCGGCGTAGGCGCTCGCGACCAAAGTCTTGGTCGGTATACAGCCGTAGTTCACGCAGGTGCCGCCGACGAGCTTGCGCTCGATGACGGCGACGGTCTGGCCGGCTTCGGTGAGTCGGCCGGCCAAGGGCGGTCCCGCTTGTCCGGCGCCGACGATGATGGCGTCGAACGCGGTGCTCTCAGACGACGACATAGGGACCGATGGCACTCAGCGCGACGGCCGCTATGGCGAAGCCACCACCGACCGCGAGGACGTCCTCGGCGAGCGCCACCGGCAGGTCATGTCCGCCGTTGCGCGCCACCAGGATTCGACGTGCGTGGAAGCCTGCCAGCGTCCCGATGACCGCGCCGATCATGCCGCCGCCCATGCCGATGAACGTGTGGTGCCACCCGGCGCCGATGACCGCACCGGCGAACGCGCCGGTGAGCAACCGGGCCCCGAACTGCGCCGGCACCGTTCGTGCCGGCGTCTTGGGCAACTGATCGGTGATCAACTCGACCACCAACAGGACGGTCAGCACCGTCACCGTGATCCAGTTACCGACCCATTCGGCCCAGGTACCCACCAGCGGCAGCCAACCGAGCTTGGCGCCCCAGGCCACCACCGCGGGCGGAGTCAGCGCCCGCAGGCCCGCGACCACACCGATGAGTAAGGCGAACAGCAGAATCAGTGCTTGTGTCACGTGACCTCCGTCAGGTTGCAGACCTTACGGGGACGCTAACACCGGCACGGGTCAGAAGCGACAGAACCGGATATCGGACGCCAGGATCGCCTTGGCCCCGATGGCCGCCAGCTCATCCATGATGGCGTTGACCTGCCGCCGCGGCACCAGGGCACGCACCGCAACCCAGTCGGCGTCAGCCAGGGGCGCGATGGTCGGCGATTCGAGACCCGGCGTGATGGCCGTTGCCTGCTCCAAAACGCTGCGGGGGCAGTCGTAATCGAGCATCAGGTACTGCTGCCCGAACACCACACCCTGGATGCGGGCCGCGAGCTGGTCGCGGGCCGGGTCCGGTGCGACATCGGCGCGCTCGATCAGCACCGCCTCCGAATCGCACAGCGATTCACCGAAGGCCACCAGGTTGTGCAGCGCCAGAGTGCGGCCGGATCCGACGACGTCGGCGATGGCGTCGGCCACGCCGAGCTGGATCGAGATCTCCACGGCGCCGTCGAGGCGGATCACGGTGGCTTCGATCCCCTTGTCGGACAGGTCTTTCCGCACCAGGTTCGGGTAGGCGCTGGCGATGCGCTTGCCGGCCAGATCGGCGACCGTCCAGTCCCGTCCCTTTGGCGCGGCATAGCGGAACGTCGAGGATCCGAAACCCAGGGCCAACCGCTCGCTGACGGGGGCCATCGACTCGGCAGCGAGGTCGCGACCGGTGATGCCGAAGTCCAGCTGCCCGGACCCCACGTAGATGGCAATGTCCTTGGGCCGCAGGAAAAAGAACTCGACCTTGTTCGCCGGGTCGACGACCGTCAGATCCTTCGGATCGGTGCGGCGACGGTATCCGGCCTCGGACAGGATGTGGGCGGCCGACTCACTCAGTGCGCCCTTGTTCGGAACGGCGACGCGCAGGAGGCCGTTGGACGATGCGCCGGTCACAGCTTGCCGTACACGTCGTCGAGGGTCAGGCCGCGCTTGATCATCAATACCTGCGTCCAGTACAGGAGCTGACTGATCTCGCCCGCCAGCTCGTCATCGCTCTCGTGTTCCGCGGCGATCCACACTTCGCCGGCTTCTTCGATGATCTTCTTGCCCAGATGATGCACCCCGGCGTCCAACGCCGCGACGGTGCCGCTGCCGGCCGGCCGGGTCTTCGCTCGCTCACTGAGCTCGGCGAATAGCGCATCGAAGGTCTTCACGGGCTGCAATTGTTTCACGTTGGGGGCAAGGGCCGTGCACGCGGCTACCTGGGGCCGCGCGGCGGTGCCACAGCCGCTCTGGAAAAAACTTTGGTCACTTTGACACCGCTGGTCACAGTGGGCAACTAGCGTCACATTCCAGTCGATTTCTTGTCGGTGGCTCGAACTAGTGTTCGATGCATGGGATTGACCGATCCGGCCGCTGTCGAGGCGGCGTACGCCGCCTACGAAGCCGCGGCGGCCCAGGTTGCGTCCCTGGACTACACCGGCCTGGATGTGCGGACATTGTTGGAGGTGCAGTCGCGCCGCGAAACCCTGAAATGCGCCGCCGAAGCGGTCGATCACCAGATCCTGGCCGCCGCCCAAACCCAAGCCACCGCCAAAGACATCGGCGCAAAAGACTGGCCCGAAGTGCTGCATGTGCGGCACCGCATCAGCCGCGAAGAAGCCCGTCGCCGGGTGCGCGACTGCGACAACCTGGGCCCCCGCGCGGCCATCACCGGGGAGGCGTTGGGCCCGGTGTGGGAACTGGTCGCCGCCGCGCTGGCCGAGGGTGCGATCAACGCCGAGCACATCGCGGTGATCACCTGGTTCTTCCAGAAGCTGCCGTTATGGGCGGCCGACCCCATCACGCTGGCGCAGTGCGAGACGGATCTGGTGGCCGACGCGCGGGTCAAGACCCCCGAAGACCTACGCAAAGCCGCGGCGGATTTGTTGTACCGGTTGGATCAGGACGGCCCCGAACCCGACGACGGCGAGCCCGACCCGAAACGCTCGTTCGTCATGGGCAAGCAGCGGCCCGACGGCCGCACTGACGTCACCGCCCAACTCGACCCCGAAGGCCGGGCCTACTGGCAAGTGCTGTTCGACAAATACGCGGCGCCGGGCATGTGCAACCCCGCCGATCCGCAGCCCTGCTACTCGGGTACGCCGACGCAGGAGCAGATCGACAACGACACCCGCACTGTGGCGCAGCGCCAGTACGACGCCTTCAAATTCGTGGGCCGGATGATGCTGGCCTCCTCCTCCGGGGTGCACAACGGCTTCCCCGTCGCGGTGGTCGCCACCTGCACGGTGGCCGAGTTGGAAAAACGTGCCGGGACGGCGCTCACCCACACCGGCACGAAACTGCCGATCAAAGACCTGATCCGGATGGCCGCCCAAGGGTCGGACAACTACCTCGCGGTGTTCGATGAGCACACCGGCCAGCCGTTGTATCTGGGTCGGGCGGCCCGCACCGCCAGCACCGCGCAGCGGTTGGCGTTGTTCGGGCGGGACCTGGGGTGCACCCGACCGAACTGCACCGCCCCGGCCTCGCGCTCCCAGGCCCATCACATCAGCAACTGGCGCGATGACGGCCTGACCAACATCGACACCATGACCCTGGCCTGTGGCCGCGACAACCGCCTGGTCGACGCCGGCGGCTGGAGCACCACCATGGGCCCCGACGGCCGCACCCACTGGACCCCACCACCACTGCTCGACGTCGGCCAACCCCGCACCAACCACTACCACCACCCCACGCTCTACCCGCACGAGAGTGAGGACGCCGATGGTGAAAGCGACAGTCCCGCAAGCTAACCCGGCAAGACGCCGGAAGACCACGCCGACTTACCGCGGCGGCGGTACTGCACGCGCTGCAGTGCCGACGCGGCGCCACCGGCGGCTGCGAGTCGAGCCGCAACGCGCGAAAGCGGCCGCCGACGCCGCGCCGCCTACGCCGAGATTCAGCCGCGCCTAGGAGTTGCCCTTGTCACCGCGAACCGACCGGCTGCCGTGGCCCAGCTTCGAGCTACGCGACGGCGATGCCCCCGCCTTGCCGGCCCCCTTCGAAAGGCCTGCCCGCGATCCGGCATTCTGGCCGCCGGCATTCCGATCCTGGGATTGGCCGGCAGCCGTCATCGGCCCATGCCGCACCGACTGCCGCCCCGTCGGCTTGAACTGCCCCACCACGTAGTCACCGGTCGCATCCGACGCCGCCGCTGCGCCCTTCGATGTCCGCAACGTCGGCGACACCCGCCCGTAGTGTGTCACCTTGAGAGATGGCGTCACCGGGTCGGAGACGGTCGCGGTGGGCGCGACAGGACCGGTCGACACGGCCGCCGTCGGCGTGAGCGTCGCGGACACCGGTGCCGGCACCGCCGCGAACGGCAGCAAGTTGAGTATCGGGGCAGCGATGGAGTTGAAAATTGTGAGGGGCACACCCACGACCAATCCGTACAGGATGACGCCCAAGAACACGAACGGGCCGAAGACAGCAGCCAGCTCAGGCGTACTGACCAATGGCTGGGCCAACGTCAAGAACGCCGTCGACAGCGCCGACACGATTGCCTGCTCGATGACGGCGACGGCCCCGGCCGGCTGCGGAGCGGGTAGTGCCGTTGCCGCCAGTGGCATTGGCGCCGTGAGGGATCCGGTCGTCGGCGTCGTCGCGGCTGCAGCACTGACACCCGAGCTGCTGCCGCCCACCACGCGCACCGCGGCTGCCACCACGCCGGCATGGGTGTCGACGAACTGCTCCAGCGCCGCCCAGTGCGCCGACATCGCGGTATTCACAGCCGCCACCCGGACGGCGCCGGCGTCGAACATGACACCACGCACCGGCGGGGCCGCGCCCACAAAGCCGAGCACCACGATTGCGGCGGTGGCGATCGCGACACCGATGTTCAGTCGAGCCACACAACGAGAGCGGGCGTTGACCATTGCGCACCCCTTCCACGAAGGAGCGTCAGAACCACGGCAGCACCAACGCTCACCGCCGATAATTGTCTCGTACGTCAATAGGGATGGGCATCAGCCATCTGACGGAGATTCCGGGGCGCGGCTGAATTCAGTCCGTCGCTGAATTGAGTCAGTCAGTGAAATCAGCCAGTCACTGCTGCCGGGCAACCGGCAGCCTCATTTTGCCAGCAACTCGGCGTGCATGTCCTCGAGCGCAACGCCTTTGGTCTCGCGAACCCACTTGGCGACGAACACCAGCGACAGGAACGCGCACAGCGCGTAGAAGCCGTATGCGACGCCGAGCGTGCTGCGCAGTTCGGGGAAGGTGACGGTGATGGCCCAGTTGGCGACCCATTGGCCGGCCGCGGCCAGTCCGAGCGCCGCGGCTCGGATGCGGTTGGGGAACATCTCCCCCAGCAGCACCCACACCACAGGCCCCCACGACATGCCGAATGCCACCACGAACAGGTTGGCGGCGACGAGGGCGACGGGCCCCTCCATGCCGCTGAGTTGCGGCACCCCGTTCACCTGTGGGGCGGTACCGAAGATGACTGCCATGGTGGCCAGCGTCAGCGTCATACCGGCCGAGCCGATGAGCAACAGGGGCTTGCGGCCGATCTTGTCGATCAGCATGATCGCGATCACGGTCGTCAGGATGTTCACCACCGAGGTGATGACGGTGATGAGGAACGACGAGCTCTCATCGAAACCGACGGCCTCCCACAGCACGTTCGAGTAGTAGAAGATCACGTTGATACCGACGAACTGCTGGAACACCGACAGCGCCAGACCGACCCAGACGATGCCGTAAAGGCTCAGCGGTCCGCCCCCGGGCCGGCACATGTCGCGCCACGTGGGCTTCTGTTCGGACTCGAGCGTCTGCTGGATGCGACCGATCGTGATCTCCAGGTTCTTCTCCCCCAGCAACGTGGTGAGCACCTTGCGGGCTTCCGGAATCCGGTGCGTGGCAACGAGATACCGGGGCGACTCGGGAATGGTGAAGGCCAGCAGGCCGTACACGATGGCCGGGATGGCCATCAGGATGAACATCCAGCGCCAGGCCTCCTGCCCCAGCCACAGGATGTTGCTCGCCCCACCGGCCAGATGCGCGAGCAGTGCGTCGACCGCCAACGACAGGAAGATGCCGCTGACGATGGCCAGCTGCTGTAGCGATCCGAGGCGCCCGCGGATGCTCGCCGGTGAGGTTTCGGCGATGTAGGCCGGAGCGATCACCGACGCGATGCCCACGCCGAGGCCGCCGACAACCCGGAATGCCACCAGCACCCAGATGTTCCAGGCCAGCCCGGCCCCGATGGCGCTGATCAGGAACAGCAGCGCGGCCAGCTTCATCACGGAGAGACGGCCGGCGCGGTCGGCCAGCCGCCCCGCCGTCATGGCGCCGACGGCCGCACCGAGCAGCGCCGAGGCAACGGCGATCCCCAACGACTGGTCGTCGATCGCGAAGTGCATCTGGATCGACTTCACCGCACCGTTGATGACGGCGCTGTCATAGCCGAACAGCAGACCGCCGAGAGCCGCCACCGACGCTATGCGCACCGCACCGCGACCGGAGTCGAACTCCTCGTCGGCGAAGATCGCCGTGGTGTCGTCACCGATCGGGCCATGGGACATCGGACGTCCTTTCGCAGCGCTGCGTGGGGTGCGTCAACAATCGCACAACAGGGCCCGCTGCAGGACCAGAACTCGCGGCTACGAACACATTTCGGTGTAGATGTCACGGAGGTCGGCGACCCCGAGCCCGGCCAGCGATTCGATGTGCCGGCGGCGTGGTCCGTCGGGCACCGCGACGTCGTTGGGCACCACCAGCACGACGCAGCCCGCGGCGTCCGCCGATTGCGCGCCGGTCACTGAATCCTCGATCGCCAGACAGTCCTCCGCCGCAACGCCCAGCAGTTCTGCGGCCCGCAGGTACGGAGCCGGATGCGGCTTCCCGTCGGGCACCTCGTCACCGCAAACGGTGACCGTGAAGTAGTGGCTGCCAATGGTTTTCAGCGCCTGCTCGGTCAACGTGCGCCGGGTGTTGGTCACCAGCGCCAGCGGAATGCCGCTGGCGGCCAAGGTTTCCAGCAACTCCTGCGCGCCGGGACGCCAGGGTAGCCCCTGCTCGAAGAGCTCACCGGTGTAGACGTGCAGCCAGTCCGCGGACTCGGCCATGGACTCCGGCGTCGGGTCCAGGCCGAGGTCGTCGTAGACGATCCGCATGACGTTCTCCGCCGAGCCGCCGACCGTCGTCTCCCGCACCGCGTCGGTCAGCACGCCGCCCTTCTGGGCATAAAAGGCGTGCATCGCGACGTCCCAGAGCTTTTCGGAGTCGACGAGCGTGCCGTCCATGTCGAACAGGACAGCTTTGAACATCTACCTCAGTCCTCCGGGTTGTAGCCGAGGTTGGGGGCGAGCCAGCGCTCGGCTTCCTTCAAGGTCCAGCCCTTGCGCCGCGCGTAGTCGGCGACCTGGTCCTGGGCCAAGCGGCCGACCACGAAGTACTGCGACTGCGGGTGCGAGAAGTACCAGCCGCTGACGGCGGCGCCGGGCCACATCGCCATCGACTCGGTCAGCTCGATGCCGGTCCGTTCGGTGACGTCCAGCAGAGAGAACAGCGTCGTCTTCTCGGTGTGCTCGGGGCAGGCCGGGTAACCGGGCGCCGGGCGGATGCCGACGTACTTCTCCCCGATGAGCGCCTCGTTGTCGAGCTGCTCGTCGGGGCGGTATCCCCAGAACTCCTCACGGACCCGCTGGTGCATCCGCTCGGCGAACGCCTCGGCCAGCCGGTCGGCGATCGACTCCAGCAGGATGGCGCTGTAGTCGTCGAGGGCGGCCTTGAACTCCATGATCTTGTCCTGGCTGCCGAGCCCCGCGGTGACCGCGAAGGCGCCGACGTAGTCGGCCAGGCCGGTGTCCTTGGGCGCGATGAAGTCACCGAGCGACTTGTTCGGGATCCCGTCGCGGTGCTCGCCCTGCTGACGCAGGTTGTGCAGCGTGGTCAGCACCTCGGTGCGGGTCTCGTCGGTGTAGACCTCGATGTCGTCGCCGACGGCGTTGGCGGGGAAGAAACCGATCACGCCGTTGGCGCGCAGCCACTTCTCCTTGATCAGGGTGTCGAGCATCTCCTGGGCGTCGTCGTACAACTTGCGCGCGGCCTCGCCCGACGCCGGGTTGTTGAGGATGTCGGGGAACTTGCCCTTCATCTCCCAGGCGTTGAAGAACGGCTGCCAGTCGATGTACTCACGGAGCTCGGAGAGGTCGTAGTCGAGGAACTCGCGAACGCCCACGCCCTGGGCCGGCACCGGCGGCGCGTAGCCGTCCCACTCGATCGGTGTGCGGTTTGCGCGCGCCTTCTCCAGCGTCAGCATGGGCCGCTCGTTCTTCTGCGAGTGCCGTTCGCGAAGGGCCGCGTAGTCCTTCTCCGTGGCCTCCATCAGGGCGGGACGCTGCTTGTCGTCGAGCAGTGCGGCCGCCACCGGCACCGACCGCGACGCGTCCTTGACCCAGACCACCGGACCGCTGCGGCGCGGCGAGATTTTCACGGCCGTGTGGGCGCGCGAGGTCGTCGCACCACCGATCAGCAGCGGAATCTCCAGGCCTTCACGTTCCATCTCGACGGCGAAGTTCACCATCTCGTCGAGTGACGGCGTGATCAGGCCGGACAGCCCGATGATGTCGGCGTTGTGCTCCTTGGCGGCGTCCAGGATCTTCTGGGCGGGCACCATCACACCGAGGTCGATCACCTCGAAGTTGTTGCACTGCAGAACAACCCCGACGATGTTCTTGCCGATGTCGTGGACGTCGCCCTTCACGGTCGCCATCACGATGGTGCCGTTGGTGTCCTTGCTGTCAGCCGTCCCATTCTCGGCCTTCTCCGCCTCGATGAACGGCAGCAGGTACGCCACGGCCTTCTTCATCACGCGCGCCGACTTCACGACCTGCGGCAGGAACATCTTGCCCGCGCCGAACAGGTCGCCGACGACGTTCATGCCGTCCATCAGCGGGCCCTCGATCACCTCGATGGGCCGCCCGCCGGCGGCGGCGATCTCGGCGCGCAGTTCCTCGGTGTCGTCGTCGACGTGCGCGTCGATGCCCTTGACGAGTGCGTGCGTGATGCGCTCGCGGACCGGCAGGCTGCGCCACTGCGCCGCGACCGGGTCCTCTTCCTTGCCCTTGGTGTTGAACCGTTCGGCGATCTCCAGCAGCCGCTCGGCCGCGTCCTCGCGCCGGTTCAGCACGACATCCTCGATGCGGTCCCGCAGCTCGGGGTCGATCTCGTCGTACGGCACCAGCGCACCGGCGTTGACGATGCCCATGTCCAGGCCCGCCTTGATGGCGTGGAACAGGAACACGGCGTGGATCGCCTCACGGACCGGGTTGTTGCCGCGGAACGAGAACGACACGTTCGAGATGCCGCCCGAGATGTGGACCCCGGGCAGGTTCTCCTTGATCCAGGCGCAGGCCTCGATGAAGTCGATGCCGTAGGTCGCGTGCTCCTCGATACCGGTCGCCAGCGCGAAGCAGTTCGGGTCGAAGATGATGTCCTCGGCCGGGAAGCCGACCTCCTCGGTCAGAATCCGGTAGGCCCGCCCGCAGATCTCCTTGCGGCGCTCCAGGTTGTCGGCCTGGCCCTGCTCGTCGAAGGCCATCACGACGACGGCGGCGCCGTACTTACGGCACAGCCGCGCCTCGCGGATGAACTTCTCCTCGCCCTCCTTCATGGAGATCGAATTGACGATCGGCTTGCCCTGCACGTTCTTCAGGCCCGCCTCGATGACCTCCCACTTGGAGGAGTCGATCATCACGGGAACCCGGCTGATGTCGGGCTCGGCCGCGATCAACTTGGTGAAGCGATCCATCGCGGCGACGCCGTCGATCATGCCCTCGTCCATGTTGATGTCGATGACCTGCGCACCGACCTCGACCTGCTGCAACGCGACCGACAGCGCGGTGTCGTAGTCCTCGGCCTTGATCAGGTTGCGGAACCGGGCGGAACCGGTGATGTTGGTGCGCTCACCGATGTTCACGAAGAGCGAATCTTCGGTGATGTTGAGCGGCTCCAGACCCGACAGCCGGGTCGCCACCGGAATCTCCGGCAGCTCGCGGGGTGTCTTGCCCTCGACGACCTTGGCGATCTCGGCGATGTGCGGCGGCGCGGTGCCGCAGCACCCGCCGACCAGGTTGACCAGACCGGCCTCGGCGAACTCCTCGATGTAGCCGGCCTGACGCTCCGGGGACTCGTCGTACTCGCCAAAAGCGTTGGGCAGACCCGCATTCGGGTAGCAGGAGACGAAGGCGTCGGCGATGCGCGCCACCTCGGCGATGTACGGTCGCATCTCGGGCGCGCCGAGGGCGCAGTTCAGGCCGACCGCGAGCGGCTTGGCGTGCCGGATCGCATTCCAGAACGCCTCGGTGACCTGTCCGGACAATGTCCGGCCCGACGCGTCGGTGATGGTGCCGGAGATGATCAACGGCCAGCGGCGGCCCCGCTCCTCGAACAGTGTCTCGACGGCGAACACCGCGGCCTTGGCGTTGAGCGAGTCGAAGATCGTCTCGATGATCAGGATGTCGGAGCCGCCGTCGACGAGGCCGTTGGCCGCTTCGAGGTAGGCAGCGACCAGCTGGTCGTAGGAGACGTTGCGGGCGCCGGGGTCGTTGACGTCGGGCGAGATCGACGCGGTGCGCGTCGTCGGCCCCAGAGCGCCGGCGACGTAGCGCGGCTTCTCGGGGGTGCTGAATTCGTCGGCCGCCTGGCGGGCCAGAGCGGCGCCGGCGTAGTTCAGCTCGTAGGCGAACTCCTCCATGCCGTAGTCGGCGAGCGAGACCGCGTTCGCGTTGAACGTGTTGGTCTCGAGGATGTCGGCGCCCGCCTCGAGGTATTCGCGGTGGATGCCCTCGATGATGTGCGGCTGCGTCAGGGTGAGCAGGTCGTTGTTGCCGACCAGATCGCTCGGCCAGTCCTTGAACCGCTCGCCGCGGTAGCCGGCCTCGTCGGGCCGGTCGCGCTGGATCGCCGTCCCCATTGCGCCGTCGATGACCATGATCCGCCGGCCCAGCGCAGCCGTGAGTTCATCGGTGCAGTCCGGGCGGATGTTCGGCGCGAAGGTTTTCACCGGGGCGGCAGTCACATGCGTTCCTTCCATTGCGGAAGGCGTCCTTAACTCTGCCGAGCGTGGCGGACACCGGAAAACCCGGATCCGTTGCAACGCCTCTCGACGCCAAAGAGTCTACGTCGTCAGCCGACAGACGTTCGGACGCCCACGTTGGACAGTCGATTGTCCAGTGCAGTCACATCACCATGGTAGGTGGAGTCACCAAACCGGTTTCTCGGCCCGACCCGCCCAGGGGTAGCGCTCGCGGGCGCCGAGAAGGGCTTACGCTGGCGTTGTGAGCCCGTCCGACCGGCCCCTGCCCCAGGGACTTGACCTGCCCGAACTGCACGATGCCGTCGTCGTCGCGGCGTTCGAGGGGTGGAATGACGCCGGAGACGCCGCCAGTGACGCCCTCGAGCATCTCGATGCCATGTGGGAGGCCCGGAACCTCGTCGAGATCGACGACGAGAGCTACTACGACTACCAGGTGAATCGCCCCGTCATCCGCCAGGTCGACGGCGTCACGCGCGAGCTGGTGTGGCCGTCGATGAGCATCTCCCACTGCCGCCCACCGGGCTCGGATCGCGATGTGGTGTTGATGCACGGCGTCGAACCGAACATGCGCTGGCGCACCTTCTGCGCCGAGCTGCTGGCGATCCTGGACAAACTCAACGTGCAGACCGTCGTCATCCTGGGCGCGCTGCTCGCCGACACCCCGCACACCCGCCCGGTGCCGGTGTCCGGCGCGGCGTACTCGGCCGACTCGGCCAAGTTCTTCGGGCTCGAAGAGACCCGCTACGAGGGACCGACCGGCATCGCCGGCGTCTTCCAGGACGCCTGCGTGCAGGCCGGCATCCCGGCCGTCACGTTCTGGGCGGCGGTACCGCACTACGTGTCGCAGCCCCCGTGTCCCAAGGCCACCGTCGCGCTGCTGCGGCGCGTCGAGGACGCCCTCGACGTCGAGGTGCCCCTCGGCGATCTGCCGGCGCAGGCCGAGGAGTGGGAACAGTCGGTGACCGAGATGACGGCCGACGACGAGGAGATCGCCGAGTACGTGCAGTCCCTCGAGGAACGCGGCGACGCCGAGGTCGACATGAACGAGGCGCTCGGCAAGATCGACGGCGACGCGCTGGCGGCGGAGTTCGAGCGGTACCTGAAGCGCCGCGGCCGCTAGACCCGGACGGGCTTGGGGGCCTTCCAGGTGCCGTCGAGCGCTTCGGGTTTGGGCCAGTACAGCCGCATCGCGATGACGAACGGCCCAGCGGGTGCGGGCAGCCAGTTGGCTTCGCGGGCCGGTCCCGGCGACCTGTTCTGCACGTTCAGCGTGATGCCGCCGTCGGGATCCTTGATCAGGGTCGGCAGCATCGCCGAGTTGATCAGGTAGCGGTTGACGGGGTTGGCCACCAGCAGGCTCTGCGGCATCTCGTACATGGTCACCGACCAGAAGGCGTTGACGGGCGGCAGCTGTCCGGGCGCGAACCGCAGCGTGTAGTTGTTGGCGCCGGTCAGTGGCGCGCCGGTGCTGTCGGCGACAGCACTCGGATAGATCGCCTCGGCGGCAGTGTTGCCGTAGATCCCGAGCACCGCGCCGGCCATGCGGTACAGGTAATTGCCCCTGAGATCCGTTGCGGTGCCGAACAATTGGGCCGACGTCACCTCGCCGGTGTCGAACTTGTCCTTCTTGAACGTGTCGAACGCGGCCCAGGCGTCCGCCATCCCGTCCGCCACGGCCTTGCGGTTCTCGGGCGTGAGCTGGTCGGCCCGGAAAGAGCCGTCGGGACCGATGCCGATGGTGGCGAAGCGCTTCCACATGACTTCCTCGGCGGCCTGCACCGGCGCGAACTTCATTGCGAAGTTGAGGATTTCGAAGAACTTCGGCGACGTGCGCTCGTCCTGCGCCGACAGCGGTGCGACGAAGTCGATGGCCGGCGCCGGCGGTGGCGGTGGCTGCTTCAGGAACGCCGACAACGGCGTCACCTGGTAACCGGCCTGAATCTTCTTGACGTTGTCGATGTCCGTCGGCCCGAACAGCTGCGTGCGGTACAGCACGAAGGCCAGCTCGGTCGAGCTGCGGATCACCCGCTCGACCCCCGGCGGCGTCGCACCGTGCCAATTCGGCCCGGCCAGAAGGTATTTGCCCGCGCCGTTGCCCGTGGCGCGGCTACCGACGTACGCGATGTTGTAGGTATAACCGTCGACGAACTGCAGCGAGTAGTACCGGCCCGGCTCGACGTCCGGCACGCTCAGCACCAGCGGCTCGGCGCGCAGGTCGGCACCCAGGAACGAGTACGGCGTGTCCGAGTTGGGCGTCTGGATCGCCTTGTCCTCGGGAGTGAAGACGCGCGCGACGTTGTGGATCTGGTTCCAGGCGCCCTTGTACTCGGGCCCGGCCTTGTCGGCGAAGTACGAGTACTGGACCCGGTAGTTGTCGACCATCGGAAACCCGTACGTGTACGCGGATTTCGCGATGGCGCGCACCTGTTCCGGCGTCGGCGGGGACGACGGGGACGGGCTCGACGACTTCTCGTCCGCACACCCGGTGACCGCCAGCAACAGGGCGGCCAGGCAGAACCAGACGATGCCGACCCGCACCGTCATCCCTTGTCGAGCTGCTCGGTGTGCGCGCTCGACGAGCGGCCCAGGGCGGCCACCTCGGCGTCCATGCGGGGCAGCAGATCGGGCACGAACTTGGCCACCGGTACCTCGCCGATGCGCGTCGCCAGCAGCGGCCGCAGCCAGCGAAGCGCGCCGACCCAGCCGGGGCAGTTCACCCGCGTCTTGCGGCCCTCGATGCCGGCGACGAAGGCCTCGCCGCACTTGTCGACCGACGTCGTCTTGCTGATGGGCCACGGCAGCTTGGTCAGCATCTCGGCGAACGTCGACAGGTCGGACTTCGAGTCGCGCACCATGGCGGTGTCGATCCAGGACATGTGCGCCGAGCCGACGTCGACGCCGCGGTACCCGACCTCGAGGCGCAGTGCGTTGGCGAAGTGCTCGACGGCGGCCTTGGAGGCGTTGTACGGCGCCAGACCGGGAGCGGCGGTGTAGGCGGCCAGCGACGACACGATCAGGACGTAGCCGCGGCGATCCAGGACCGACGGCAGCGTGGCGCGCACGGTGTGGAACACCCCGAGCACGTTGATGTCGAGCAGCCGCTTGAAGGCCTCGGGGTCGACCTGCAGCACCGAGCCGTAGGTCGCGATACCGGCGTTCGCCATCACCACGTCGATACCGCCGAAGCGCTCGACGGCCGCGTCGGCGGCGGCCTGCATCGAGGACAGGTCGCGAACGTCGGCGACCACGGTCAGGACATCGTCACCGAGCGTGGCGGCTGTGGCGTCCAGCGCCGCCGCGTCGACGTCGGTCAGCACCAGCTTGGCGCCCTTGCGGTGCAACCGGCGGGCCACCTCGGCCCCGACCCCCGCAGCACCACCGGTGATGAAGACGACTTTTCCGTACACAGAAGACATGGTCCGAAACGTACCCCCACGACGAAGTGACTAGAGGGTCACCCCGAGCAGCGCGTCGACGGTATCGGCCACCAACCGCGGCGAAGTGGCGTCGTGCCCGCCGTATTCGAGCGCGTCCGTCGACCAGCCATCAAGGGCGGCAAGAACTTTCGGGGTATCGAGATCGTCGGCCAGGTACCGGCGGACCCGGGCGAGCAGATCGGTCGCATCCGGCCCGGCGGGCAGTGCGGTGGCCGCCCGCCAGCGCTGCAGCCGCACCTGCGCGGTGCTGAGGACCTCGGGGCTCCAGAAGCGGTCGGCACGGTAGTGCCCGGCCATCAGACCGAGCCGGATGGCGCCCGGGTCGACGCCGTCGGCCCGCAGCTGCGACACCAGCACCAGGTTGCCGCGGCTCTTGCTCATCTTGTGGCCGTCCCAGCCGATCATGCCGCCGTGCACGTAGTGGCGGGCGAAACGCCGCTCCCCCGTTACTGATTCGGCGTGGGCGGCGGAGAACTCGTGGTGCGGGAAGGTCAGGTCGCTGCCGCCGCCCTGGATGTCGAAACCCGCACCGAGGCGGTTCAGCGCGATCGCGGCGCACTCGATGTGCCAGCCCGGCCGGCCCGCGCCGAACGGCGACGGCCAACTCGGCTCGCCCGGGCGCTGCACCCGCCACAGCAGCGCGTCCAGCTGGCTGGCCTTGCCGGCGCGGTCGGGGTCGCCGCCGCGCTCGCCGAACAGCGCCAGCATGGTGTCGCGGTCGTAGCCCGATTCGTAGCCGAACTGGGTGGTGGCGTCGGCCCGGAAGTAGACATCGGGGTACTGGGCGTCGTCGATGACGTACGCCGCGCCGGACGCCAGCAGCTTCTCGACGAGCTCGACGACCTCGGCGACGGACTCGATGGCGCCGACGTAGTCGTGCGGCGGGAGCACCCGCAGCGCCGCCATGTCCTGCCGGAACAGCTCGGTCTCACGGTCGCCGAGCGCGCGCCAGTCGATGCCGTCGCGCGCGGCGCGCTCGAACAGCGGGTCGTCGACGTCGGTGACGTTCTGCACGTACTGGACCTCGTGTCCGGCGTCGAGCCAGTACCGGTGCACCAGGTCGAAGGTCAGGTAGGTGGCGGCGTGGCCGAGGTGCGTGGCGTCGTACGGCGTGATGCCACAGACGTACATGGTGGCCTTCGGGCCGGCCGAGACCGGCCGGACCTGACGGTCGGCGGTGTCGTAGAGCCGCAGTTCGGGGCCGGCCTGTTTCGGCCGGCCCGGCAGGTTCGGGACGCTGGGCGCCAGCCACGATCGCATGACATCGACTCTAGGGTGTGGCCCGAGACACGGCTCAGTCAGGACACCTGGCGCACGGCGTCGAGCAACGAGTCGGCGAACTCCGGGCGGCACATGACGAAGTCCGGCAGGTACGGATCGGGCCGGTTGTACCGCAGCGGCGAGCCGTCGAGACGCGACGCGAACAGCCCCGCCGCCTGCACCACGCCGGCCGGTGCCGCCGAATCCCATTCCCACTGCCCGCCGGCGTGCACGTAGGCGTCGACGTCGCCGCGCACCACGGCCATCGCCTTGGCGCCGGCCGAACCGATGCCGACGAGCTCCATGTCGAGCACATCACGCAGCCACCACACGACAGCCGGCGGCCGGTAGGTACTGGTGGCGACGCGAATGGGGCCGGGACGACGCGGCGGCGGCCCGGTGACGGTGTCGGTGCGGTGCACCTCGCCGTGCGCCGGTAGCGCGACCGCGGCATCGGTGATGGACCCGTGCGGGCTGCCGTTGCGCTGCCACAGCGCGATGTGGACGGCCCAGTCCGGCCGGCCACGGCCGAACTCGCGCGTGCCGTCGACCGGGTCGACGATCCACACCCGGTCCGAGCGCAGCCGGACGAGGTCGTCGGCGGCCTCCTCCGACAGGATGGCGTCGTCGGGGCGCGCCGTGCGCAGCCGGTCGAGGATCAGCGTGTTGGCGTGCCGGTCGCCGGCCGCGCCGAGGGTGTACGGATCGTGGGAGCCGAGCCGGTCGCGCACCGACAGCAGGAACTCCCCTGCCTCCTGCGCGACCTCGGCGGCCAACGCGACATCGCTGCGCTCACTGCCGCTGTCCGCCATGCCCATGAGTATCGCCGAGGGCAAGGTCACAGCCGAAATCGCCTATTCACAGGCACGTTGCAGGCTGCTGGCAGGTCCTGCCGAAATAGGCCTCATAACATTTCGAACAACTATTTACCGGGTAGTCAGCAAGGAGGACGTCATGAAGGTGGCGAAGACATTCGGATTCGTGGGCATCTCCGCAGCAGTGACGATGGGCGTACTCGGCGTGACCAACGCACCAGCGCCGGACAACACTCCCGTCGCCTCGTCAGGTCACGGCTCGACCACTGGCGAGTACAACCAGCCGACCGTCGCCGGCATGAACATGGGTGCCACCGAGACGCCGACGACGCCCAGCAACGTCGAGCCCGTCACCCTCGCTTCCCCGCCGGTGAAGGCCAAGCCGTACTCCGGCTGAGCTGACGACAGGCACGGAAAAGGGCTCCGGAATTCCCGGAGCCCTTTTCCTTTGGGGCACAGCTTACTTCGGTGTCGCACCCGGAGCGCGGACCACCATGGGCACCGCCGGGAAGTACGACGCCATCTCCGACCGCGACCGGCGCAGCGCCGCGGTGCCGTAACCGCGGTGGCGGTAGTCGGGGTGGACCCAGATGCGGACGTTGACCTCGCCGCCGTCCAGCTCACCGAACACCATGCCGACTTTGGCGCCGTCCTCCTCGGCGACGAACCACACCGCTTCCTCGGCGTTGACGCGGGCAAGCGCGGCCTTGATCTCGTCGTCCAGGTCGCCGGCAGCGCGGCCCGAGCCGTCACCGGAAGCACCGACATCGGTGGTGCGGGTGGCGAAGATGTCGCGGTCGGCGGCACCGGAGAACGGGCGCAGCGACAGGTTGTCCCCGAAGCTGGCGGGGCGGTCTTTCACCGCAAAGGACAACTGGCTGTTCAGATCTTCGAGCTCGTCGGCGATTCGCTTGCGGGCGTCCTTGGTCAGCAGATCGAAGGACATCGCCATGACCTGCTCGCCGCCGGCATGCGAGGTGCCCAGCAGCTTGGCGATGGCATCAACGGCGGCAGCCTTGTTGTCGGCTTCGACGATGACGTCGAGCACCTCGTGCCGGCGGTCCAGTGCTTTCTGGAGCGCATCGGTGATCTCGCGGCGGGCTGCGGCCTTGTCGTGGTCGGTCATGCCGACGAGCCTAGAGCACTACCGATCGGTAGGGCGGCGTAAATCGGTTACCTGTGTGCAAACTGCGATCAAAAGGCCGGCCACGGGATCGGCCGGTGCCGATCCGGGGAAGGCATGATCGGATTGTCAAGCAGCTCAACAACTCTCGCTTGCAGCGCGGCGATCTCGGGACGGGTGAGGTGCGGGGCCAGCGTGGCGGCGAGGCCGTCGCGCAGCGCGTCCCGCAATGCGGCGACCGCACCGAGCACGTCGTCGTCGATCGGTTTTCCGGCCCAGCCCCACAGCACGGTCCGCAGCTTGTCCTCGGCATGCAGGCTGACGCCGTGGTCGACGCCGTACACCTGGCCGTCGGCGCCGGCCAGCACGTGCCCGCCCTTGCGGTCGGCGTTGTTGATCAGTACGTCGAACACCGCCAGCCGGTGCAACCGGGCGTCGTCGGCGTGCACCAGCACCACTTCGTCGCCCTTGTGGTCGTAGGCCCGCAGGATGGGCAGGTATCCCGCCGGCACCCGGCCGGCCGGAACGAGGTCGACGAGGTCCGGGCCGGGCGGCGGTTCGGTTTCACTGAGCGCGTCGCCAGGTTGGTCGACCCAGCGCTGCACCATGCCCGGGCCCGCCGGGCCGTCACGAATGATGGTGTGCGGCACCAGGTTCCAGCCCAGTGCGGCAGACACCAGATAGGCCGCCAGCTCGCGTCCGGCCAGGGTGCCGTCGGGGAAGTCCCACAGCGGCGCCTCCCCGGAGATCGGCTTGTGCACGCAGTGCAGCAGCGCGCCGTCCAGCTCGGCTTCGCACAGGAACGTCGCGTTGCTGGCCGACCTGATGCGCCCGAGCGCCGTCAGCTCACCGCGTTGCAGAATCCGTTCGGCGTCAGGAGGCGTCATCCGGCTCTTCACCGTCGGCATCCAGCATGCCGCGCCGATACCCGTTGGTGCGCACGCAGATATGTCCCTCCGGGTCGAGCGGCTCCTCACACAGCGGGCACGGCGGCCGGCCGGCGGAGATCACCCGATTCGAACGGTTCGCGAAGTCCCGGGCCGACTGCGGACTCAGGAACACCCGCACGGCGTCGGGACCTTCCTCGGCGTCGTCGAGCACGACAGAGGCGTCGAATTCCGAGTCGGTGACGGCCAGCAGCTCGACCACCACGGTCTGCGCTTCGGAGTCCCAGCCCAGACCCATGGTGCCGACCCGGAATTCGGCGTCCACCGGCATCACGAGCGGGTTGAGGTCGGTGACCTCACCGGTGTCAGGCGGGATCGGCGTGCCGAACCGCCGGTTGATCTCGACCAGCAGCGCCGAGATGCGTTCGGCCAGGACCGCGACTTGCTGCTTCTCCAGCATGACCGAAACGACCCGCTGGTCGTGCACGGCCTGCAGGTAGAACGTCCGGTTACCAGGCTGCCCAACGGTCCCGGCCACGAAGCGGTCGGGAGAGCGGAAGACGTGAATTGCGCGAGCCATGGCACCTTTCAAAATACCGGTTCACCGGTCTAATCGGTCGAGCCGCCGACGGTTGCGTCGTGTGTCGGTACGGCATCGTCGGGCTTGCCGGACTGGTCGGATTTGGGTTCCGCGGGCGGCGGGTGAAGCGACGACGAGAGATCCGAACCGGTGTGGTTGACATGGAGGACGAACGGCCGGTGCGGCGTGTAGCGGATGACGCTCATCGAGGCGGGGTCGGCGACGATCCGCTGGAAGCCGTCGAGGTGGACGCCGAGAGCGTCGGCCAGGACCGCCTTGATGACGTCGCCGTGGGTGCAGGCGATCCACAGCGTGTCGCCGTCGTGCTCCTGCGCCAGCGCACGGTCGATCTCGCGGACCGCCGCGACGGCGCGCGACTGCACCTGCGCCAGTCCCTCACCGTCCGGGAACACCGCGGCGCTGGGCTGCTGCTGTACGACGGACCACAGCGGTTCTTTGACCAGTTCGGCGATCTTGCGGCCGGTCCAGCCGCCGTAGTCGACCTCGGTCAGCCGGTCGTCGACACGCGGTTCGATACCGAGCGCCGCGGCCAGTGGGGCGACGGTGTTCTGGCAGCGCAGCAGCGGCGACCGGACGATGGCCTTGACCGGCAGTTCGCCGATTCGCGCGACGACGCCGTCGGCCTGCGCGCGGCCCTTGTCGTCGAGGTCGACGCCCTCGGACCGGCCGGCCAGGGTGTGGGCGGTGTTGGACGTCGAGCGTCCGTGCCGCAGCAGGATGACGGTCACTGTGCGGCCACCACCCCGGTGCCGAGGAGCGCGAGCACCGTCACGCCGAGCACGACGCGGTAGCCGACGAACCAGTACATGCTGTGCCGCACCAGGAATTTCAGGAACCAGGACACCGCGGCATAGCCGACGACGAACGCGATCAAGATGGCGACGGTCAACTGGGCGCCCGTCGCGCTCATACCCTCGGTGACGGGCTTGAAGGCGTCGGGCAGCGAGAACAGACCGGAGGCCAGCACCGCCGGGATGGCGAGCAGGAAGCCGAAGCGGGCCGCCAGCTCGCGATTCATGCCGAGGAACAGGCCGGCACTGATCGTCGCGCCCGAGCGCGACACCCCCGGCACCAGCGCCAGGCACTGAGCCAGGCCGACGATGACGCTGTCCTTCCAGGTCAGCTGCTCGACGTCGCGGATCTGCTTGCCGATGTACTCGGCGAGGGCGATCACCGCGGAGAACACGATCATCGCGGTGGCGATGACCCACAGATTGCGGGCGCCGGAACGGATCTGGTCCTTGAACAGCAGTCCCATCACACAGATCGGGATGGTGCCGATGATGACCCACCAGCCCAGCCAGTAGTCGGCGGTGCGGCGGGCGGCGTCGGTCAGACCGCCGAACCAGGCGGTGAGGATGCGCCAGATGTCCTTGGCGAAATAGATCAGCACCGCGGCTTCGGTGCCGAGCTGGGTGACCGCGGTGAACGACGCGCCGGCGTCACCGGCGAAGAAAAGCCGGGAGGCGATGGCCAGATGGCCCGACGACGACACGGGCAGAAATTCGGTGAGCCCCTGGAGGACGGCCAGCACGATCGTCTGCCACCAGCTCATGGCCGCCACGTCAGTCACGCCGACGACCGTACCGTGAGCGGCGGACTGAGGCGTTAGTGGTTGCGCTGCACCGGTTGTGCGTCGGCGACGGCGTCACGGACAGCGGCGGCCAGACTGCGCTCGTCGTGCACGTCGACGTGCGCCAGGCTTCGCGAGGACACCGCGACGACGTCCTCTTCCTGCGGCACCGGACCCGACAAACGGGGGCGGTAGATCTCCACAATCAGCACGCGCTTGTCGTCCAGGCGAAAGGAAAAACTCCGGCCGTCGCCGACTTGGCCAAACCCGCTGGCCCGTAGACCTGTCGAAAGGTCTTCGATAGCAAAATTACCGTTGGCCAGATCGCCGTCGGTGGCAATGCTCATGTCTCCGACCATACCCCTCCGGTACGTGACGTACCCGCCGGAAGCCGATAATTGACGCCAATATATTTGCCTAAACTGGCAATTAGGGTCCCCCCGCCGTTCACCGAACCGAAAGACAGCCTGTGTCAATGGATCACCATCCCATTTATTGTCGGCTGCGTGAATATGGGGTGAACGTAACAAGATTCGCGACGGTTGCGCTGGCCATCGGCGCGCTGGCGGCGTGCTCGTCGCATCCGGCCGAGACCCCGCCGCCCACCATCTCCCCCGCCCACGCCGCGGTGTCGCCCCCGGTCACCGGCGCCCCGGACGGCGTCGTCCATCTCCTTCCCGGGGCGGGCACCGGTGCGAGCTTCGACGCGGCGACGTCATCGCTGGTGGTGCTCGGCACCGACGGCACCGGCCGTCCGGTGGTGACGGTCCCCGGGACCCCGCCGGTGGTGCTGCCGACGGCCGCCACGGGAGTGACGGGCGACGGCGCGGGCACGGCATTTCTGTCCACCCGCGGCGGCTACCTGCGGTTCGACATCGGCAAGCGCGCGGTGCAAGCGGTCACAGTGGACGGCCAGGCGGGCACCGACTTCACCTCGATCGCCCGGCGGGCCGACGGGAAACTCGCGCTGGGGACGGCCGACGGCGCGGTCCTGATCGTCGACGGCAGCGCCGTGCGGTCCCGGATGAAGGCCTTCGCCCGCGTGGACGGGCTTGCCGCGCAAGGCAATACCGTCGTGGTCCTGGACCGCGGGCAGACGTCGGTGACCGAGGTGAACGCCGACGGCACCGACGTCGCCCAGGCCCTGCGCGCCGGTGAGGGCGCCACCACACTGGCCGCCGACCCCGCCGGCCGGGTGCTGGTGGCCGACACCCGCGGCGACGGCCTGCTGGTCTTCGGGACGACGCCGCTCATGCTGCGCCAGCAGGCACCGGTGCGGGGTGCGCCGTACGGCATCGTCGGATCGTCGAAACTCGCCTGGGTTTCGCAGACCGCGACAAACAGCGTGGTTGGTTACGATCTTTCGACTGGTATCCCCGTCGAGAAAGTCCGATATCGCACCGTGCAGCAGCCCGACGTCCTGTCCTTCGACGACCGCACCGGCACCTTGTTCGTGGTGTCGGGGTCGGGCGCCGGGGTCCAGGTGATCGCGAACGCCGCCGCGGGGCCGGGGTCGGGCGGCCACTGATGCAGCGGGGGCGGATGCCGGCAGCGTGGGCGGAGGACTTGTCCGACGACTACGAATGGATTCCGCTCCGGTTGCCTCCGGAGGTGACCAGGCTATCGGCGTCCATCCGGCTGTCGATCGAGGCCGAATACCGCGGGTGGGAACTGACCCGGGTGCGCCTCTACACCGACGGTTCGCGCCGGGTGCTGCTGCGCCGCCGCAAGATCAGGGCGGGCGAAGCCCCGGAACAGCTGCCCGATAGGTTGGCGCCCGAGCAGCCGTCGATGTGAGGAGCCGTTGATGTATCGCGCCCTGCGCTGGGTGATGTTCCGTGTCCCGCCGGAACGGATTCACACCTGGGTGTTCGCGCTGCTGCGCATCGCGACCGGGACGGCCGTCAGCCGCCGCTTGCTGGCCAAGTGGCTCGCCCCGTCGGATCCGGTGCTGGAGACGACGGTGTTCGGCGTGACGTTCCCGGGGCCCGTGGGCCTGGCGGCCGGCTTCGACAAGAACGGCAGCGGCATCAACGCTTGGGGCCCACTGGGTTTCGGCTACGCCGAGGTGGGCACCGTGACGGCGCAGGCGCAGCCGGGCAATCCGGCGCCGCGGCTGTTCCGGCTGCCCGAGGACCGCGCCCTGCTGAACCGCATGGGCTTCAACAACCATGGGGCCGGCGAGCTCGCCATCCGGCTGACCCGCAGCCAGTCCACCGTGCCGATCGGCGTGAACATCGGCAAGACCAAGGTCACCCCGCCCGAGCGCGCCGTCGACGACTACGCCGAGAGCGCCCGGCTGTGCGGCCCGCTGGCCGATTTCGTGGTGGTGAACGTCAGCTCGCCGAACACGCCCGGGCTGCGTGACCTGCAGGCCGTGGCGTCGCTGCGGCCCATCCTGGCCGCCGTGCGCGCCGAGACCACCAAGCCCGTGCTGGTGAAGATCGCGCCCGACCTGTCCGACGACGACGTCGACGAGATCGCCGACCTGGCTGTCGAATTGGGGCTGGCGGGCATCGTCGCGACCAACACCACGATTTCCCGCGAAGGGCTGCGGACCCCCGGCGTGGCCGAATTGGGTGCCGGCGGCGTGTCCGGTGCTCCGGTGGCCGCGCGGTCACTCGAGATCCTGCGGCGGCTACACAAGCGCGTCGGCGACCAGCTGGTGCTGATCAGCGTCGGCGGCATCGAGACCGCCGACGACGCCTGGGAGCGCATCCTCGCCGGCGCCTCGCTGGTGCAGGGCTACACCGGCTTCATCTACGGCGGTGGCCTGTGGGCCAAGCACATTCACGACGGCGTCGCGGCGAAGCTCAAGGCCGGCGGGTTCGCGTCGCTGGCCGACGCGGTGGGCACGGGAGCCTGATCGCGCACGGCTGAGCGCCGATGCGCTGACGCCGAGGTGCCGAACCAGCGTTGGCTCGATCGCGACAGCACGCTCTGCTCGCTGTAGCCGAGCAACCCCGCCAGCTGTCCCAACGGGATGTCGGTGCTGCGGAGATAGCGGTCGGCCTCCTCGCGGCGCACCTGGTCGACGAGTGCGGCAAACGACGTGGCCTGCGTCTCCAGTTGCCGCTGCAGGGTGCGCGGATGCACCGCAAGATGCTGCGCGACCAGGTCGAGGGTCAGGCCCCCGGTGGGCAGCATCCGGCGGATCAGCAGCCGCACCGGTTCGGCGACCTGCGAATCGGCCGGTACCGCGATCGTGTTCAGGTAGTCCCGCACGACGTCGTGCACCGCGGCGTCGGCCGCCAGCGGCCGGGCAAGCACCGACCTCGGGAAGCGAAAACCGTTGTCGGGCTGAGCAAAACGCACCGGGCACCCGAAATACTCGGCGTAGTTCTGCGGGCTGGTCAGCGGCTCGTGGCGGAAGTGGACCGCCGCCGGCGTGAAGTCGGGACCTGTCAGCAGCCGGAACACCCGCAGCGCGACGCCGAGGGCGAGCTCGGCCGCCTGCCGGTGCGCGATGGATCGGGGTACCGCGAGGCGCCAGTCGAACCGGGCATGGCGTGCCGCCGGCTGCGCGTCGATGGTCGCCGTCAGAGCCGGGCTGTAAACGGACATGTACTGGTCGATGGCCTCGAACGCGGCACCGACGGTCGCCGCGGTCCGGGCGGCGATCCCAACCGGGCCGAGGATATCCAGGCCCTGGCGCAGCGCCAGCTGCCTGCCGAAGTCGGGCGTCGCCGTCATCGTGGCCGCAGTCTCCAGCGTGGTGACGACGCTGCGGTAGTTGATGAAGCTGTCCTGGTCACCGACCGCCTCGATCGGAATGTGGCTCAGGGCGAGCAGGGGCGCGGGGTCTTCACCGAGTTCCCGGACGAGTTCCAGGAAGCCCTGCAACGATGTGCCGCGCACAAATGGCATGTCGTCTACTGTCAAGAAATTGTCATTTGATGTCAAGTATTGGACGCCGGCGCACCGCAGAATCGATGCATACCAACCGAATCCACCCGACATCGAAAGGCCCGAAAATGACCGCCATCGCCTCCCCCGAAATGGTCACCACCCTCAGCGGCGCTCCTCTTCCGCTGGTCGCGCTGCCGCAGGGTGAACTGCTGAGCGTCAACCTCGCCGAGACCCCGCTGCTGAAGGACGCCCTCGGCCCGGGCATGAGCTTCCACCCGCTGCGACTGGACACCGAGCGTGGCGAGTACGTCATCCTCGCCAGGATGGCCCCGGGCGTCGGCCTGCAAATCCACTACCACACCGGACCCGCGCAGGTGTACACCATGCAGGGCTGCTGGCTCTACCGCGAATACCCCGACCAGCCCCAGACCGCCGGCTCCTACCTCTACGAACCCGGCGGCTCCGTCCACACCTTCTACACGCCTGAGGACAACACCGAGGACACCGTCGCGCTCATCTGGGTCGACGGCGCGAACGTCAACTTCAACGAGGACGGCACGTTCCACTCGATCCTCGACGCGGTGTCCCTGCACTACCTGACCGAGACCGTGTCCGCAGCTCAAGGGACCAAACCCGTCTTCGTCCACGGTGGCGCCGCCGGCGTCGCCAAATCCTGATCCACAAGCCGAGACCCTGAAAGGACCGGCCATGACCTTCCGGAAATTGACCAGCCTCGATGCCCAGTTCCTGGCGATGGAGGACGGGCGCGCGCACGGCCACGTCAGTGTGCTGAGCACCTACGCGCCGTACACCGCAGACGGCCGCCGGCTGACCGCCGAGGTGATCCGGGACCTCGTGGCCGAGCGGTTGCCGCTCCTGCCGCCGTTCCGCTGGCGACTCGTCAGGGTGCCATTCGACCTCGACCACCCGTACTGGGTCGACGCAGACGATGTCGATGTCACCTATCACGTACAGGAATCCGCGCTCTCGGCACCGGGTGACGATCGCCGGCTCGCCGACCACGTCGCCGAGATCATCGCGAGGCCGCTGGATCGGGCACGGCCGTTGTGGGAGATCCACGTGATCAGCGGACTGGCCGACGACTCCGTGGCACTGCTGATCAAGATGCACCACGCCGCGGTCGACGGCGTCTCGGGCGCCGAGGTGCTGCGGGTGCTGCTCGATGACACCGTAGAAGGACAGCCAGTGGTGGCTCCCCTCAGCGTGGCACCGCAGCACCGGCCGTCCCAGGCCGAACTTCTCGGCCGCGGGTTGACCAACATGTGCCGATACCCCGCACGGTCCATTCGCGCCGCGGTGCGTGCGCTGCCGCACCTCGACGAGGTGCCCACGCTGCGAGGTGTGCCCGGCGTCAGCACGGTGGCGCGGCACAGCCGGTCCGCCAAGGCGATCCTGGAGCGCACGAACACAGCCGAAGGCACCGAACTCGTCGCACCGCGCACGCGGTTCCAGACCGCGATCTCGCCGCGCCGAAGTGTGGCGTTCGGTTCGGTGTCACTGGCTGAGGTGAAAGCCGTCAAGGATCACTTCGGATGCAGCATCAACGACGTCGTGATGGCGATGTGCGCGTCGGGGTTGCGGTCGTGGTTGGCCGACGAAGGCGAACTGCCGGACGGACCACTGCTGTCGTTCGTGCCCGTGTCCGTCCGCACGCCTGAGCAAACCGGCACGTTCGGTAACCGGGTCACGGTCATGATGGCCGAACTGCCGACCGATGAGGCCGATCCCGTCGAGCGGCTACACCGGGCGCAGGCCACCATGACCGCAGCGAAACAGCGCCATCAGGCATTGCCGGCGTCCCTGTTGGAAGACGCCAACGACCTCATCCCGCCGGCGCTGTTCGCCCGCGCCACCGGCACGGCGTTGCGCCACGGGGCAGCGTTCCTGCAGCCGGCCGTGAACGCCGCGATCTCCAATGTGCCCGGCTCCCCCACGACGCTGTACTGCGCAGGCGCCGAACAGCTTTCGCAGTTTCCGATCTCCGGCATACTGCACGGAGTCGGGCTGAACATCACGGTGTTCAGCTACCGCCAAGAGCTGTCGATCGGCATCGTCGCCGACCGCGAACAACTCGACGACCCGTGGCCGTTGCTCGACGCGGTGCGCGACTCCCTGACGGACCTGACTGCGGCGATCAGTAGACCCACGTCGGCGTGACGCCGAGTTCGTCCAGGGTCTGCTGCACGTGGTCGCGCAGCGCGGCCCTGGTGTTCTCGGCACCCACCTGGTAGCCGACGATGCCCAGGGTGACCTTGCCGTTGTGGCGCAGGGCCGTCACCACGAGCAGCCCACCGGGCTGCTCGATGTCCGCCTTCTTGACGTTCTGCTCGACACCCCAGCAGTTCACGAAATCGGCCTGGTGCGTCCCGTCGATGCGGCCCACCAGGTCCGGTACGTCACCGACGTTGGAGCAGGTGACCGGCAGCTCGCCGAGCACCATGGCCACGGTATGACGGACCGCGCGCCGCGGGATGAACGGCGTCAGCGGCAGCAGCTGGAAGGACTCGTCCGGCTCCTCCCGGGCCCGGCGCAGTGCCGCGCGGATCTCGCCGCGCAGCTCGGTGAGGTCCGTCGTCGCCAGCGCCGGATCGACGGTGAACGTCGTGAACGTCATCGCGTTGGCCCGGGTGTCCTCGAAGGACGTGCGGTCGTTGATCGCGACCATCAACGAGATGGCGCCGTCCCGCGCGCGCTGGCGTCCCATCCGAACGCCCAGCCGGATGGCGAACGCCGAGACCAGTGAATAGCCGTTGCCGCCGAGTTCGGCGGCGCGTGCGTCGAAATGGCCGATGTCGATGTTGGCGGAGGCGAACGGCACGTGCACGATCTCGTCGCCGCCCGGCGCATCCACGGTCGCCGGCGCCGCCGTCACCTCACCGCGACGCTGGTAGGCCAGCTTGGCGGCCACGGCGATCGTGCGGCGGACCTCGGGCAGGTCACGCAGTGTCTGGCGCAGGTCCGATCGGATCGCCTGCCACCGGCTGCGCGACCGCGGCGGGCCGTAACCGAGGTCGCGTTCGTTGCCCAGGACCGCGTCCATGAACGCGACGACCGATCCGGTGCCGTCGATGAGGCAGTGCGACAGCACCATCGCGACCGCCGTCGAGCCGTCGGTGAAGGGCTGGACGCCCAGATGCCACCCCGGCCCGCGCTCCGGATCGATCGGGATGCGCGAGCGCGCCTCCAGCCAGTCGCTCAGTTCTGAACGCGGACAGGCGGTTTCGGCGATGTCGATGGGGCGTGGGGCGCCCGTCGCGGCCACCCAGCGATGCCGGCCGAACGGCACCGGCGACCGCTCGATGTACCGCGCCACCAACCCCTTGCCGAAGTTCTCGTTGAACCGGCGCAAGCCGTCGAGATCCACCGGGCCCTCGTAGAACCACAGCGCCATGCCGACCTGGACCCGGCCGCTGGCCCGGTACGACAGGAACGTGGCCTGGTCGATGTAGTCGAGGCGGTCCTGATCCGTCGGTGCCGAGCGCTTACTCACCGGCGCAGATGTGGACAAAGCGGATGGCCCCCTCGCTCCAGGCGCGGCGAGCGTCGCTGCCGCCGACCTCGGTCTGATGGTAGGTCGGGCCGCGGACAGCCGCGACCCGACGTCGTCCGGCTACTTCTGCTCGTACGTTCCGTGGATGACGGCCCGCGCGATGGCCTGCATGAACAGGTTGAAGCCCAGGAACGCCGGGGTGGCGTCCTCGGGGATGTCGAGCTTCTCGACCGGCAGGGCGTGCACGGCGATGTAGTACCGGTGCGGGCCGTGGCCGGCCGGCGGGGCGGCGCCCAGGAAGCGCTTGAGGCTCGCGTCAT
Source organism: Mycobacterium sp. SMC-13 (assembly GCF_045311035.1). Classification (NCBI taxonomy): domain Bacteria; kingdom Bacillati; phylum Actinomycetota; class Actinomycetes; order Mycobacteriales; family Mycobacteriaceae; genus Mycobacterium; species Mycobacterium sp. SMC-13. The sequence goes on from NZ_JBJIAI010000033.1 coordinate 34,410, forward strand.
TGGTCAGGGTGATGGCGCCGCCGGGCAGCGCGTCGCCGTTGCCCGCGTCCTCGGCCAGCTCGGTGACGTCGGCGGGCAGGTTGGCGACGGCCCAGTGCCAGAAGCCCGACGCCGTCGGGGCGTCGGGGTCGTACACCGTGACGGCGAAGCTGCGGGTCTCGGCCGGGAAGCCCGACCAGCTCAGCTGCGGCGAGACGTCCTGTCCCCCGGCGCCGAAGATGCCACTGACCTGTGCGTTGGCCAGCGGACCGCCGTCGGTCAGCGACGTCGAGGTCAGGGTGAAGGTCGGCAGCTGCGGCAGGTTGTCATACGGCGAAGCGGTCATGATGTCCTTAAGTTCGTAGTTGCAGTTACTTCGTATTGATGAGCGTTACGTTGGGCTGTGACCCGGGTGGGTCGGGTATG